>NZ_JBNGOZ010000030.1:0-48485 GCF_050589825.1 Carboxylicivirga longa | reverse complement strand
GTTAATGGAAAACTTACATCCTAATGCGAAATAGCTATTGGATCAATTGATATTGATTTATACTTACCGAATAAATGAGCTATTTTAGCCAATTAGGTTTTTAATACACTTTTCCCTACTTTTAGCTGCGTTCTTTGACATCCTGAAAAAAATCCACTTAATATAGTCTCAAATACACTTCCGTGTTAATTTTTCGCATAAGAAAATCAGCTGCATACACCGTACATAAAGGTCTGTATGGCGCGCGGTTGTGGTTTGATTCTAATAAGCAATAAGATATACCGCCTTTAGCTTATCCTCCTGATAGCGGTACGTTGTGGTTTGATTCTAATAAGCAATAAGATATACCAATGCCTGTAAAGACGTAAAGGACTTTATGTTGTGGTTTGATTCTAATAAGCAATAAGATATACCTCTTTTTCCAAATATGTCATTAGCCTCCGTGTTGTGGTTTGATTCTAATAAGCAATAAGATATACCATCCTTGCGGGCAAACTACGAGGCAAGGGTGTTGTGGTTTGATTCTAATAAGCAATAAGATATACCCCAGGATACCCATTGCCCCTCTATCGCGATGTTGTGGTTTGATTCTAATAAGCAATAAGATATACCACCGTAGTAGGTAAAGTAGCAGCAGCGAGCGTTGTGGTTTGATTCTAATAAGCAATAAGATATACCTGCAAATAAGCTCTTAAATATTCCCATAATGTTGTGGTTTGATTCTAATAAGCAATAAGATATACCTAGGCCTGCCGGCTTAACGCGTCAGCCGGTGTTGTGGTTTGATTCTAATAAGCAATAAGATATACCTCCAGCATCAAAGGTCACCTTCTGAATGTGTTGTGGTTTGATTCTAATAAGCAATAAGATATACCCGCTATCCACTGCATCCAATCAGGCCTTGAGTTGTGGTTTGATTCTAATAAGCAATAAGATATACCAGAGCGTGGTGGATGAAATACTCGGCGCAGTTGTGGTTTGATTCTAATAAGCAATAAGATATACCTTCGTTGGCGTGGATGGCGACCCTCTGCCGGTTGTGGTTTGATTCTAATAAGCAATAAGATATACCGAGCGGATAGTGAAAGCTATTCAAGATAGTGTTGTGGTTTGATTCTAATAAGCAATAAGATATACCGGAAGCCGATTTAAAGTGCAGTAAGACGGTGTTGTGGTTTGATTCTAATAAGCAATAAGATATACCCAGATGACCGTGGATGGTATTGTTATTATTGTTGTGGTTTGATTCTAATAAGCAATAAGATATACCAATTTGCCATGGCGAAAAGTAGCACGGCCGGTTGTGGTTTGATTCTAATAAGCAATAAGATATACCTCCGCGACACTGCCTAATTGATATATTCGTGTTGTGGTTTGATTCTAATAAGCAATAAGATATACCTCTAGCATGTATTTAGCGGCCGACTCCACCGTTGTGGTTTGATTCTAATAAGCAATAAGATATACCCTGACAGAACGGACAGAAAAATCTTTGGCTGTTGTGGTTTGATTCTAATAAGCAATAAGATATACCGATATATTGACGCAATTGCCGCTTGCGGTTGTTGTGGTTTGATTCTAATAAGCAATAAGATATACCTAAATACATCAATGCCGTAGGAAAAGAAGTGTTGTGGTTTGATTCTAATAAGCAATAAGATATACCTTTGCACCATTCGACCAATACAACGCTAAAGTTGTGGTTTGATTCTAATAAGCAATAAGATATACCTTCGGTTCGGATTGGAACACAATTGTTGTGTTGTGGTTTGATTCTAATAAGCAATAAGATATACCGCATGTGCTGAACCCATGCGATGTTCCGGTGTTGTGGTTTGATTCTAATAAGCAATAAGATATACCAACCTTCTTAGTCTCACCTGAATCAAGCTGTTGTGGTTTGATTCTAATAAGCAATAAGATATACCAGTATAGAGAAGAAGAACTACCTGCCGTAGTTGTGGTTTGATTCTAATAAGCAATAAGATATACCTTAGCCATGAATAAGGGATTTCATTCAAGTGTTGTGGTTTGATTCTAATAAGCAATAAGATATACCACTATTTAATTTTATTATATTTGCAATGAGTTGTGGTTTGATTCTAATAAGCAATAAGATATACCTATCAAGCGTTCCTTGTGCTAATGGTTGGTGTTGTGGTTTGATTCTAATAAGCAATAAGATATACCGTCGCCGCCCGCTGGTCTTACTTACGACGTGTTGTGGTTTGATTCTAATAAGCAATAAGATATACCTTGGCATCGGTTTCATCAATAAGCTTTTCCGTTGTGGTTTGATTCTAATAAGCAATAAGATATACCTCTTCGCTGCCAGCTATGATTTTATCGCTCGTTGTGGTTTGATTCTAATAAGCAATAAGATATACCAACTCTACATCATAATGCACATAAGGCTCTGTTGTGGTTTGATTCTAATAAGCAATAAGATTACCAGACTCAGTGCCTTCGTATTAATCATACCGCCACCTGATGATTCCATAACCTTTTTTACCCTTAGCTTGTTATTTTAAGGATAATGGATCAATAGCAACGCTTAAAATTATACAGCATGTTAAATTTTAATTTTTACAATCCAACACATATTGTGTTTGGCAAAGACAGACTAAGCGAACTACATCAGCACATACCTGCCGATGCGAAGGTGATGATTGTATATGGGGGTGGCAGTGTGAAGAAATATGGCACCTTGCAAAAGGTGACGGAGGCATTGAAAAGCTACCAGCTGATTGAGTTTGGTGGTGTAGAGCCCAACCCGCGGTTTGAGACACTGATGAAAGCCGTTGATCAGGTTCAAAAGGAAAAGGTTGACTTTCTACTGGCTGTTGGTGGAGGCTCGGTTATGGATGGTACCAAATTTATTGCCCTGGCTGCTAAATATAAAGGCAACGATCCTGAAACGCTGCTTACGGGTAATTTTTCTCCTTCCAGCAAGGCCGAAGCACTGCCCCTGGGCACGGTGCTGACCCTTCCTGCCACCGGTTCGGAGATGAACATGGGTGGTGTGGTCACCTATCAAAATGGTAAATACCCATTTATGCATCCCTGCGTATTCCCACAATTTTCCTTCCTCGATCCCACAATTACCTACACCCTACCGCCTATACAGGTGGCCAATGGCGTGGTGGATGCCTTTGTGCACACTACCGAGCAATATTTGACCCAGCCGGTGGATGGACGTTTCCAGGATCGTACTGCTGAAGGCATATTACAGACCCTAATTGAGATAGGCAGGAAAACCATTGACCATCCCGAAGACTATGACACACGTGCTAACCTGGTTTGGAACGCCACCATGGCGCTTAACGGGCTTATTGGCGCCGGTGTACCACAAGACTGGGCCACCCATATGCTGGGGCATGAAATCACCGCTTTCTATGGTGTTGATCACGGACAAACACTGGCCATCGTACTCCCCTCGATGCTAAGGGTGCGTAAGGATAAGAAAAAAGACAAGCTATTGCAATATGCCGAGCGGGTTTGGCAGATAAAAGCAGGAAGCGATGAGGAGATCATTGAGGCCGCCATCGTCAAAACTGAGGCATTCTTTAACAGTCTGGGTATTAAAACCAAACTATCGGATTATGGCATTGAGGCATCGGCCATTGATCAATTCATTGAAGGGCTGGAGAAAAAAGGCATGACGGCTCTTTCCGAAACGCGTGACCTCAACCTGGATATCAGCCGTCAGATATACGAGCAGGCACTATAATAATTATACTGGCCGGATAGCAATTCATGCTATTCGGCTCCATTAATGCGCCATACAAATATTGCTTATACGAATACACGAGAGGGCTTACAAAAGAATTGTGCTGGCAGTGCCGACTTTAAATATTCCCTTATCTTTATACAAAACAAAAGATATGCACACAAAAACCCTCTCCAATTATCTTATTCAGAAAGCCTCCGGCGAGAGCGTTTATTTCGATAGTGATAAACTGCTTGATTCACTGATACGCTCAGGTGCCAGCGAAGAAATGGCTAACCATATTCTTAAAGCCGTGGGTATGGAGCTGCACGATGGTATGCTTACGCACGATATCTACCGCAAAGCCTATGAAATACTGAAGAAGCAAGAAAGTAAAACCGCCGTTAATTACAGGCTGAAGCAAGCTGTACTTCAGTTAGGACCTTCGGGTTATCCCTTTGAGTTTTTTGTAGGCGAACTATTTAAGGCACGGGGCTTCAAAGTAGAGGTGGGCAAACTGGTGAATGGCTACAGTGTACGCCATGAGATTGATGTGATTGCCACCAACGACCACAAACACATTTTTGTGGAGTGCAAATTTCACAATTATCAGGGCACTAAAACTAACGTGAAGGTACCCATGTATATCCGCTCGCGCTTTGACGACCTTACACGTGTTCGTCATTACGATGCTAGCCTGAAAGACACACAGACGCAGGGCTGGATTGTTACAAACACACGTTTTACCGAAGATGCTATTAAGTTTGGGCGCGATTACGGCCTCACCCTGCTCAGTTGGGACTACCCCAAAAAAGGAAACCTAAAAGACTGGATTGAGCTGGAGAACCTGCATCCCATCACCAGCCTTTCCTCTATCACACGGCGCGAGAAAACCGAGCTATTAGGCAAAGGCATCGTTATGTGCCACGACCTGTATGAGAAGATCAAACAAAAAACCAGTCTGCCTCTATCGCCCCGTAATCTGCGGGCCTGCCGGCGAGAATTGAAGGCCTTTATTGAGTAGGGTCGTTACAGTTCCGGTCATTTTTCATTCCAGATATACCAACTTATATTTAATCGAGGCGTGTCCTGTAAAATGAATATAAGCAGCCTACAGAGTGCTTCCTTTCGAACGGCGCTCTTGTGCTGCATTTTTGCTTATTCATAAGTGGGATTTGCCACCACTTGTTGCAACAAACACCTCCTACTTGCACAAATCCAACTGATAGGACGTTCCGCTACTTTCAAAGCCAATGCGCTTAAGGTACTTAATATGCATGGCGTTAGCAGAATGAGTGGTCAGGCGATGGATACCCTTTTCTATTAGATCGGTTTTAAACTTACGCAACAGATATTTACCAGTTTTATAATCGCGGTATTGGGGCGTAACATAATCGAGCAACACATTGGATTCACCCTCCTTATTCTCCGACAATAACATCACACCGGCCACATTCATATCCCGCACAGCCATCAGTATCTGACAGCCCTTTACCTGATCAGTCTTGAAACCCGGAAAAAAACGTCGTATATCTTTTTGATAATGATTAAGGAAAAGATGCAAATACTCATCGCTATCCTTTACCCACACACCATCAAACATTTCTTTCCTAAGCAGCAATGAACGCAAATAATAAATATTAAAAATACAGATGACAAGATTCATTATACCTACCGGCAAGGCGTTGATATAAAAGCCATAAAAGGAAAATATGGCGGCGCCTATAAGATTAAAAATTCGCAATTTCACGATGGATGAGAGACTTAAAGAAATAAGTACTAGCGTTGAGGCCAGATAGCCAATCCATTCAATGAGGGGGAGATCAAAATAAACTGTATCCATAAAATAGATTTTGGGGCAGCTTGAACTGATCAAGGTGCATCGTTAAGTTTGGGAGGCTGAATTTAATAAAAATACAATTACAGCCCTAATTTTTAAGAGAACGAAGAAATAAGAAGATGCTTGAACCGGTCAGTACAATAAAAATAATTCCGATAATGATAAAGGCCTGTTGCAAGGAAAGGCGATCGGTCAGATAACCAAATAAAGGGGCTAGCACAGCAAAATTAGCGCGAATAATCAGGCTGCGAATGGACAAAACAGTGGCGCGCATCTCAGAGGCCGTAATACGATTGATATAATCCTTCAGCACCGGGGTGGCGATGCCCCGCGAAAAGTAGAACAACACCAGCACCGGTAATACATAAACTGAATGCACCAGTCCGGCCAGCACAAAACCACCGGTAATCAGCAGTGTAGTACCCCATACGGTAAGCTTGGGACGCAGGCGTTGCTCTATTTTATAGGCAAAAAGGGTAGTCATGCCCACCACAAGGTTGACCAGGGTACTGCTCATACCAATATGTATTTCCCGAAATCCAATCTCTTTGAGATAGAGCGGATACACCCAGGCCATGGTAAGGGTGGCTGAGCCAATGATAGATGAATAAATAATATTATACCGCAGACTGCGATTGCTCACCATGGCATATTTCACCACGGCAAAAATATCGCGCCAGGTAGCCTTTTGCCTACGCGTATAAAGCTGTGGCTCCACGAGCATAAAGGCAGCCGGCACAGCAATAAAAGCAATCACGGTCTGAAAGATAAAGGGCGTGCGCAGGCTGATCTCGGCCAAGGCACCGCCGGCAAAACCGGCCAAAGCCTCACTAAAGTTACCCACTGAGAAATTACGTCCTTCGTATTTGAGGTAATGACGCTCACGTCCATCTGCTTTCAGGCTATCATAGAGCAAGGCTGAGTCGGCACCACTGATAAAACTCTGCCCCACACCCAAAATCAGTTCCGCCGCCAGAAAAGCATAAAAGCCAGTGCTAACAGCATAAATGGCAAAACCCAGTGTTCCCATCAGACTACCAATAATAAGCGTACGGCGGCGACCCAACACATCGGCGGCATACCCCGAAGGAATCTCAAACACCACAATAGCAATGCTGTATATGGCCTTCAACTGAAACGACTCTTCAACGCTAAATCCCAAATCCTGAAAAAACAACATCAGAATGGGCATGGTTAGCATAAACCATTTGGCCACCTTAATGAAGTATAGTTTTGTAATATTAGCGCTGTACATCTGCTTATCGTTATCGCTTAAAGTGCTTCTCGGAATATATCATTAAGGAAATGGCCATCAGCAACAAAGCAATGCCCACAGCATAAGTAAAGGTAAAACCATATAACTCATAGAGCTTGATACCAATAATGGGTGCAAACAAAGCGCGCAAACCCGTTAGAAACAAATGCACTGACTGATAATCAGCTGCCTCGTGCGATTTACAGAAGTAACTACTGCCAATACCCCATAAAATGGGCATACTTCCGGTAAAAACACCATTAAATAAGAGCGCTACTAAAAAGAGATAGTATATTTTATAGTTACCTATTATAAAGTAATAGGGAAAATAGGCGGTTAGTGCTGTAAAGGCTATAAAAAGCATTAAGGAGCCAAAGGTTAATATCCCAAAACGACGTGGATCGCGCTTGCCGATTAAACGGCCGAAGAGGGGCAGTAACATAATGGCCACAAGATTAAATATAATATTATAAAGAGCCACTGTGGGGTAATTCACATCCAAGGCCTCTTTGTAAAAAATAGTAACCACAGCGTGGGTGCTCATCCAGGCAAAACCATAGAGGATAAAGCCCATTTCCAGATGGCGAAAGGGCTTATTATTTCGCAAAATCTGTATTATTCTCACAAAGGAATCACTGAGAGCATGCCACACGGGCTTGATCACCGCCTCGCGCTTCTGAATAAAGTTAATTTTTGTAAGCTGAAATACCGATATAACACCCAGTACACCAACGATAGGATAAAATATTTTATAGGAATTGGGGTTGATATGCAGCAATTCGCCCACTAGAAAAGTAGTCAGAAGTACGAATATTTTATTAAGCGTAGTGGCATAGCCAAATAGCTTGCCAAAGAGCGCCTCGCGGTAATTACTTCTGAGATACTGATTGACCGAGGGGACCACCGCTATCTTGGAAGTGTGAAACAGGAGAAAAACAGCGAGGAAAATCAGGTGATAGATAGGCGGTAAGCCATTGTCACCGGTCACATTCGGAAAAAAGGCAAGCCCCACAAGCGGTAGTCGGGTAATAATACCGGTAATGCGCAAAAAACGTTGGCGATTACTAAAGCGGCGCATTATTTCATTGGCCACCATGGCAAATAAAAACACCACCATGCTGAACTGAAACAGAAAAGCCAGCTGTACATTGGAGCCGTTCAGGGATTTGATAAAGATAAACTCATTAAGAATGAGGGCACCACTGGCTATGCCATCGATGCTGCTATAGAACAGATGCAGCCTAAAGGTACGTGCCTCTTCCCCACTTAGTTTACTAAAAATACTCATAGCGCGCAAAGGTAAGTATTTTTTAGCGTAGGCCGACAAGGCAATGATCTCCTCCACCGCAAATGTACTTACCAGGTCATTGCCATCACCTTATAGGAGTAAGCATCCAGCACTACCGCCAAACCCTCACCAATCAACTCTTCACTGCCTATGCTTACTTCATAGCTTCCACCAAGTGCTTGAAAAGTGATTTTCATGGGACGAGGCATATTAAGTAACTGTAAGGCATGTGCAGGTAATTGCAGCCGAATCTGCTGTTTCTCGTTGGCAAAATTAACAAGCACTAACAAACACTGCTCATCACTATAACGTAAAAAAGCGTACACTTTATCGCTGTTGAAAGCAGGGTTATTCCGGTTATACCACACAAGATCGTAAAACAAACCGGAAGTGACGGCCGGCTGCTTGCACAGATCAATAATATCGCAATAGGCACGCCGCAATTCATGTTGATCCGGGCTGAGCATGGCACCATCAAACGAGCCCTCGTTCATCCATTTCTGGTGCTCGGGCAAGTTCCAATAATCAAAGATAGTGCTACGTCCGTCATCACCACTGTAACCACAGGGTCCCTCGCCGCGCTCACCAACCTCCTGCCCATTGTAGAGCAGTAATGGCCCCTGATGCATCAGTGCTGCCACCACCACAGCAGGAATCGCCTTGCTCCCATCGCCCAATAAAAAACGCGAAGCCAGACGCTGCTCATCATGGTTCTCCATAAATCGCAGCATATATTTATCAATACCTTGCAAACTCTGCCAACATTGACTGATATGCGTGGCCGGCTGCTTCCCTTGGCTAACGACGAGCAAAGTATCATAAAGACCCACCTTGTCGTATAAAAAATCGAAATTACCGGTCTTTAGGTATGTTCTATAAAGTGCTGGCTGATAAATCTCGGCAATAAAAACCAACCAGGGGAAAGTGCTCTTTAGTTGGGTGATGGCCCACTGCCAAAACTCCACAGGCACCATTTCTGCCATATCGCAACGAAAACCATCCACACCCTTGGCAGCCCAATAGTGCAATATATGCAACATTTTATGCCAGGTATCAGGTATGGGATCGAAATACTTTTTCGCTCCTCCCCGGTAATCAATGCCATAGTTCAGCTTCACCGTTTCGTACCAGTCATCTTTTCCGGGATTTGGCCGAAACACATCATTGCCGGTAGCGCGGGCCACAAGCTCTTCGTAATGTGCATCGGGAAAGCAATTTAGAAGCGTTTCCGGTAGCTGCAAGGGCTGACCAGGCAAGTAATAGTAATTATTGGAAGGACTGAACGCCAAGCCACTATCATCTTTGGCTCCAAAGTCATCTATACCCTTGGGCTTGCGATCGGAACGATAGACACGCGACAGATGGTTGGGCACAAAATCGATCAACACCTTCAAACCCTTACGGTGTATGCGCGCTACAAGGGCTTCAAACTCCACCATACGATTATTCACCTTATCTGCCAGATCAGGATTCACATCATAATAATCTTTGATAGCGTAGGGTGAACCTGCCTTACCCTTTATCAGCAAGGGGTTACCATCCTCAATGCCAGCCTGGGGATACCCCTCCACAATAGCATGCTCAATAACCCCCGTAAGCCAAAGATGCGTAATACCCATATCACAGAATGCGTCAAGGGCACGTTCGCTAATGGCACTGAACTTACCGCAACCATTCATGCTTCTGCTACCATCAGGTTTTACAGAAGTATTGGTATTGCCAAACAAGCGGGGCAAGAGTTGATAAATTATCATTTTGGAGGCTGACATATCAGAAAAGGCGTTTGGGTGGTGTATGTTTTAATACAATAGCCGTGCGACTGGGCAGGTAGAGATGGAGGCGGTGCCTGCTCGACATTTGTGCCTCAGGGCGCGAAAAGTAATCAATACTTTCATCAATCCGGTTAAAGCCTCCAAAATCCACGGCATCAGAATTTAGCACGATGTTATAATTACCGGGCGGCACGCTAATTCCATAGAAAGTAAATGAACGCTCAGGATGCAGGTTAAACACAAAAATCAAATCTTTGCGTCGTATGGCCAACACTTTATCCGTTTCATTGGCTTCGAGGCACTCAATATACGCTTCGTTGATAAACCGATGTTTATACTGTAAGGCAATCATGTCCCTGTCAAAGGCATTCAACTGAGTAAAGCGCAGCTCGGGGTTATCCACCAGGCTCCACTGACGACGGGCATATTGATAGGACCAGTTATTACCTTCACGGGGAAAATCTATCCACTCAGGATGCCCAAATTCATTGCCCATAAAGTTAAGATATCCATTGCCGGCGCAGCAGAAGGTCATTAATCGGATCAGCTTATGCAAGGCCATGCCCCTATCTACCACCAGGCTTTGATCCCTTTTACGCATGCCCCAATACATATGGGCATCCATCAGTCGAAATATCAAGGTCTTATCACCCACCAATGCCTGGTCATGCGACTCGGCGTAGCTGATGGTTTTCTCCTCCTTACGCTTGTTGCTCAACTCATAGAAGATGCTTCCCACCGGCCAGTCCTCGTCCTTATATTCCTTGATCAGCTTAATCCAGTAATCGGGCGTTCCCATGGACAGGCGGTAGTCGAAACCCAAGCCCCCTTGCTCAATGGGTGAAGCCAGTCCCGGATATCCGCTCATTTCCTCAGCGATACTGATAGATGCGGGCTTACACTGTTTAATCAACTTGTTGGCCAAGGCTAAATAGATAATGGCATCTTCATCCTGATTTCCATCAAAATACACCTCATAGCCACTAAAGGAACGTTCCAGGCCATGATCGAGATACAGCATACTGGTAACCCCATCGAAACGGAAACCATCGAAATGAAACACCTCCAGCCAGTATTTGATATTAGACAATAAGAGGTGCAGCACCTCGGGCCGTGCATAGTTGTAACAGAGCGAATCCCATGCTTTGTGCTCCCGCCGCTCGTTATCGTGGAAAAACTGATAGGGTGTACCATCAAAGTTACCCAAGCCCTCCAGCTCATTCTTAACTGCATGGGAGTGCACCAGGTCCATAATAACGGCCATGCCCATACCATGAGCCGTATCCACCAGTTCCATCAGCTCATTGGGTGTACCAAAGCGCGATGAAGGCGCAAACAGGCTGGATACATGGTAGCCAAATGAGCCGTAATAAGGGTGCTCCTGTATGGCCATTAGTTGTATGGTATTATAGCCAGCCGCCTTGATACGGGGCAGCACATCGCGCGTAAACTCTTTGTAACTGCCCACTCCTTCCGCCTCGGTAGCCATGCCCACATGCGCCTCATAAACCAAAGGCACCTCAGGCACAGCATCTTGTACCTCGTGCTTCCATACATAGTGTTGCGGTGGCATCCATAGCTGGGCTGCAAATAGTTTTGTATCATCATCCTGAACCAGGCGCGTAGCCCACACAGGAATTCGCTCAGCACAGCCCCCCGGCCAGTGTACCTTCAGTTTATAAAGCGTTTTATGGGGGAGCCGCTTCTTATTGATACAAAGCTCAAAAACACCATATTCCTTTTTTTCAAAACGAAATTCTTCCTTATCCTGCCAATGCGAAAAATCACCTATCAAATACATTTGCGTAGCATTGGGCGCCCACTCCCTGAAAACAAGATGATCACCCACACAATGCCACCCGTAATATTGATGACCATTAGCAAACTCATACAGCGACCCATCGGTCAGAAGGCCTTCCTTGGCACGTGCAGCATTACTTCGTTCGTGAATGATAGTAATAAAAGGCTTTAGAAAAGCATCGATATCGGTAATATGATTTGGCATAGGCACAACGATGGTTGGAAATAAGTTGCAGAACGGCTATGCTAAAGATACAACTAAAATTACCGGCTACTCAAAATTATTTGACCAATGACATTGGCAGTAAAATAGTGCAAAAGCACTGGATACACCCACTATATATTAATATTCAGGTGTTTATATTAACAATGGCAGATCTATGAAAAATATTGACGAAAACGCGGTTATACTGTCAAAACAGTTTTTATATTAGCAGCAGTAAAACTAAAGTATCACCAGGGTAAAAAAACTAATATGATTACAAGTAAACCAAAGGTAATCATGGATTACCAAAAACTAGCCAAGGACCTGAAGGAGCAGCTCAAGCTGGTTTATCCCGAAGGGTTTCATGACAACATCATCTGGTTTAGTGACAGCAAAGGGCACCGCATTTCAGCCTTGCGCTTCGAAACCGACGAGAAAGTATATATGTTGCGTATGTCGTCTGAAATGGCCATTGAAATAATGGAAGATGATGATGACTTTGGTGATGACTTTAAGCTAAAAAGCAAAGTGCATAAATCATATGCCGATAAGCACAGCGATGTTGACTACCTATCCGAGTATCTTGATGAGGAAGAACCGGAAGATGAAGAGGATTAGCAACTGTATGGATCACTGACGAATACAACGAATCGGATGACCTGGCTATTTCACAGTGTCATCCGATATGTTTTACATCACGGCCTCCAGTGTCGCAACTACTATAGTCCTACTGATCAGTTCACTACCTGCTTATCATCATTTTTTGCATTTCCCGACTGCTGAATAATGACATTGTGATGTGGGTAGGGAATAGAGATTCCTTCCTGCTTAAAGCGACGCAGGATGATATCGTTTAAATCACAACTGATCAAAAAGGCATCATCACTGTCTTTGGCCCATACATAGGCCCGTATCTTAATGGCATATTCCATCAGTGCAATGGTTCGTACCGTTACCTTTGGGCTGCCTTTCTCAATATCCTCAGGCTTACGCACATCAAGGGTCAGCGGATGTTTCTCAGCCTCTTCGCGCAAAATTTCCTTCGCCCGTGCCA
Organism: Carboxylicivirga longa; assembly: GCF_050589825.1. Lineage (NCBI taxonomy): Bacteria > Pseudomonadati > Bacteroidota > Bacteroidia > Marinilabiliales > Marinilabiliaceae > Carboxylicivirga > Carboxylicivirga longa. The sequence goes on along the minus strand of NZ_JBNGOZ010000030.1, from coordinate 35,562 downwards.
CATCGGCATCAAAACCAATACTAAACTCTATGTGCTTTTTAATTCGCAAATCGGCAATGGAACTATTTACAATGGTCTCGTCGCTAATGATACCATTGGGTATGATGATGCGCCGGTTTTCATAATTGCGAATAACAATGTGCCGCAAGGTGATTTCCTCCACTACACCCCGGTAATCCACACCGATAAATATGATATCGCCCACACGAAAAGGACGGAATATAAGAATGAAGATACCGCCAACGATATTGGCAAAGGCCTTTTGGGCAGCAAAACCAATGATGGCTGCGAAAATACCGGCACTGGCAAACACAGCTGTTTTCACTTCGCTAAGCCCCGGTATATAATGCAAAATATAGATAAAAGCCATGCTCCATATGATAAAACCCACTGAATTTTTTAGAAAGGAAAATGAGGTAGCATCAGCCGAAACACGCTTAACGAAACGTGTCATATACATCTTTATAAGACGCTGCAGAACAAGGTTCAGGATAAAAGCAACCACAAGGGCTGCAATAATATTAATGATAAAAATATAGGCATCCATAATATAAAATTACTTGACTAAACAGGGCAGAATCTGCACGACATAATGAATCGCTATCCTTACTGAATTCAAAGCGGCAATTTACTCTATTTAGATGATTATTTTATGGCTCATATTCATTTTAATCACTTCTATAAATACCCACAAGTACAGTATAGCAACATAGTGCTAAATAAATACATAGAACTGAATGATTACCCAACCTGGACAAGCCAGAAAAGTACAAAGCATCAAGATCTGAGTATCGAGACGATTGGTAGCTTGCTTATATTCTCTACCAAAAAAATACAATGATTTCAATTGTCAGGCACTAATAAAGCCTAAATCTAAAAAAGCATCCGGATCCAAAACGAAATTCTGAATCCGGATGCTTTATGTATGATTATGGCAGTTGGTTTAACACTGCATGCTATCTGTTAGCGGGCCTTCCCCTGCAGATAAGCGGAGCCTTTCAACCTGATTTTTCGACCGGTGTAAAGCTCTGAGTTATTCGATCCGCTGTTAAAATCGATGTAGAAAGTCAGGTGATCGGCATGACGGGCACCTTTAGCCGCAGCCCGCCTGATATCGTCCAACTGCAAAGCTTTGCTGTAGATGGCCATATTTTTCACTTCAGCAATCATGCGTTTCTTACCATAACTATCGGCCAGCATGGTTAGGTTCATCACATTACTCAGTGATAAATCGGCCGGCATGTCTGCCAGTGACTGCGAGGCCACCAGCTTGTTGTTCACATAAATGTCAAGCGCTTTATCGCGTCGGACAGTCACGGTGATCTGAGCCCATTGGTTAAATTCAATCAGGCCCTTTTCAGTGCTCAGCACCAAGGCTTGATCTGCTGCCTGATTAAACGTCTTATCAAGCGATCGGTTTTGATAGAAAGCCGCATTAAAGTGCAAGGCCCCGTCTTTGGTCACTTCCAGGTACCAACCCTTGGCATCGCGATAGAAAATGCGACGGTTAGCAGCCACCAGACCTTCGGTGATTGGCTTAATCCAGGTGCTGAAGGTGAAATCCTGACTTGCCCCAAAATAATCGACATAACCCAAATCGATAAACTGATCCTTTAAAAACAGGCTATGCTCCTTTTCGAAGTTCACTTTATTTTTTACCGGCTTGCTTACCTGATGCTGCGCAGTTATCCGCACATCGGTGGCATACACCGGCGACAATTCGAGTTGCAGCTCGTCGCCGGCTTTTACTCTGTCAAGCAAAAGCACGCGAGCGTTACTGCCTTGCTTCTCGCCGTTTAACAGCCAGTTAAAGTTATAGAAGGCCGGTAATTGCCAAGGGGCATCCAGGGCAAAGGCATGCTTTCCGTTGATTTTACCCAGGGCTTTGATGAGTGGTTGACGCTGTGCAAAAAAACGATCAACCGTCTTTTCCAGGTCGGCTTCCCACAGGCCACGCCCGTAACTGGCGGCCAGCAACTTTTGCGTTGGGTAGTCGATGCGGATCTCAGTAAAATCAGCCAGATTGAAACCCTTCATCCACAGCTGCCAGTCGCTTGCCTCAGCGGCTTTATAAAACACGCCATAACCCTGCACCAAGGCATACAAATCGCCGGCTGTGCCTTCGTGATACAACAATTCGATCACATGCCCATCGGGTAAGCTGCCTTTGATCGATGCCCAGGACTGACCGCCATCGGCCGACTGATAGACCGCGCCATTGGCACCGCCCAACCAAATCTGCTGGGGCTTATCCGGATCGACACATCCACTCACACGGCGTTTGTGCTGGGTACCCTTAAAGCCTTCGGGGTAGGCATTAGTTTGCCAGGTTTCCCCTTCGTCATCACTGATCATGACATCAGTTGCTGTAAAAGCTGTTAAAAGCGGCTTTTCGGTGCGCGACACATTAATGGAGAACACCTCTTTATCGTTCATATTGGGCACACGCCTGAAAGACACCCCGCGGTTATCGCTTACATATAAATATTTGGGTAACTGTCGCTCCGGTTCGGTTGGACGACGGCCGTAGGCAATGTAAACCTGATCCATATTCTGATAATTAACCGCCACCTTGGGATAACTCCAGGAATGCATTTTCCAGAACCCCGGCTCCAGGAAGTTTAAACCTTCGCCCGGCTCGGTTTTGGCCACCGGATAGTAGGTGGTATTGGTAGATGGATTCATAAAGATGGCATCGCCCTCATAACCCCGATCATTCTCCCAAGTATTGTAGCGGTAAGTCTGGATGTTAACATCCTGCGTATTCCCCGCGATGTAACGATCGCCAAACTCATTAACCACCAGCGAATACCACAAAAAGGCCGGCATATTACCATTGATATTCACCCAATTGGTGTCGGCCTGCTCCTTCATCATGATGCCTGCATCGCAGCCCTTTACTTTAAAACCCTTCTTTTTGGGGTGAAACTTCAGAACATGGTTATCGGCATTATGACTGCCATGTGGCGCCAGCTGCCGGCTACCATCGGGCATCTGAGCCAAAGCACGTGTGCTCCAGGCCTGATACTCCCAGGTACGGCCACCATCGAACGATTCGCAACTGCCCACATTGGAAGCAATCAAGTGATTGGCGTCAAAGGGATCAACTTCGAAGAAACTGGTCCAGCCACTGCTACCTGACTTACCAAAGATGCCAAAGTCAGTGCCAATCTTCTGCTGCGAGTCCTGACGCAATTCCCACGACTGGCCCTGGTCGCCCGAAAAATACACCCGCGTATCATTGCCCTGCGACAGTGCCACATAAAGCGCATCGGCCTGGTTTCCAATTAAGGTTGAAATAAACATGGGCCGATTACCAAACTCAAAGTCATGCATCAGCTTAAATGACACACCGCCGTTATCCGATTTGAATAACATGGATTGATTCGCCAGGTAGATCAGCTCCTTTTGCGTTTTATGAAAGGCCATTTCCTGGAATTTATCCCCCTGGATAGCCACCTTGCTCCAGGCCTGACCCTGATCGTCGGAACGGTAAATGCCCGGTTCCCAACCGTGGTTTAAGCCGGATTTTTTAGTCACCGATCCAATGATAATTAAATCATTGCTTTCATTACGGAAGGCTTCGACCCATTTAAACTGCGGGGCGCGGCCTTCGGCATGAAGGCTGTTTTTCAATTGCTGCCAATGCGCACCACCGTCCTTTGTTTCATACAAGTTACCAAAGCGCGATATGGAAAAGACATGATCAAAATCTGCCGGATCCACAATGATGTTCTCGTAAGCATCGCGATGCAGACGATCCGGGATGTTATCGGTAATGACCTGCCACGTAAAACCACCATCTTCGGTTTTAAAAATACCATCGCCATCTGGGTTGGCATACATCACCTTTTCGTTATCAGGGTGCAATTCAAGGTCGTAGATACGACCCGCCGTAGCATACATATCCACATGTTTCCAAAGGCCACGTTGCCGCTTAATGGCTTGGTTAGGTTCAATCTTATCAGCGTTTACCATGCCACTTGTCTGATCGGCATCTGGAAAGCTGCTTGTAAAAGTTTCGTAGGCCTGTCGGTAACGATTGGCCCAAAGGTGCACCTGGGCCACATTTTCGAGCAACTGCGGATTCGGTTTGGGTAAAGGCGTACCCGGCAAATCTTTTTTAGAGGGTAAGCCCGAAACCTCTTGTAAATAACTCTGCATCAGCTGATCAATTTCTTTTCGATGCCAGCCTTCATCCAGCAACTGCTGGTATAGTTTTGGCAAGCTCTTTTCGTGTTGAGCCTTGGCTGGTATAACACCAAGCAGCAATATCAGCATGGTGCTAATCCAAATCATTTTCATGGGTGTGATGTTTATGTGTATGAATAATAAAACCGCTTTAACCATGCCCCAAAAGCAAGCGGGTTTCAGCAGGGCGCCAAATATACCTAATGCAAAGTAAAGTTAGTATCAACCTGATAAAAGTCATTGAGTCATAGGTGGAACAATAGACAAAGGCAGTTAAAAAAGCAACAACCCCCATCGTTATTGATGAGGGTTGTTTATTGGTATTGCTATTTTTATATAATATGTATTATTCTACTAGGTCGTAACCCAGCTCTTTACCTTTCTTAACGGCGGGAATACCGTCGTGCATCCATACCGGCATGAGTTCTCCCTTCAGGTAATGATCGAAAAACTGCATCATTCGAATACTGAGATCCTTAGAGTTGGCACGTCGTGTTAAATTGTGCTGCTCATCGTTATACACCAGCATCCACACGGGCTTTTCAAGGCGACGCAGTGCCATGTAATACTCAATGCCCTGATACCAGGGTACTGCCCCGTCCTGATCGTTGTGCATCATCAGAAGTGGTGTTTCCACCTGCGGGGCAAAGAACACCGGTGAATTCTCGATGTATTTACTGGTTTTTTCCCAAAGCGTACCGCCTATACGGCTCTGCGTGCGCTCATACTGAAACTGACGGCTCATTCCACTGCCCCAGCGAATCCCCCCATAGGCACTGGTCATGTTACTAACGGGTGCACCGGCCATACCAGCCTTAAAAAGATTGGTACGAGTCACCAGGTGAGCCACCTGATAGCCGCCCCAGCTCTGTCCCTGTATGCCCATATTATCGCGATCGATAAAAGGATAACGATCAGCCATGGCCAGGCAACCGCTCACAACGGCTTCGTATGCACACAGTCCGGGATCGCCATCGCGGTAGAAAATATCGGGCACAAAAATAACATAACCGTTGGAGGCATAGAAGTTCCAGTTTACCGTAGAACGGCTAGGTGCCGGTGGCCGATAGCCATGTAGATTATCAGAGTAACGCTCATAGAAATACGAAATCATAGGGTATTTCTTCTTCGGATCGAGATTTTCCGGCGTAATGAGTAAGCCCTGATGGGTCAGGCCATCGGATGCCACCCAATCCACAAGTTGAATATTACCCCAGATATAATCGCTCTGCTGAGGATTGGTGTTACTAATCACCTTTGCATCATTCAAATCGCCTTCACTAATAAGTAATTCGGGATACTGTTTAAAGGTCGATTTGCGCCATACCATCACATTGGCCTCCCGGGCTTTACGCGGTGCATAAACACGGTAGTCACCCATCATCATCTGCTGTAGATCACCATCTTCTAAACGAGTAAAACCAGCCTGTTTATTCACATCGTTGAAGGTAATAAGCAGCATCTCTTTACTCAGATCGATGGTTTTGGCTTCTTTATCCAGCTTCACATAGCGATACTCAGTGGTGTGCTTACGTCCTTGTCTGTTAGTTAAGCACAGTGCCGCTGATTTACCGGAGAGACTCAACTTCCAAATATCATAACGATCGTAAACAAGTACATGCTTACCATCAGCGCTAAAACCGGCTACACCGTAAGCACGCGCTTGGTTGGGCGTATCATTCAGCTCATCGGCAAAATTAACATCAGCCCCTCCGGATATTAGCTTGCTGGCACCTGTTTTAATATAAAGCGAATAATATTGACCATCTTCCGGCTTATAGTACACCATCCAATCCCCCTTAGGCGACACCATTGCTTTACCGGCCTGATCGTTTAGCAACAGCGTTTTTTCTCCGGTAAGCATATCCACCCGATAAACATCAGCCGACCAGCGTCCTGAATAGGTGCGTGCCCAGCGATAAGGTGTGGAGTCATATAAAATGCCATATTGAGCATTCCCTTCATCGGGCACTTCCACCGTACGCTGATTTGTATTTCCCAACTGCACCACTTGTTGCTTACGAATATGATAAACACAGTCATAAGTAGGATCCTTATCGCGCTTCATATTCTTCTTCTGCATGGGCTGTAAATCAACATCCTTCCAGTTCCAAATATCAAGATGTGTTTTCTCATCAGCGGTCAGGGTATCTTTGGGCTCTGAAGCAGGGCGCTCACCGGCTTCAAAGAAGAGGCGTTCGCCATTCTCAGAGAATTTAAGCTTACCCTTGGTACGTGCTGCCCATTGGCTTGGCAAGTTTGGATGGATCGTATCAATAATCATGCGGGGTGCCTTCATCTTAGTTCCATAGTGATACAGGCGATATAGTTTTGTATCAGCTGTATCGGGCGAGTAATAAAATGCACACTGCTCCCCATTATTGGCACTGGCTACTTTTTCAATCTTTCCAATTTGCGTGAACAAGGTATCGACATTAAAAGATGCCGGGTTAAACCTGAGCACTTTAGATACTTCAGCAGTATCGCCCATACTCTGCACCACATAAGCAGCAGTACCATTTTCAGCCAAAGCATAATGACTCACTTTCTCCACATAGAGGCTGTCGCCGGTTGTTGGCCGGTAAAATACCAGCGGCTTACCTTTAGACTTAAAGGCCTTTTTGGACTTCTTCTCCTTAGCTTCCGCTTTCTCTTTCTTTTGGGTATTTGAGCCTTCCTTGTTCGTTAGGGTATCCTCTGCAGTCTCCTTTTTTTTCACTTCCTCCTCCAGCATATAGGCCAGCCAGTTGCCGCCTTTCTCAGGCGTACGCCACTCCTTAACGGCCGTTATTCTGGTGGTTTGACCACCATCCAGCAGACGGATAAACAAACTGTCCTTCGGCATTTTATCTTTCTTGGTTTTCTTCAGTTTTAAAGCGCGAATCGTATCAGCCTGGGGCTTCACAGTAAAGGCGATAAACGAATTAGCACAGGAAAAAACCGGTGACACTCCACGCGGCACTGAGTCGAGGCGCTGCTCGCTGACCTTATAAACATAGAGGTAAGAGTCGCCCTTCTGCGGTTTTATAACATAGGCGGCGTGGCTACCATCATTAGACAGCGAATAACCGCGGTCAATAGATTTCCAGCCATCGTACACCGAAGCATCCAGTTTCTTTTTTTCATCGGCCCCGGCTGGCAGGGCAATGAGCCAGCCCAACAAGGCCATAGTAATCATGTTTACGAAAGAAATATTCATGGTATAACTTATTTTTAAGCATTGAAGATAAGAAAAACAGACGAATGCCTGCCTAATAGCGGCAAAATTGAAAAAGGCATCCCAATAAGAGATGCCTTCTAATAACAATAAGAACCTTATAACTAAGCACCCAGAGTAGCCACCATAACGGCTTTAATGGTATGCATACGATTCTCGGCCTGGTCGAATACAATGGATGCTCGCGACTCAAACACATCTTCAGTCACCTCCAAACCGTCCAGTCCAAATTTTTGGAAGATTTCCTCTCCCACTTTGGTCTCGCGGTTATGGAACGCAGGCAGACAGTGAAGAAACTTACACGCCGGATTTCCAGTAGCCTCCATAGTTTCCATATTAATCTGATAGGGTTTCAACAGGTCTATGCGCTCTTTCCACACCTCATCGGCCTCGCCCATGGACACCCACACATCGGTATATAGAAAATCGCAACCCGACACACCCTCTTTCACATCATCAGTAACCGTGATGATGGCGCCTGATTTTTCTGCAATGGCCTCACACTGCTGCACCAGCTCAGGATCGGGCTGTAAGGAGCGAGGACCAACAATGCGCACATCCATGCCCATAATGGCACCTCCCACCAACAAGGAGTTGGCCATGTTGTTGCGCGCATCACCCAAATAGGCGTAGGATACCTGATTAAGCGGAACACTGGAATGTTCCATCATGGTCAGGAAGTCAGCCAGTATCTGGGTGGGATGAAACTCATCAGTAAGACCGTTCCAAACAGGTACACCGGCATATTCGGCCAGTTCCTCTACAATGGCCTGCCCATAACCGCGATATTCAATACCGTCGTACATACGGCCCAATACCCGAGCCGTATCTTTCATCGACTCTTTATGACCGATCTGCGAACCCGAGGGGCCAAGGTAAGTAACATGGGCTCCCTGATCATGCGCCGCTACTTCGAAGGCACAACGCGTGCGAGTGGATGACTTTTCAAAAATCAGGGCTATATTTTTACCCGTCATACGGGGCTGCTCAATACCGGCATATTTGGCCGCTTTTAAGTCCTGCGATAGTTTTAGTAAAAACTTAATTTCTTCCTGCGTAAAGTCTAACAGTTTCAGAAAATTTCTATTCTTTAGGTTGAATGCCATAATTCTGTATTTTATTATAGGTTATCGTATTTTTTTAAGTCAGCCTCATCATATTCCGCAGTAATTTTGGTTCCGTAAGCCTTATCAACCAGTTTGGTGGCCTCGGTGATAATACTCATCTCACCTCCCCCTTCAACGAACTGAAGAGCTGCCTTGATCTTGGGTGCCATACTTCCTTCTCCAAAGGTACCGGCCGCTAGATATTTATTGGTATCCTCAATATTTAAAAACTCCAATACTTTCTGATCGGTCTTTCCATAGTTGTGATAAACAAAGGGCACATCGGTTAATATGTAAAAGCGATCGGCTTTTATCTGGCGTGCCAAAAGTGAGTTGGCTAAATCTTTATCGATTACCGCCTCAATGGGACGAATATCCCCATCTTCATCGGTATAAACGGGCACACCACCACCGCCCACAGCAATAATAATGGTTCCCTCACGCGCATTTCTTTCTATGACCTCCCAGTTACCAACCGTCTTAGGCTGAGGCGAAGGAACTACACGGCGGTAGCCACTAGTCGTTTTTTTCTCTTCTTTAAAAGTCCAGCCCTTCTCCCGGGTCAGCTTATCGGCTTCCTCCCTGCTCACAATCTTACCAATGCGCTTTGTAGGGTTTTTAAATGCGGCATCCTGCGGATCAACTTCAACAGTGGTCATCAGGGTGATTACATTACGTTTAATACCGTGCCGGCGCATTACATTTTTCAGCGAGCGCTCAATCATGTATCCGATACCTCCCTGCGAATCGGCCACACATACATCCAGGGGCATCTGCGGAATATTATACATCTGCTCACCGGCATCATTGCGCATCACAATGTTACCCACCTGAGGCCCGTTACCGTGAGATATTACAATATTATATCCTTCCTGCAGAAGAAAAACAATATTCTCCAATGTTTCTGTAGTGTTTTGCTCCTGATCATCAATGGTTCCCGACTGACTGTCGCGTAAGAGAGCATTTCCTCCAAGTGCAATAACAGCTAATTTGCCCATGGTTTTGTAGATTTAAGTGATTTGATTTAATTAGGTCTTCATATTGCGATATAACAAACTTTTAACGATTTTTTACATGATATATATCACACAGAGACTGACGCTGTTGTAAAATATAAGCTAAGTCTTTACGCAGGATACCTCCGCAATATTAGATGGCGAAATATGGCACTATAACTATTCACAGATAAGTGACACCATTGCCATTTTGATTAATGGACTATTTTGTGCGATCAAGAGGCATTTCACTCGGCTATTAATTACTATTTTTGTCCGCTGCCTACAGGCATCAATACAAACTCTATCAGCATGCATAAAACAATCATACTTTGCACTCTTTTATGTCTTTTGGCAGCTTGTAAGGTCAAGGAAACGACCGGGAACAATGAAGGTACGATCACTTATAAAATCATCTATCCCGAGATTGTTAAAGGCAAAGCTTACGCATCGTTTTTACCCACAAAAATGATTAGCGCCTTTAAAAACCACAATTATAAAGTAACTATCAAAGGTGATTTGAGTCTGTATGATCTGGAATATATTTGCAAAGCCAACGGGGATAGTTCCGCAACCTTATTCAGAGTTTTCGACAAACGCCTTTTTCGTCTTCATAAAGCTGACGAACCGTTATTCTTATTTGGTAAACTTGATGAAACAGACGTTGAATTTACCGATAGTGAGCCGAAGGTAATATCGGGTTACATGTGTAAGAAAGCCATTATTCACCTCGCATCGCCTGAAACAACAAAACTAACAGTTTATTACACAGAAGACATTGACTTCCATCGCCCCCCCGAAAACACACCCTTCGACAAAATTCCGGGTGCAATGCTTGAATTCCAGGTACCTTTTAAGGGTTGGAACCTAACCTTTTCTGCTCAAAATGTGGAACATCAAAGACTGGAAAAGAAAATATTTGATGTGCCGGATAATTACAAGGCAAGTGAGAAGGGCGAAATTGCAGAATTAGTGAGCGCACTTATTCAATAAAACCATATCATACAATAGCTTATAGCGCGCACTATCGACTGATTACAGCGAGGTGTGTAGCATTGCATTGGTCGTTGTTTTATTATTATTATTTTTGTCAGTAAGCAATACCTCGGACAATAATTGAAAGCATGGCGAAAAAAAAGACCAAAAGCAAAGCGCAGCAAAGTAGTATTAAACAACGGATCAGCGTAATACGAAATACGTTTCAGAATTTCAAGTTTCGCTTCATATCCGGCATCTTCACCATTGGGATCGCCTTCTACTTCCTGCTGGCCTTTTTTTCATTCCTTTTTACCGGCTTTGCCGATAAGAGTCTTTTTGATATCAATCCATGGGAGCTGTTTACCAGTTCCGATGTGGTGGTTCACAACTGGACGGGACATCGGGGTGCCTTGTTTGCCGACATGTTTATCAACCGCGGCATCGGCCTGGCCGCTTTCTCGCTGGTGCTTATTCTGTTTGTTGTTGGTTTTCGTCTATTAGGAGCACGTATTCTGCCCTTGAAGAAAACCATTGCACACTCTTTTGCAGTATCAGTATGGTTGTCGGTGGCACTAGGCTTTATCTTTAACAGTGCAGTGAATGAGCAATATTTACTATTAGGTGGACAACACGGATATCACATGAGTAAATGGCTATCGGCCGCTATTGGAGGTGTGGGAACAATTATTTTACTTATTGCTACCCTGCTTGCCTACTTATCTTACAGTTTTGAATCCTTTTTTCACTTGATAAGTCGTCCTGTTAATAAAAACGCACAAAAAGAGGCACCCACAACAGCCTCTGAACAGGAAGCAACCGCTCCTGCTGATGAAGAACCACAGGCCCAGGTTGAGACAAAAACAGAGAATATCGATACGGAAGAAGAAAGCACCCCCGAACCCCAGCCTGTCAACCAGGAGCAGGAGGAGGAAAACGAAACGGCAACACCGCGTGAGGCCGAAATGGGGGCAACACTGGAGTTTTCACCAACCGTTGATCCTTCGCACACAGAGGAAGAGGCCGACCTTAACCTGACCATCGAGAAACACGAGGAAGAGGAATTGCTGGATACCTTGGAGAACGAGCCATTGGGAGACTACGACCCTACCATGGATCTGTCATCTTACAAATTACCCACCATCGATTTACTGGACGATCACAGCGCCGATAATTCCGAGGTTTCGATGGATGAGCTGGAAACCAACAAAAACCGCATTGTCAAAACCCTTGAGGACTACAAAATACAGATTAAAAATATTAAAGCTACCGTGGGGCCAACGGTAACCCTCTACGAAATTGTACCGGCACCCGGCGTACGCATCTCAAAAATTAAAAATCTGGAAGATGATATTGCCCTATCGCTAGCTGCACTGGGTATTCGTATTATTGCGCCCATTCCGGGACGGGGCACCATTGGTATTGAAGTACCCAATTCCGATCCGGAAGTGGTGGCCATGCGCTCCATCATCAACGCCAAGAAATTTCAGAATTCAAAATATGAGCTGCCCATAGCTTTAGGAAAAACCATCTCCAACGAAACCTTTGTTCTGGATCTGGCCAAGGCACCTCACATGCTGGTGGCCGGTGCTACCGGACAGGGTAAGTCGGTGGGACTTAATGCCATTATCTCCTCCCTTCTGTATAAGAAACACCCTTCGCAGCTAAAATTTGTGATGGTGGATCCCAAGAAGGTGGAATTGAACATCTATTCAAAAATAGAACGTCACTTCCTGGCTAAGATGCCCGACGAAGAAGATCCCATCATTACGGATGTACAGAAGGTGGTAAACACCCTTAACTCGCTGGCCATTGAGATGGATAACCGCTACGAGCTGCTGAAAGGAGCACACGCCCGTAATATTAAGGAATACAACCATAAATTTGTGAAGCGACGCCTGAACCCGGAAAAGGGGCACCGTTTTTTGCCGTACATCGTGGTTATTATTGATGAGTTCGCCGACCTGATTATGACCGCCGGCAAGGAGGTGGAACTGCCGATCGCCCGAATTGCACAGCTGGCACGTGCCGTAGGCATCCACATGATTGTGGCTACCCAGCGCCCATCTACCAATATCATTACCGGGGTCATCAAAGCCAACTTCCCAACCCGCGTAGCCTTTAAGGTAGCCTCTATGATTGACTCACGCACTATTCTGGATTCACCGGGAGCCAATCAGCTGATCGGACGGGGTGATATGCTCATATCGCAGGGCAGCGACCTGGTGCGCGTACAGTGTGCCTTTGTGGACACGCCCGAAGTGGAGCGCATCAACGATTTTATCGGTGCCCAAAGAGGTTATACTTCTGCCTTCCTTCTGCCCGAGTATGTGGGTGAAAACAGCTCCGAAGCTGCCGCCGGCGAAGTAGATCTGAGCAAACGCGACCCTATGTTTGAAGAAGCTGCCCGCGTGGTGGTAGCTAACCAAAGTGGTTCCACCTCACTCATTCAGCGCCGTTTTTCCATTGGTTACAACCGTGCCGGACGCATCATTGATCAGCTGGAAGCCGCCGGTATTGTGGGGCCCTTCGAGGGTAGTAAAGCCCGTCAGGTGCTCATGCCCGATGAGCTGGAGCTGGAAAAACTCCTGAGCCAGTTTAATTAGATTCTATTTTTGGAACAATAATTGAAAGCTGACATAGATCAACATTAAAATTAGTAGAAAGCAAAATATGAAGTACATTGTAACAATTATTCTGGCTACACTTAGCCTGTGGGGAACGGCTCAATCACCAGAGAAAGCCAAAGAAATTCTTGATAAAGTTTCCCTTAAAACTAAAGGCTATCAGTCTATCGTGGCAGACTTTTCTTTTTCGCTGGAAAACCTACAGGAAGAAATACACGAAGTTTATGAAGGCAACATCATCATTAAGGGCAATAAATACAAGGTGAATCTAATGGATGTAGACACCTACTTTGATGGGGAAGTGTTGTACACCCACATGTTAGATGCCGGTGAAGTAAATATTACAATTCCTGATTTGGAAGATGAAGAAACGCTGAACCCGGCAACCATTTTTACCATCTACGAAAAAGGCTACACCTTTAACTACGTGGCCGAAGGAACAGCTGATGGCAAGGCCTGCCACGAGATTGACCTATACCCCGAGAATCGTGATAAACCTTTTTCACGCATCAAGTTATTGATTCTTAAGGACAGCTTGCAGCTATACTCCATCCGCCAGGTGGGCAAAGACGGTAACAACTATACCGTTATTGTGAAGAATATGTCAACCGATAAGACCTTTAACGACAGTACATTCGCATTTAATTCAGCAGCTCACCCTGATGTTGATGTAATTGACATGCGCTAAACCGCTGATAAAATACTGCTAAGAAGTCCGGCTTTGTCGGACTTTTTTTGTGCTTAAAACTGAACTTTTGCGTTCATTTTATTTCCTGTTTGGCTGAACATTTAACCGTGCTAAAGGTTATAAATTTCGAATAGAGAAATAAAGATGTTTAAGTACAAATCAACCATAGACAAAGATTCCGAAGAGTTTATAGCTAACCAAGCCTTAAACAAGATATTAGCGGAGAACTACCACGCTCACCTACGCAACACGATGCTGGGCGGAGGCGAAAAAGCCCTTAAAAAGCACAAAGCAAAAGGAAAGTTAACGGTTCGACAGCGCATTGACTACCTGTTGGATCAAGACAGTTACTTTCTGGAACTATCTCCCCTGGCAGCCTTTGGCCAATACGACAATAATTTTCCTGCTGCAGGTATTGTAACGGGTATTGGGCGAGTGCACAATCGGCAGGTAATGATCATTGCCAATGATGCCACGGTAAAGGGTGGCACCTACATTGCCGAGACCATTAAGAAACACCTGCGCGCCCAGGAAATAGCGATGCAAAACCATCTGCCCTGCATTTATCTGGTGGACAGTGGTGGTGTTTTTTTACCCAATCAGGCCGAGGTATTTCCCGATAAAGATGATTTTGGACGTATCTTTTTTAATCAGGCGCGCATGTCGGCAGCGGGCATTGCCCAAATAGCTCTGGTGATGGGCTCTTGTACGGCCGGTGGCGCTTACGTGCCGGCTATGAGTGACGAAACCATCATTGTGAAAGAACAAGGCACGATCTTTTTGGCCGGCCCACCGCTGGTTAAAGCCGCAACAGGTGAAGAGGTGAGTGCTGAAGAATTAGGGGGAGGTGCGGTTCACACGCAGATATCCGGTGTGGCCGATCACCTTGCCGATAATGATGAGCATGCCCTGCACATCTGTCGCAACATTGTGGAGACGCTACCTCAAGAGGCAACTGACGAAGACCATAAACACGAGGCGCCCCATTATGATATCCATGAGCTAACAGGCCTGATCCCTGCGCCCGGCAAACCCTTTCTCGATGTCCGCGAGATTATTGCCCGCCTGGTGGACAACAGTGCCTTTCATGAGTTTAAAGCCGAATACGGAAATACCCTGGTAACGGTATTTGCTAAAATTGAAGGACAGCAAGTGGGCATTTTGGCCAACAATGGCATCCTGTTTTCTGAATCCGCGCTTAAGGGCACACATTTCATACAGCTGTGCAACGAGCGACGAATACCGATGCTTTTTCTGCAAAACATTACCGGCTTTATGGTGGGCAAAGACTATGAGCACAAGGGCATTGCCAAGGATGGAGCCAAGATGGTGAATGCACTGGCCAACTCCACCGTACCCTATTTCACCATCCTGATGGGTGGCTCTTATGGAGCCGGTAATTATGCCATGGCCGGCAGGGCCTACGATCCCCGCTTTCTGTTTATGTGGCCCAATGCCCGCATCTCAGTGATGGGTGCAAAACAAGCGGCACAGGTACTTACCAGTATCAAACGTGATCAGGCTAAGGTACGCAATGAGGAAATAGACGAGGATCGATTAAACAAAATAGAAAGCTCCATATTGGAAAAATACGAGGAAGAAGGCTCGCCCTACTACAGCACCAGCCGATTGTGGGACGATGGGATCATTACACCAACAGCTACAAGGCAAGTCGCCGGTCAGGTACTGCGCATTCTATCCAACAACAAAAATGAAAAAACAAAGTATGGCATCTTCAGAATGTAATCAACAGTTGGTCGTTGTCAATCAATCGAAGGGCGTAGCACGCATTCTTCTGAATGATCCGGCAAAGAAAAATGCATTGTCCAAAGAGATGATCAACGAACTGCTGTGCGTGCTTGATCGCGTGGCAGTCAATGACAAACTTCGCCTCATGGTGCTGCGCGGTGCCGATGGAATGTTCTGTGCAGGTGCTGATTTGCATTGGATGAAAGCAGGTGTGACACAGAGCGATGAAGATAACCGTAAGGATGCTCACCTCTTTTATCAGCTCTTTGAAAAACTAAATGCCTATCCCAAACCCGTGATCGTATGGGTAGAAAAATATGCCATGGGTGGCGCCCTGGGATTGCTGGCCTGCGCCGACTATGTGATTGCCGAGAAAACAGTCAAAATGGCCTTCTCAGAAGTACGCTTAGGATTAGTTCCTGCTACCATAGCACCGTTTGTAATTAACAAAATAGGCCTGTCGCAGGCGCGTGCCCTCTTGCTCACCGGCGAAGTATTCTCTGCCAAAAAAGCAAAGCGGATTGGCCTCATCCACGAGGTGCTTGAAGCCAAGGAAATACCCCAACGCATCAATCGCCTTTGCGAGCAACTTAGCGCCAACAGTCCATCGGCAATGAAGAACACCAAAGAGTTGTTGAATACGCTAAGCAAGCATGGCAAAGAGAATGAGGACAAACTCCTGTGCATCGATAAAATAGCACAGGCAAGAACAAGCGATGAAGGACAGGAAGGCGTAAGGGCCTTCTTTGAGAAACGGAACCCTCAATGGCATCCCCAAAAGCAATAAAGATGAACAAAGTACTGATACCCAACAGAGGAGAAATCGCTGTTCGTATTATTCGGGCGGCACACAAGCTGGGACTTAACACGGTAGTAACCATCTCTAAGCTTGAGAAAGACACCCTTCCGGCTCAACTGAGCGATGAAGTACACTACTTCGATGAAGGGCCCTTTGAGGATAATTACCTCAACATCGATTTGATAATTGAACTGGCTAAAGACTATGGTGCCGACTGCATCCATCCGGGTTACGGTTTCCTATCGGAAAACCACCGATTAGCCGAGGCATGTAACAGTGCCGGTATTACCTTCGTGGGACCTTCGGCGAACAACCTTAAGATGATGGGTGACAAACAAATGGCGCGTCAGATCTCACGGCAGGCCGGCGTATCGCTGACCGCCTCGTGGGAAGGGAGCTTACAGTCCATCATTGCCGAAGCAGACACACTGCCCTACCCCGTGTTGGTGAAGGCTGCCATGGGTGGTGGCGGCAAAGGCATGCAGATATGCAATAACAAAAGCGAACTGCTTAAACAGTTGCCTATACTTAGCAAGCAAGCACAACGTTACTTTGGCGATGAGCGCCTTTACGTGGAACAATATCTGCCCGGTGCACGTCATATTGAGGTACAGGTGCTGAGTGACCGGCACGGCAATCACCTCCATCTGTTTGAACGTGAGTGTTCGGTTCAGCGTCGTTTCCAGAAAATTATTGAAGAAGCGCCAGCTCCAGGTCTTGCCGCCAAGGTGAAAGAAAGACTATTCAGCGATGCCCTGCGCTTGTGTAAGGCCATTGAATACAGCAATGCGGGTACCGTTGAGTTTCTGGTGGATGACAAGGGACAACACTATTTTCTGGAGATGAACACACGTATTCAGGTGGAACACTGTGTTACGGAAGCCATTACCGGCATCGATCTGGTGGAATGGCAGTTTAGAATTGCCCGCGGCGAGACTTTAGAACTAAAGCAGGAGGCTTTGCGCATGCGGGGACATGCCATCGAGCTGCGACGCTGTGCCGAAGATCCTGACAATAATTTCCAGCCGGCACCCGGACAAATAAGGCATCTAATACTTCCAAAGACCAAGGATGTTCGTGTGGAGATAGGATTCACGCAGCCCATTGCCATTCAGCCCCAATTTGATCCCATGATTGCCAAGGTAATTGTAAGGGGCAATACCCGTGAAGAAGCCATACAGAAGGCCGTGGTTGCCAATCAGGAGCTTGTACTTAGCGGCATCCATACCAATGGAGCCTTTCTTCATGCTGTGCTGCAACATGCTGTTTTCCAACAGGGACGAGCAGACACAAGCTTTTGCAGTGAAAATATAGATGCTTTACTTAACACCAACAAAGATCAGCTGATACCGGCCTTAGCCTACGTGGCACATCGCTACAGGCGCATCAAAAATCGTTTCTGGCGCCACCTGCCGGAACTTTCCTTTTCCATTGGCAAGCAAAATTTCAAAGCAAGCTTTGAAGGTGATAACGAAGGCCTTACAGTAACGCTTAATGACCGTAGCTACCGCCTTGCCCAACTCAGCACAGATGAATTTCTACTGCGCTTTCAGCTGGATGATAAACCCTATCACCTGTATTGCTTCGCGCAGGATAACAGGGTAGAGATCATCCACTATGCAACGGTTCACAGCATTGTGGCTCACGACTGCCTACCACCCCATAAGCCGTCTGATACGCAAAAGTCAGAAGGGCATAATCGTTTCCTGGCACCCATACCGTCCAATGTAATGAAGGTGAATGTGAAAGATGGACAAAGCGTGAAAAAAGGAGATCTACTGATGGTGCTGGAAGCCATGAAAACGGAAAACCACATAAAAGCCTGGAAGGATGGAATTATTGAAAAAATACATATTCATGCCGGTGATCAGGTTAAACTTAACCAGGCTTTGCTTGTTTACAAAACGGATTAATTAATCAGAAAAACAAAGCGAATTATTTTATCGGGCGCTCAATCCAGATTAAGCGTCATAAGAAATCATACATGTCAATATTAAGTACCGAACAACACGAAGCCTACCGCCAGGAGGTAAGGGCCTTTGCCGAGCAGGAAATAAAAGAAATAGCTGCTGAGCTAGATGCCAACGAAACATTCTCTGTTGAGCTGACAAAAAAAATGGGACAAGCCGGCCTTTTTGGCGTTGACCTACCCACAGAATACGGAGGACAGGGACGCGACACCCTATCCTACATTATTGCTGTTGAGGAGCTGGCACGTATCGACAGCTCGCAGGCCGCCACCATGTGCGCCCACAACAGTCTGGGCATTGCCCCGATCTTTAATTATGGCACCGAAGAACAACGCCTAAAATACCTACCTCTGCTAACATCGGGTGAGGGACTTTGGGCCTTCGGACTAACGGAAGTAAATGCCGGCTCGGATGCACAGGGCGTGGAAACACAGGCTAAAGAGCAGGATGGCCACTGGCTAATTAACGGCAGTAAACGCTACATCACCAATGGCAGCAATGAGCTGATGAAAGGCATAACCGTGCTGGCCGTTACCAGTGAGGAGAATGGCAAGAAGCGCTTCTCTACCCTTTTGGTAGATAGAGACAGTGAAGGCCTTACTACCCAACGCCTGCTGGGAAAAATGATGTGGCGCGCCTCTGATACAGCAGAACTCCGCTTTGATAATATAAAAATAGGCAAAGAACAGCTGCTGGGAAAACGCGATAAGGGACTGGGTCAGATGCTTAAAACCCTCGACGGCGGACGATTGTCCATTGCAGCCATGGGCTTAGGGCTGGCACAGGGAGCCTTTGAAATGGCCATGGACTACGCGCAACGACGTCAACAATTTGGCCAGGCCATTGCGAGCTATCAGGTAAATGCCTTTAAACTGTCTGATATGGCGCTTAAGCTGGAACTGGCACGTAACACCCTATACAATGCCTGTGCCTTGAAAGATGCCGGACGACCCTTTAGCAAGGAAGCTGCCATGGCCAAGCTCTATTGCAGTGATATTGCCAAGGAAATTAGCGATGAGGCCGTGCAACTGTTCTCGGGTCAGGGACTTTTGAAATCATCGGCTATTGAGCGCTTTTACCGCGACCAGCGCATCCTGCAAATTGGCGAGGGAACCTCAGAAATACTGCGCATTGTAATCGCAAAGCATTTGGGATTGGAATAAGTTCAGCTTATTTTTACCATTCTTAAACAAAGTAAGCACTCATGGAAGACAGGAAACGTGATCATATCGATTTAGCCTTCAGCTCAAGACTGGAAGGCCGGCATGCGGATAAGCGCTTTGAATACGAGCCACTGTTTGGCACCCACAGCCCGGCACCCCTCAGCTATTCCTTTGCCGGACGCACGATGCGTTTACCTCTGTGGGTCTCCAGCATGACGGGCGGCACTCAACGAGCCGGCACCATCAATAAGAACCTGGCGCAGGCCTGTGCCGAATTTGGGCTGGGCATGGGGCTGGGCTCCTGCCGAATTCTACTGGATGACCACACCCACTTTCAGGATTTCAACGTACGTCCTATCATGGGCGACGCGGCACCCCTCTTTGCCAATATCGGTATCTGTCAGCTGGAAACCATGCTAAAAGAAAAACGTGCTGACGAACTGGGGGAACTAGTGGATCGACTATCGGCTGATGGACTGATCATACACATCAACCCCTTACAGGAAGCCTTTCAGCCCGAGGGCGACCGCCAGGAAAGACCGGCCAATGAATTATTGCAGGACTTCATAGAGCAGACCCGGCTAAAACTGATTGTGAAAGAAGTGGGTCAGGGATTTGGTAAGGAAAGTCTGCGACACTTGATGCAGTTGCCCCTGGAGGCCATTGAGTTTGCCGCCATGGGGGGCACCAACTTCTCGCTGGTGGAGCTGAATCGATCCAATGCGGTGGCCGCCGAGGTGTTCAATCCCTTTATTCATGTAGGACACACTGCCGAGGATATGACCCGCATGGTGAACACTCTCAGCGAAGAACTGCCACAAGAGCGGGTGAAGGTGAAGCACTTAATCATATCAGGAGGCATATCCAGTGTGCTGGATGGCTATTACCTGACGCAACTATCCAAATTACCGGCTTTCTATGGCATGGGATCCGCCTTTCTGCGGCATGCCATGGGGGATTACGAAAAATTAAGAGTTTTCGTTCAAAAAATAGAAGAAGGCTGGCACCTGGCCAATAATTTCCTGCGAATAAAACAACCCTGATTATGAAAGAATTAATACGCGGATTTTCCAAACTTAGTCGCGAAGATAAAGTGAAACGGCTGATTGAACAGCAGAAACTGGCTCCTCAATTGGCAAAGGTATTTGAGGAGTATCTGCATCCGCATCAGCAACATTTATTTAACGATATTTCAGAAAACATCATCTCTAACTATTATTTACCCTTTGGTGTGGCACCCAATTTTCTCATCAACGACGAGCTTTACATGGTACCCATGGTAATTGAGGAAAGCAGTGTGGTGGCGGCCGCCTCTAAAGCAGCCGGTTTCTGGGCACAACACGGAGGCTTTAAAGCAGAGGTGATTGACAGTCTGAAAAATGGTCAGATCCATTTTACCTGGCCCGGCAACATAGCCTTGCTCAACGAGTTGCGAAATGAGATCATGAAGCTGATACACACTGTTTGCAGGGATGTAACGAAAAATATGCGCCAGCGCGGCGGTGGCATCGTAGATATCAGCTTTGCAAGCATCGCCAACATGAAGGATACGCATCAGGCCTTGATAAAATTCAATACTGCTGACTCCATGGGGGCTAATTTCATCAATACCTGCCTGGAAACCATCGCCCCTCACCTTATCGCCTATATCAATAAACATGACACACTTAGCCGGGAAGGTACCGCAACGCACATCATGTCAATACTAAGCAACTACACACCGGAATGCCTGGTGAGCTGTAGGGTAAGTTGCGCCATCGAGGCCTTGCAGCCTTATGCCGCTCAGTACTCAGCGCACGAATTTGCACAGCGCTTTAAGACAGCCGTTGATATCGCCACGAATGATCCATATCGAGCGGTTACGCATAACAAGGGCATCTTCAATGGCATTGATGCCGTAGTACTGGCCACAGGCAATGATTTCAGAGCCGTAGAAGCCGGTGCACAAGCCTATGCCGCACGGAAGGGACAATATGCCTCACTTACCGCCATTAAGCTTAGCGATACCCACTTTGAATATACGCTTACCCTACCCCTGGCACTGGGCACTGTAGGCGGCCTCACCAATATGCACCCGCTGGCAAAGAGCGCCCTAAAAATCCTGCAAAACCCTTCGGCTGAACAGCTGATGAAAATAGCAGCAGCTGCCGGCATGGCCAATAATTTTGGGGCGCTTGCTTCGCTGGTAACATCGGGCATACAAAAAGGCCACATGAAACTACACCTGAGTAACTTACTAAATACATTAGCGGCTACACATGATGAAAAAAGGGCGGCTGCCAAACATTTTAAAGACAAGGTGGTTAGTTACGCAATGGTAGAACAATTTCTGAGAGCACAAAGAGGATAAATGCAACAAAGTAAAAGTGAACATTACACGGCACATGGCAAACTGCTGATCACAGGCGAATACCTTGTGCTGCGCGGTGCAAAGGCACTGGCATTTCCGCTCAAGTGCGGGCAAGAGCTTACAGTAAAACCTGCAGCAGATAATTTTTTAAGCTGGGAGGCGATTAGTCCGCAGGGACAATGGCTACAAGCTTCTTTTGACGAAACACTAAAGGTGTTGCAATGCAATGATGAAAAGCTGGCTCAACAGCTGGCTTCCATACTTAAGAAGTGCATTGACTACCGACCCGATATTCGCAAACTACTACAAAACAAAGCCGTTACTACATCCCTTGACTTTAAGCGTGAATGGGGCTGGGGCAGCAGCTCCACACTCATCTCTCTTTTGGCACAGTGGCTGGGCATTAATCCCTACCTACTGCTGCACGATACTTTTGGCGGATCGGGCTACGACATTGCTTGTGCCACGGCTTCATCACCCATCATCTATCAGCTGAAAGACGGAGTACCATCCCACAAATCGGTTGGTTTCGACCCTACATTCGCCCGGCACATCTATTTTGTGTATTCCGGACGCAAGCAAAGCAGTCAGCAGGCCATTGCCAGGCTAAATCACCAAAGCATCAGTACTGCTGCCATCAACCAGGTAAATGCGATCACTGAAGCCCTGCTAAAAACCCATAGCCTGCACGATTTTGGTTATCTAATGGCCGAACACGAAGCCATTATCAGTAAGGTTGTTCAATTAGAACCCATAAAAGATGAACATTTTAAAGATTTCAGGGGTTATATTAAAACATTGGGTGCCTGGGGTGGTGATTTTGTGATGGCGGTATCAGATGAAGGCGATACCTACGTTCGTAACTATTTCAATGCCCGGCAACGAGATACTATCTTTAAATTCAATGACCTTAAAATATAGTAATATGGCCCTTATGGAGCGACAAAAAGTAGTGTTGGCTAAAGCTGACGCACCTTCCAATATCGCCATTGTTAAATACTGGGGAAAGCAGGCCATCCAGGAACCTGTTAACCCAAGCATCAGCTTTACCCTTAGCCGTGCACGCACTGAAACAAAAGTGAGCTACACAGCAGTTCGAAAGGAACTTAAGATTGATTTTCTTTTTGAGGGCAAACGCAAGAAGGCTTTTATCCCCAAGCTCGAAAAACTTATACAGGCACTTTTGCCCCGGATGCCCTTTCTTCAAAGCGGTGAGTTATTCATCGAAAGCAGTAACACTTTTCCGCACTCCAGTGGCATCGCCTCATCTGCCAGCGCCATGGCAGCCCTGGTGAAAGGCCTTTACAGCATCCATCAACAACTGAGTCAAGATGATGATAGCAAAATGGATGCACAGAAAATATCGGCCATGGCACGCCTGGGATCGGGCAGTGCCTGTCGGTCAACGCTACCCGGATGGGTATTATGGGGCGAAACAGCCGAATATGCCAGCTCATCAAATCTCTATGGCTGTAGCATTAATGAATTGGTGCATCCGCTTTTTTTACAATTACAAGACAGCATATTACTGATACGAAGCGGTGCCAAGTCGGTGAGCAGCAGTGCCGGTCATGCCTTAATGAAAGACCATCCATACCGCCAGGGACGCATACAGCAAGCCAACAAGCATACCGCTGAATTACTCAGGGCACTTAAAATGGGTGATTTTACCGCCTTTGCTGGTATCTGCGAAGCAGAAGCACTGAGTCTGCACGGCCTAATGATGAGCTCCTCACCACCTTACACATTGATGGCGCCCGAATCACTTGCTGCCATTGAAACCATTCGATCATTCCGATTGCAGCATAATATCCCCCTTACCTTTACGCTCGATGCAGGGCCCAATATACACCTTATCTATCCCAACGAAGTAAAGCAAGAGGTACTTCCCTTTATTGAAGACTGCCTAAAACCGCTGTGCGAAAACAAAACGGTTATTTACGACGAATTATCCATCCAATAACACGCCCAAATTATGCTCAAAAAAGACGCAAAAGAAATTTATTATTCCAAGGTAATGTTATTTGGTGAGTATAGTATTATACTAGGATCCATGGGACTTACCATTCCCTACTCGCATTTCAACGGACAGCTGATGTTTATCAATAACGACAGCTATACGGACCTTAAGTTTGCCCGACAATCCAACCGGCAACTCATTGATCTGTATGAATACATTCAATCGCTGAAAAAGAAGCAACAGCTGCTCTGCAAGTTGGATACCGATCGCCTGGCTCATGACCTGCACGAGGGCTTATTCTTCGAATCGTCGATACCTGAAGGCTACGGACTGGGAAGTAGTGGTGCTCTGGTAGCCGCCTTGTATAACGAGTACGCCGAAGAGGCCATTGAAGCACGCACCTCAATCAGTGATAAGGAATTAATTACCCTGAAAAAAATATTTGCTCAAATTGAGTCCTTTTATCATGGAACGAGCTCCGGCATTGATCCGCTGATTTGTTATCTGAAACACCCCATCGTGCTGGAAAATTCACGGCATATATCCTCGGTGGGCATACCCCGCCGTGAAGTATTGCAGGAAGATGCCATCTTTTTACTTGACGCCGAAACAACCGGAAAGACCGAGCCCCTGGTAAAACGTTTCATGGATAAGATTAAAAATCCTGAATTCCGACAGAAGATTGATAATGACCTAATTCCACTAACCAATACCTGCATCGGAACAATATTGAGGGGCGATATGGATACGATGTATCAACATTTAAAGCCCCTCTCGGAATTTCAACAGGAACATTTTACTGAGATGATACCCGAAACCATTCAGCACCATTGGCAGGACGGTCTTTCCTCTGAATTATACACCCTGAAACTCTGTGGATCTGGCGGTGGCGGATTCTTCCTGGGCTTTACGCGTAACTATTCGGCAACCAAAGACTATTTTGCGGCCAAAGGCAAAGACATTATTCCTGTTTATCAGGAACGGTAAACCAACCTATTTAACGCCCAGTGATTCGTTTCAAATAAGCATACAGAAGTCCCGCTTTACTGCTGGCTTGGTATCTAAAAAGCATGTACTCACGACAGGGGAAGAACTCATAAAACAAAAGATGAGCCTTATTAGTCAATCCGGGCGTTCGGATATGGTGATGGAGATTAATCCATCGATGGACTTTTTCGTGTCCATCATTATTCAGTAATGGAAATATTTTCTCACAGTTTAAATCAATATCAATTCCATTATATAGATCATGCTCAGGCAGCAGCAATGCAGCCATATTAACCACACTAAGCATGGCATTTTTCATTTTGGGTCGTACAGAAAGTATACTGTCAATATAAGTCTTATAATCCTTCTGCGCATTAATCAATACAGCGATGTCGAGCAACCATCCCAAGCGCAAGCCACCCATTTCAATGCCTTTAATGGCATGAGCAATGAGATGATATCCCATCCAGACATCATTCAACATTTGCATCTGCGTGTTTTGTTTCAGAACAACTACGCGATGCTTAAAAAAATCTACCCGCGAAGTATGAAAGTTACTCCCCAAGGCAAATAAGCGCTGATGCACCTCCACCATAATCCCATCAATACTTACTGCTCGAACGTGGGCATCAGCCTGCTCGTGATAGGATGAACGTGGTACAAACAATTGTTTGGCTCCGGATTTCAACAAAATATCAAGTGCCTTTAGTCCCATGCCGTCCGGCACAAGCACATCAATATCACCCATCGGCCGCAAGCCATCATCACCGTATAGACTACTGGCAAGCGCCATACCCTTTAAAACAAGCAAAGGAATACCAGCCTGTCTCAGCAATTGATTCACCTTATTGAAAACAACTAAATAACGCTGATAACTAATTGTATTAAGAAAATAGATAGATTTCCATTGACTAACGACGGCAGGATCAAGTCCCCTTAGCAGATCATCCTTATAACGCGAGTAGCACCAGGCAGAAAGGCCATTGTCGTTACACAAAGCCACAACCTCATCGCTCACCGGATTCATTATTTGCAGCGGAGTATTGCGAATACTACTAAGATAAATCGCCTGTTTAAGATCCTTTAATTCATAGTTTTTAATCATAAAGATGACCCCTTCTTCTATTTGCAAATAAAAAACTTATCTGGTCATTTGCATAAGTAATACGACAAAACTAATGCTTTGAATGATGATAGCCAATTCATCGCTAAAGCCTTTTTACACAACTGAGCAATTAATAAGATCTTGCAAAACGAAGTGCATTTTGTATTTTCGGGCTGCAATTCATAATCCCCTGCTGCCATGAAATACATTTTCTTTCTCCTTAGCATTCTAATCGCACCTAATAATTACGCTGCTTCACTGCAAAGCTACCTCTTGCCTGCTCCCGCATCACTCACGCTTGCACAAGGAAGATTGAACACCGGCTCCTCTACCGTTTATATTGCAGAGAGCGACACTCCTTTTAGCAAACCGCTCATCACCATATTACATAGCCTTGAGCAATCGGGTTTTGCACCTCGGCTGATGCCCTATGCGCTGGCTTATGAAACGCCATTGTTGCATGCATCCATCGATACACGCCATGCACCACAGGCTTATCACTTACAGATTAGTGAAGAGGGCATTCAACTTCGCGGCGGGAGTCTTCAGGGACTGTATTACGGCTTACTAAGCCTGCAACAGATTGCGCATTTTGCTATTGATGAAGGCTACTGGCCTTGTGTAAGCATACACGATGAACCCGATTTCGAGCGCAGAGGACTGATGTTAGATATTAGCCGCGATAAGGTACCTACCATGCAAAGCCTCTTCGAACTTGTGGATCAACTGGCACAGTGGAAAATCAATGAGCTACAGCTTTATACCGAACACACCTTTGCCTATGAGAACCACCACACCGTGTGGCAAGATGCAAGCCCCATGACGGCTTTACAAATTCAGCAGCTGGATGCCTATTGTCGGGATCATTACATTGACTTGGTGCCCAATCAAAATTCATTCGGACACATGAAACGTTGGCTCAAACATAAGGAGTATGAACATCTGGCCGAGCTGCCCAAACCGGGAAAGACAATATGGGGCTGGATGTCGCGCACAAGCCTAAGCCCTGTTGAGCCCGGTTCGCTGGAACTGATGAAGGAATTATATGCCGAGCTTTTGCCCAACTTCAGCAGCCCTTACTTTAATATTGGCTGCGATGAGACGGTGGAACTAGGAGTGGGCAAATCCAAAGCCCTATGTAATAAAATCGGCAAAGGACGTGTTTACCTGGATTTTTTGCTGCAACTAAAGGAAGAAGTGGGTAAACACGGACGTAAAACACAGTTCTGGGGCGATATCATCCTGAATCATCCGGAGTTAATCCCTGAACTCCCCAAAGACATGACGGCGCTGATATGGGGCTACGAAGCCGACTATCCTTTTGACCGACACTGCGCACAATTTAAAGCCGCCGGTCTCCCCTACTATGTGTGTCCCGGCACCTCAACCTGGAACGCCATCATTGGACGCAATGCCAATGGCTTTGCCAACCTGAAAAACGCGGCGGTGAATGGTAAAAAAAAGGGTGCCTGGGGCTATTTAAACACCAACTGGGGCGATAACGGACACTGGCAACCGCTATCGGTTTGTTATCCGGGTATTTTATACGGAGCCGCCCTAGGCTGGAATGTGGAGGCCAATTCTAACATCGATATTGCAGCGCAGGTATCGCAGCAGATACTGAAAGATAAGAGCCACCAAAGCGGAGAAGCCCTCGTTGCCCTGGGAAATGCCTACCTTAAGATGCAGGCTACCACGGCCAACAGCAATATTTTTCATCAGCTTTTGCGGCGCAACCACCGCTCGATACACAGTGACCGCTGGCTGAAAAAAGTGAGTAAGAAAAATACGCTGGCTACGCTATCCTTTATCCAGCAACAGCTAAACATCCTTGAGCAAGCGCCAATGAGCTGTGCGGATGCCAAAATTGTGCGAATGGAAACCCGTCAGGCTGCCCAACTGGCCATGCACGCATGCCACCTGGCACTGGCGAAGCTGGCCACCCCCGATGGCCTTTTTAAGAGCATCCCAGCTGATGAGAAGAAAAAACTGCGCAGTGAACTAAAAACCTTAATTACTGAACATCGCAGAATATGGCTTTTACGCAACCGCCCAGGAGGGCTCAAGGACTCGGCAGCGAAAATGGAGCGCGTGCTTGCCTCCTATCAATAATTAATAACAGTTAAAGCGAAAAATTTAACGCAGCTTAACACAAATAAGCCTTATTTTTGCCCCACTTTTGGCGACCGGGTACATCAATGACCGTCATTTCAAAGCTTCTCACCTTGAAGCCCAAAACCAATGTTTTGCAAGCCTTGAATGATGCAGATGCACACCGGGGCAAGGTATCGCCCATATTTTATAATTTATTTAACTTATGATTATGAAGCGATATTGGCGCATGTTTCGGCCGCATTATGCCGACACACAACGACTGGCACTACCCGTAATTATTGCCCAGGTAGGGCAAATAACCGTAGGACTTGTTGATAACATGATGATTGGACATTTGGGCACCACCGAGCTAGCCGCTGCTGCCTTTGCCAACACCTTGTTTTCCCTGCCCCTGATTTTTGGAATGGGCTTTGCCATGGCCACTACCCCACTGGTTGGTAAGGCTTATGGTAAAGGTGAAACAGAAAAGCTGCACAACCTGAAAAGAAGTGCCTACCTGACCAACACCCTATTTGGCCTGTTTCTGGCCCTGGTTTGTTTTTTCTTGTACCGCCTGATGCCGAGCATGAATCAACCGGCCAACATTGTAATACCATCACAAAAAATATTTAGCATTATTGGCGCCTCGGTGCTTCCCCTGATGATATTCCTCAGTGGCAAACAGCTGGCCGAAGGTCTCTCTAATACACGCCTGGCCATGGTGGTTACCCTAGTAGCCAACCTCATCAATATCTTTGGCAATTATGTACTGATACACGGTAAGCTGGGAGCGCCCGAGCTGGGTCTGTACGGGGCAGCGTGGTCCACCCTGGCGGCACGCATCTTCATGGCCGTTACCATGTCGGTTTTTATCCACCGTCTGGCCCTATTAAAGAAAGTAAATAAGCATGAAGACATAAAGGAACTATTTGGACAAGTGCATGCCCTGGTAAAGCTGGGCATACCCATGGGCTTACATATTTTTTCGGAAGCATCGGCCTTTATTGTGGCGGGTATTATGATCGGATGGATCAGCGATACAGCACTGGCCGCCCATCAGATTGTCATCAGCCTCTCGTCCTTTGGCTTCATGCTCTATCAAGGCATTGGCGTGGGCACCACCATCCGCATCAGTCAATTTTCAGCTCGTCAGGTGCCTAGCCTTATTAAACGCGCATCAAGGGCATCCTTTCAGATTGTCATTATGATGGTGCTCATCATATCCAGCGCATTTATCGTTTTGCGTAACTGGTTACCACAGCTCTTTACCAGCGATGCAGAAGTGATCGCTCTGGCCTCTAAAATGATCATTGTATTGGTTATCTTTCAGGTATTTGATGCCGTACAAATTATCTACTCCAGCATTTTGCGAGGAATGGCCGATGCCACTGTACCGGGTATCTTTACGGTTATTTCTTATTTTGGTATTGCCATCCCCTTTAGCTACTGGGCTGCCTTTATTGGTGGGTTTGGCGAAATAGGTATATGGCTGGGCTTCCCTCTCGGATTAAGCATCTGTGGTCTCCTCTTTCACTTTCGTTATCAAAAACTACTTAAAAAGACCATTCTACTATCAAGTTAAAAGCTGATTTTATTAAAAAGTGTCAAAATCAAACCAACCCCTAAATTTTGGGCATTTTCTGCCTTTGTGGCAGAAAATAGAACAGGCATACCCCCTCAAAATTACAACCATCAAGCATATTTTTGCACTTTTCACAGCATCAACCCCAACGAAAGACACACCTAAAACCCACAATCAGGTAAATTACAAATCACACCCCCTCAATTTTATCGAGGTTTTACAATTTATTAACAGTCTAAACCTTGACAACTTGAAAAATATCCCCATCTTTGCAGTGGATTTTTTCATAAAACTTGGATTTAGTTAGCTGATTTAAGGGTAAGGACAGATAAACGTATCTGTCCTCTCTTTTTTTACAGCCCCTCCTTTTCAATCCAACTCCCACTTTTTTTACCATGTGTCCTATTTGATGTATTTTCACATCACAATTAAACCATATGGAAAACACCATAAGAAGCATTCAATATTTTTACCCGGTATCAGAGCCTTCACTCATTGAATTCACATCGTATTTTGAAGCGATGGACTTCCCTGCAAAGCATTTATTGATTGAAGGGGGCAAAATGAATAACTATGTTTATTTTATTGAGAAAGGACTCTGCCGTTCGTTCTGCATGCTTGACGAAGAAGAAGTGACATCGTGGTTTAGCCGCGAAGGCGATATTACATTTGCCTTGCTGGCACTCTACCGGAACCAACCCGGATTTGAATATGTTGAAACCTTGGAGCCAACCACTGCCTATGCTATAAAAATTAATGATCTGAACCACTTATACACGACCAATATTGAAATTGCCAACTGGTCGAGGGTGGTACATCAGGAGTGTGTGCTCAGCCTGCAAACCCGCCGCATCGAACGCCTGCAAAAATCGGCCAAAGAACGCTACGAAATACTTTTAAATGAGCAGCCCGACCTGTTTGCCCGTGTTAAACTAAGTTATTTAGCCTCTTTTCTGGGGATGACCCCTCAGCATTTTAGCAAAATGCGAGCAGAAAGCAGTAATGATGATATTCACCCCATTTTTTAATCTATATTAATTTTTCACTGCCGACAATTGCATACGTTTGTCTTATTATTTACAAATAGACAAAAATGGAACAAGACTTCTTAATGCAAAAGCGAATTGGCTATATGGATTTAATACGGGTTGTGGCTTGTTACATGGTTACAATGATTCATGTGCGTTTTGCTTTTGATCTCAACACCGATGTGGCAACACAGTTTTATGTTACTTTCTTACGCCCGTGCGTTCCGTTCTTTATAATGATTTCGGGAGCTCTGCTATTACCCATTAAGTACGATACGCGCACATTTTTCAAGAAACGCTTTTCACGGGTACTTATTCCCTTCCTCATCTGGTCGGTGGCTTATGTCTTTTTGCCGGCACCTTCAACGATTAACTTTGGCGGAATAGAAAATGTACTTACTACAAGTGATTTGCATCCGATTCTTAAAAGTATTTTGATGATACCGATGAACTTTACCTGGGTGAATGTTCACTTCTGGTTTATGTACACCATTATTGGGCTGTACCTGTTTATGCCTGTCATCTCACCCTGGATTGAAAAAGTATCGAAGCGTGGTATTGAGGCCTTTTTACTCGTTTGGCTCATCACCACTGTGTTGTTTTATGCACAAATATCGTTTCCGCAGATTCATGGTGTTTGTGACTGGAATGAGTTTGGAATGCTTTACAATTTTGGAGGTTACTTAGGCTACCTGATTCTGGGCTATTATTTAAAGCGCTATAACTCTCTTTCTTACTTCAAATCCATAGGCCTGGGGATGATACTCTTTATGACAGGAGGCTTTTTCACCTTTAAAGGCCTGGTATTTTCATTACACAACGCCGATCAAATGACATGGATTGCCGCTGAAGGGCAAAAAGTAGAATTTTTCATCAACAATCTCTCTATTAATGTAGTGATGATGACGGCTGGTTTATTTATGATATTGCAAAAGATAAACCTAAAGGGCATATCAGGCTCTATTATAAAAGAACTCTCAAAATACAGCTACGGAATTTTTCTGGTTCACTATATCATTAATATATGGCTATTACATTATATCGGCAGAGGCGAAGGTATTGGCATAAATACCTGGGTGGGACAACCATCGCTGGCGCTGGTGGTTTTTGTTAGTTCGTATATCGTTGTTAAACTGATTTCCTTTATTCCAAAATCGAAATACCTTATTGGCTAAGGAAAAAGGACATGACTTCCGACTGCTTTTCTTGTGGAGAATGGTATTGCTTCATTTTTGTTTTATCTGTACAGCCTGCACCTATCTCAACACTGTGGCGTTAGCGCCAGCGTTTTCATAGGCCTTACCCTGGTACTCATACAAATTATACTTAGCTATTGGTGGCTAAGCAAATACAAACAAGATCCATTGGAGTACCTATGGCATAAAGCAAGCTATTTTAAAGTAATTGAAATCGTCGACAACAACTACCTGATACAACAAAGACCAACACACTGCTGCATTGGCCTTTGCTTTTATTAGGTTTAATTCCTTATTCGTATTCGCCTATTAAAATACCCGAAATACTCCAGGCGCTAAAGCTATTACCGGCAGGTGCTCCCAACGGAATGGCTACTTTAAGACGATGTTTTCCAGGTTTCAGGTCTTTCAGTTCTACATATTCCGGATTTGTTGCCGTGCCGGGACACCAGCCACTGCGACTAAGGTCCGAGGAGGAAATACCATTCCAGAAATTACCCGATACAGGGTTATACTTGCGATAGGCAGCACAATCGGTGCGCCAGGGCGTGAAAGTATACACACGTTCTCCATCAATGAATATTTCATTTTGCTTGGGGTTAAACTCATCGCCACCGCCCCAGCCGCCATGACCCGTGGTAATATAGCGCAGCTTAAGCTCAGTAACACCTTCAGGAACGGTAAAGTCAACCGTCAGACTGTCGTTCTTAAACATGGTACCATAGCGCTGTCCACCCATTTCCATTACATTACAAGTATTAAAAAGTGGCTGTCGGTATTGCTGCACACCGCTCTCTTCCTTCCAGTCGAAACTGCCGGGATAAGCCTTAATGTCCAGCGTGATCTTATGACCACCTCCATCGTAATTACCAATAAAGGCACCAATCAGCACTTCTCCCTCAAGATAGGTTTTTAAGTCTGACACATCCTGCTTGTAAATCGAGTGATCTTCCCAGGCAATATCCTTGATCTTCACCCGATCGTTAAAATGATTAATACCGAAAGTAGTGAAGAAACGCACCAATTCTACCAAGGGCTCATACTCATCGGTAAGTACTACCCCCTGATAAGCCAAACTATCGACATCGTAATAAATAGGCAGAGTATTAATTCCGTTTTTTAGCCCGTCCCAAAAATCCGTGGTACGACCCGTAGGAATTACAAAAACTGACCCCGTGCGATCGTATGCATCTCCATTACTGTACTGCTTTATCTCAGCAAAAACAGAGTAGTGATCGGGAGTTTTGGGCAGTTTCACATTTTTAACAATTAAAGTACCGCCGGCGAAATGATAAACTGAATCAAGCTGCGGCTCGTCAACAACCATTTTCTCCTTTCCCCAGCATATTTGCTCATCATCGAACACGCGGGTGCTGATAATCATTTTTGAGCGCTTGATATCCCCCAACGCGTTTGCGCTTACTTCCTGCCCAAGATTATCGGTCATAAGAGATTTTTTAAGCTTTTTGCGTTGTTTTTTAATGTCTGTGGCCAGCTGCTCGTAATTACCATTGCGCACTACACTAAGCACCAGCCCCGGCACATGCCCCACGCGAGGCTGGGGACTGCCCTGAATACCCGCCTCAGTGGTGTACCACAGCTCTATCGTATTTGAATTAATAACGGTTTTGGCCAGCTTACAGGTATAACCCAAAATCTCACGTGTTTTGTCCGCCACAAGCTCTGGAACGGGAAGGTCAGTAAAGGACTTGGCAGCATGGTATTTATCACCATCATCGAAGACTGCTACCTGATACATGTTCAGCGCGGAATAGTCGAGGTAAGTGGTTTCGTGAGCATACCCGGGAATAAGTTCTTCCACCTCCGGCGCATCGCGCCACAGGGCAGCCACCTCATTGGCATATTGCAGATGCAGCAAGGGCATATCCTCGCGCTCGTTTCCGTTATATAAAGTCTTATAGGTAACCGTACCCTGCTTCGTGTATGTCTGCGCATACACGGTGCTGCTTAGTAGCAAAGCAGCCAATAGGAAGTAAATGGTCTTCATCAATATTGCGTTTTTATCGTTTCACGCAAAAATAACACGACCACTGCAAAATAAGTAGAACTAATGTTCAAGAAAGTTAAAAAACGGTTCTCTATGAAAAAATACTGATAAAGAACCGTTCCATAGATTCTTGAATAAAAGGAAAACTTCAAAACTTACGACCAGGTTGTACCTGCCTGATATTTTTTTACTGAGAACGTCTGTCAAAGTATAAAAATGCTTATTCCCGGGCGTTCATTATTCTTTTCCAGGCTCCACTTCGGCCAACTGCCGGCGAATGGCCTTCATCACCCCATTGTTATCATTGCTGTCGGTAGCAAAACGAGCCGTTTCCTTAATTAAAGGATGAGCATTGGCCATGGCATAGCTATGATGCACGGTTTGCAACATCTCCAAGTCATTGAGGTAATCGCCAAAAGCCATGGTTTCTTCGGGGCGTATTCCCATCTCATCTTGCAAAAGACGAATGGCCTTCCCCTTATTCACACCTTTGGGCATCACATCCAGCCATATAGGACTTGAGGCACTGATCTGATAATCATCTCCATGCTTCTCCATGGCCAGGGGATAAACGGTCTCCTCCAGATTATGAAAATCATTGACAGCAATCTTCAGGATGTCATCATCCACACTCAGCAAGTCATCCACCACAGTATGTTTCACGTAATACTTACTCATCTCATCGATAAAAGCCTTACTCTCTGTATTCTCCACATAAGCTCCACCTTTGCCGCACAGCACAATATTAACACCGGGCAGCGAACGAAAAGTCTGAATAATATCCCTTGCATCCGAGGCCTTTAGCGCCTTGGTAAGTTTTGACTGCTGCTGCCAATTGATAAAACCGCCATTTTCAGCAATAAATGAGATGTTATGATTAAGATGCTTAAATTCATTTACCAAAGTGTAATACTGACGGCCACTGGCCACCACAAACTGAATACCGGCTGCCTGCATCATACGGTACACCTCAGCAAAGTCATGGGGCAACTGCTTGTCGGAGTTAAGCAGCGTACCATCCATATCGGAAACTATCATCTTAATCATGCTCATTAAATTTTAAACAGCAAAGATAAGCGGATTAACTGCGATGAAGCCCTTTAAAGTGTTAATATTACCAAATTAAGAGTACTGCATATACTGCTTTTTAATCATCGCAGCAATAATAATCGAACAAATATCTTGTCACGCCCCCTTTCATCATAGTAACTTTGCCCATTACACCCAACAAGTAAGAACATAGTTTACTGTCATGGAATCACACCAATCGATGGACGAACAGTTTATTGAAAAGGTAGAGCAAGCCATAGCCCAGAACCTCGACAATGAAACATTTACCGTTGAGCAGCTGGCTCGGAATGTGGGTCTCAGCCGCTCGATGTTACACCGTAAGCTGGTGCGACTTACAGGCACCAATGCCAGTGAAATGATATCGCACAAGCGCCTGGCCCGAGCGCGGGAGTTACTCCAAAATAACGAAGCCACAGTAGCGGAAACCGCCTATCGGGTAGGCTTTAAAAATCCCAGCTACTTCAACAAAGCCTTCAAACGACGCTACAACATATCACCGGGTGAACTTCGACGACGGGCACAAAACAGAGAAAACAGTATTGTTACAACGTCTGCTCCGAACTTTGTGAAAAAACACCGAAAAAGAATGAGATACGCATACGGCAGTTCTTTGACTCTTGCACTACTTATATACTCTATTTAAAAACAAGTTTTTAAGCCACTTTTTCCGTGGAGCCGTTAATATTTTTACCTCTTGGATC
>NZ_JBNGOZ010000029.1:0-51717 GCF_050589825.1 Carboxylicivirga longa | reverse complement strand
TATGAAAAAC
This sequence comes from Carboxylicivirga longa, assembly GCF_050589825.1. Taxonomy (NCBI): domain Bacteria; kingdom Pseudomonadati; phylum Bacteroidota; class Bacteroidia; order Marinilabiliales; family Marinilabiliaceae; genus Carboxylicivirga; species Carboxylicivirga longa. Next base: position 51,707 of record NZ_JBNGOZ010000029.1, on the reverse strand, counting down.
AAAAAGGCTAATCAACAAAGATTAACCTCATATATTGTTCTTCATAAGTATCACTTCTGAAAGTGCCGGTATAAACCACAATGCGCCACGGTTTGGTTGCATCTGGTGCCTGTTCATCTTTCCACACCAAATAATGCTTGTATTTATTCTTATAAAGCTCAGTCATGTTCCGAACAGCTGATAATGAATCGGGGAAATAATAGCTGCCAAGGCTATCCGTTGCATTGGCATCAATACTCCACCACTGATTCCGGTATCCATCATTTTCAACAATTGGTGTTTCGGCTCTTTTGATCCACTCTTTCGATACAATCTGTTTCCCATTCCATACCCCTTTATTGAGGTACAAGCGACCAATTTTGGCTAGGTCAATAGCTGTGGCATTAAGACCACAATAGGCCTTTGCAGAACGATGCCGCCGGTCATCCACACTCCAGGTGGCACGGTACTCCATACCCATGGGCAGCCACACTTTCTCCTCAAGATACTTTCCCAACTCTTTGCCGGTCGCCTTTTCAATGGCAATACCCAATAATGCAGTGCTTGAACTCTGGTAGTTATGAACCTCACCGGGTTCATGCTCAAACTTCAGGCGCTTCAGTTTAGCAAGCTGATTAGTCCCATAATACAATTTGGCGATATGCGAAAAGGGATTGGATGAACCATCGTTGTAATTGGTGCCTGACCGCATATCTAACAGGTGTTGCAAAGTCAGCTTTTCGAAATTCGGGTCTTTCCCTTTTAACTCCGGAATGTATTTAGTTATCGGATCATCAACGCTCTCAATATAACCTTCATCAATGGCAATGCCCATCAGTAAAGAGGTCACTGATTTTGACACCGAGAACAAAGTAGATATGTCAGAGCGCTGATAACCTTCGTAATAATTCTCAAATAAAATACTATCGTTACGAATAACGATGAAGGCGTGGGTACTCGATGGTTCAATAATTTGATTTAACAGCTTAGCTGTATCTGTGCGATAGGAGATTTTAAGGGTATCAAAAATACTCGTATTACCTTCAGCAAAGTGAAACACAGAATCGCCCGGATTAATTTCCGTAAACGGAAAAATTTGATGATCGGTAATATCTGCATCCCAATAGCGTGCTCCCCGGTACAGGGTGGTGCAGGATGTAATGAAAATCGGAATGAATGCGAGTGGTATGAATCGTTTCATAAGGTTTGATTAGTTGTTAATAACTTTTGCCACTTATAAAAATACACTTTTAAACAGCTGTTAGAACATCGTTTTAATGAAACTTTCATTTTTACAATAACACCATCGCTACGCGATTTATCGGATTGACGTGATACATTTTTACCATAACATTGTCCCTACGGGACCTTATATCAGGTAATAAACGATAATCCTATTAATTTGTGCCAGCAGCACAATGTTACGGCAGAGCCAGCGGCTCGATGTTATGGTAAAAACCGGCATTACTAATCCTTTAATAATCCTGGAGGGATGGTGTTAATCATAAAAATCAAACAAATAGACATCGTTATAATCGATTTCGAAGGTTTGTAATAACGCAAGGTATTCATCTTTAAAACTCTTTTTACCATGATGCTCCTCTTGGTTCATGATGTATTTGATTACATTACTGCGTTGTGACCTGGAATAAGAAAAGGCACCATAACCGGCTTGCCATTCAAATGTACCAGACACAAAACCTCTGGTGTTTATCCATTTTGATGATTTTGCCTTTACATTCCTCAATACTTCTGAAACAGACGATGTTGGGTGTAACTCAAAGAATATATGCACGTGGTCGCTGTACCCTCCAACGGCCAGGGAATAATTATTGGTTTCCCTCAAGGTTCCCGCTATATATTTATGGAGTTCGTCGCGCCATACTTGGGTTATACAATTAACTCTTCCTCGTACGGCAAAAACTGCATGTATATTCATTTGGGTATATGTGTTGGCCATGATGATTTCGCTTTAAATTTCTGTTTGTCATTTTATTGCCACTGAGGATTAATGCGGTTACCTTTGCATCAATTTCCTCAATATACCATCATTATCAATTTATTACAAAACACCATCGCAATACGATTTGTTGGATTATCGTGATTCAATCTACCAGAACACCGTCGCGATGCAACTTTTAGACAGGCAAAAAAATTAAACAATTAATAAGCGCCATTGGCAAATTATCCTGGTAGAGCCAGAGGCTCGATGTATTAGTAAAAACAGATAAGCTCATATTTTTATAATCCCGTAGGGATGGTGTTTTGAACAGTTATTTATAACAAAGAAGTCATCATTACGGATCAATGTTCTATTCTACTCATACCTAAGCGACTCAACCGGATTTCGTCTGGCGGCTTTCCACGATTGAACCGAAACAGTGAGCAGAGCCATGCCTAAGGATACCATTCCCGCCAAGACAAAAATCCACCAGCTGAGTTCGGTTTTGTAGGCATAAAACCGAAATGCCTGTTCAACCATAAAATACCCCAAAGGACAGGCGATGAGAATTGCCAGAACAACCCACCGGGTAAAATCCTGATTTAGCATTATCAAAACTTCTGAAATAGTGGCCCCATTAACTTTTCGAATGCCAATTTCCTTAGTTCGATATTGCACCTCGTTCAACACAAAACCAGCCAAACCAATGAGGGCTAAAAACATGGCCAAGCCCGCAAATACCATAATAGCCCTTTTAAGCCGTCGCTCGGTACGGTAGTAATTAGCCACTTTAGTATCGTAAAATTGAAGCTGCATAGGTACCATACTGCTTTCCGTCTTCAATAAATCTTTAATTTGATTGATTTGAGCTGCTGAAGTACCCGGCTGCAAACAGATAGAAATATAGTTGGCATAATCAGTGAGGGATTGGGGCGGTATTTTATAAAAAATGGCTGGCTGTTTGCGCACATGCGCCGATTTGACACAATCTTCAACTACACCTACAATTCGAAAGGTCTGATTTGAAAAATTACTTTGAATCTCCTGCCCCACCGGATGGTCCCAATTCATCATCCGGGCCAGGGCCTGATTAATAATGACCACGTTGGGTTCCGTATCGTCAAATGCCGATAAGTATTCCCCATTCACCAATTTTACTCCCATGGTTGAATGAAAATGCTTATCCACAAACATGAAACGACTGATCCAATAATCCTCCTCATTGCCCGGAAGTTTAAAACTATTCCCACTCAGGCCTCCCATTAATAGTTGCGACGATGCCGAAGCTGACTCTACAAACGATAGTTTTTGTAATTGATCTAACAAAACTGGCGCCTTCAAATGATTCTGAACGCCCCTCACTTGCACATACAGCCGGTTGGCGGTAGTGTATCCCAGCTGCATCCTTTCGATGTAGTGCAATTGCTTCATCAGCATAAACAAAATAATCATCAAAACGGTGGCTCCCACCATTTGTCCAACAAGCAAAATGCGCTTGCTTAATGCTTCCATTCTGGAAAAGCCTTTTTTGACTAAGGCCAATCTGAATTGCTTTCTTTGAAGCCTGATCAATGGCAAGCCAATGGCCAATAGTAAAACAAACCCTAAAATGAATATTGTAAAAACAATTGAATACCGATTATAAAGAATGGAACTGCACCACCCCCAAACATCAGCAGAGATGACCAGCATGGGCTTAATCATAAGCGCTACAATAGCCGATGAAACCATAACCATTAGCACCTGCTCTCTAATAATTATCTTTACGATATCGGCTTTAGATGCCCCACTGAATTGTTGAATACCTAGATTATAAACCTGCTTTTGAAAAGAGCTTAGTGTGAGTAAAACATAGTTTAAAACGGACACCAGCAGTATAATTATCCCAATAACACCCATAATACTTAAGACCAATGTATTGTAGGTATCGTGAGCTGTTGTAATTGCGTTGAGCTGTTGTAAGTAAAATGTTTCGGTTTGCCCTGCTTTGATATCTTCGGTAGCATCGTAATATTTTGCGATAACATCAGGTATTTGCTCTTCTACAGACGCAACATTCGCTCCGGGAATCAGTTTCACGTAGCCGTTAAAACTGTCGCCCCCTCCCCAACCGGTGTACATTTTACCTTCGGCACGAATGGTTTCAAAAGACACAACAATATCAAAATCAAGGTGACTGTTGGCGGGCACATCCTGAAAAATACCTTCCACCTGAAAAGGCTTCTGGTTGGTATCATAAATAACTTTTCCTAAAGCATCAGTTTCGCCAAAAAACTTATTGGCAGTAGATTGCGAAATCAGTAACCGGTAAGGCTTTGTTAATTCGTTATTGGTGGTACGCTGAATAATGGGGAAATGGAAAAAGGAAAAAAAAGTTGAATCTGCATATAAGGCTTTCGCATTAATCGCCTTCTTTTCCTCGGTATAAAAGCTGGTGTTCCATCCTTTCCGAATCAGAGCATACTCTTCCACTTCAGGTATATTCTCCTCTAATGCCTGCGCCAAAGGGGCAATAATGACCGGCCCATCATCAATTTCACCTTTATTATTCCACACAACCGCAATGCGATGCATGCGATCTTTATCCGGATGAAAATCATCGAAATTCAATTGGTGGGCGATTTGTAAAAATATAAGTAGCGAAACACTTAAGCCTATTACCAACGATACAACGCGGATTAGCGTATTCGATGGATGACGTAACAATTGACGCAAAATAATTTTATAACGAACCATATCGTATTATTATCATTGTTAAACGTTTACTCATACCTCAAACTTTCAATCGGATTGCGACTGGCAGCTTTCCACGATTGAACCGAAACAGTTATGAGAGCAATTATCAGAGCCAACACGCCCGCCAAAGCAAATAACCCCCAGCTAAGGTTCGTTTTATAGGCAAAGTTTTCGAGCCATTTGTCCATAGCATACCAGGCAATAGGGCACGCAATAACAAAAGCAATGACTACCCATTTTATAAACCTACTATTAAGATTAGTTACAATTGCCAAAACGGTAGCTCCATTCACTTTTCTTAAACCAACTTCCTTAGTGCGCCGACTAATTACATAACTTGCAAGCCCAAACAAGCCGGCTATTGTAATAAAAAAAGAAATTAGCATCAGCCAGGTAGCAATTTGTCCAGCAACCTCTTCATCTCGGTACAACCTGTTATAGTCATCATCTAAAAAATGATATTCAAAAGGTTTGTCTGGTATTTCACGCCTCCATATTTGTCCAATTTGTTGTATCGCATTACGCGGATTGCCGCTCACCTTAACCAGCATAACGCCATACTGGTCTTCAGTCATAAGCTTATACACCTGCGGATCCACATTTTGGTGGAGTGATTTTGTATATGCATTTCGCACAATCCCTTTAACAATGTAAGTGCCATGAAACTTAATATCTAGCCGCTGTTCCAGTAAATTTTGCTTCCCCAATACCTTGGCAGCTTCCTCATTAATGAGACAATAATTAAGCGAATCATTAATGATCTCAAACGGATTGTTACCAGCAATCAAAGGCATTTCCATCATGTCTATATAATTGGGCTTCACATCACATACCTCCATCAGACACTTAGTTTCGGGAGCATTCATAAGCCTCACTGTTGTTCCGGATTGCCATTCCAGAGGCGTGGAGTTTTTTCCTGACACACTAATGATGTCAGGATGTGAGAGCAACTCATCAGAAACCCGCTGAAAATTAGTACCCATAGATCGGTCCATATGAACATACAGCACATTTTCCTTATTAAAACCCAAATCCATATTTTGTAAAAATGATATCTGTTTCTTTATGGAAATAGAACTAATTAACAGAACTATAGAAGCACCTACCTGAAATATCACCAGACTCTTTTGAATAAACGACACTTTATTTCCTTTAAACTGGTCCTTAAGCGTTAAAAGCGGATTAAAATGTGTCATATATATAGCCGGAAAAGAGCCGGCAATTAAGGTAACAACTAGAATCAACCCAATGATGGAGATGTAAAAATCAATGGACGACAATGGTAAACTTAATTTATACCCAATGATGCTACTAAAACCAGGTAATATCAGCTCAACTGCAAGAATAGCAATGATAGAAGCTATACTGGTATAAATTAAGGTTTCAACAAAAAACTCCATCATAAGGCTAAACTTACTAGCTCCGTGCGTCTTTTTGATACCTACAGCTTTGGCGCTCAGAATTGAACTAGAGATAAATAAATTAACAAAATTGATACAAGCTATTATAAGTACAAGTATGGCCATCAAACCAAACGATAGCACCTGATTTTTACTGCGACTAAGAACAAAGTCGAAACGAAAGCGATCTCCTAAGTGCATATCTAATATAGGTTGAAGGTGAAAAGTAAGTTCAAAAGCCTTATAAGGCTCGAACATTTCACAAGCATGCTTGGTCATCAGTTTTTCAAGCTCTGCAGTATTGGCACCCTTTTGAAGGGTCAGAAAAGTGATGAATTTATCGTTCCCTCCCCACTGATTATCTCTAAGATAATCGATGCCGTCGATACGAACTATGGCTTCTATATTAAGCGAGGAGTTGACCGGCATATTCTTCATAACGCCTACCACCTCGCGCTCTCCTTTATAACTGAGAATTTCACCAATGGGAGAAATGTTTGGAAAATACTTTAATGCCCATGCTTCGCTGATTATTATCGCATTTGGTTTTTGGGCAAAACTGGCAAAATCACCTGTTTTCAAGGGAAAATTAAGAATCCGGTAATAATTACTATCGGCGGCATACACATTATTTACCTGCTCGCAATGCTGACCAACCGTTAAAATATCTGAGGTAGAATAGATTCGAGTTATCTCACCTATTGAGGTGGTTTTGTCAATAATCTCTAACCCCATGCGTCCACCAACTGCTCCTATCGAAATGGACTCATTATTAATAAAACCTTTTCGTATAATGCGATAAGTATTTTCTGGCTGATGATGAAAAGTATCGAAAGAGAATTCGTTAATGCACCATAAGCCAGTCAATAAAGCAACTGCTAACCCTAATGACAAACTTCCTATGCTCAAGAAAGCTGTGGTTTTTTGTTGTAGAAACTTCCGTATAAAAAGAAAAAGATGATTCATATAAGTCTATTATTTTCGATTTCAAATGAAGCATTTAAACCTTCGCATTTTCCAAATCGGTGTTTGTCATTCGTTTTGTAACCACTTACCCTAGGATAATTTTCAAACTTATAGCATTAAACTTGCATCACTGAAGCATATTATGGTCATCTATTATATCCTTACTCATACCTCAACGCTTCTACCGGATTGAGGCGGCTTGCCCTTATTACCTGGTAGCCACTGGATATTAAGGTGATCAGAATAGATATAAAGAGAACAATACATACATCAAGCAATGAAAACTGATACTTGAATTGTCCGGGCATAGCATTCTTCAGAAGCATTGCTATAGGATAGACAATGATATTCGCCGACAAGGCCATTAGCATATACTTTTGGGTAATCAGCGGGAATATCTGATAGCCTTTCGCCCCTTGCACTTTTCGAACACCAATCTCTTTTACCCGCCTTTGTGCGGCATAGTAGATGAGGCCAAACAGTCCCATTGCGGCAATAATAACTGCCATAACGGTAAAAAACAGGATCGTATTTTTAGCACTGCTCCATATTTGCAGCTCCACACGTTTTACATTGGCATCGTAGTGGTTAACTGCAAACAAACGATCTGTAAAGTACCTTTTCAATACCTGGTTAATGTGATTAAGGCTGCTTTGTGTTGTTTGAGGATGAATATTAAACGTTAAATCCACAGCCTGAGATAGATCCTGTTCAATTAACAATAGCATATAAGGCTTTATTGGATTATGTACATCGTCGATATGAAAGTCTTTAATAACTCCAACAACGGTGTAGATACCTTCCTTTTCAAGCTTTTTGCCAATAGGCTGCTTCCAGCCAAAAGCACGAGCGGCAGTTTCGTTTATCAGACAAGCTTGCTGGTCGTTGGCCAATTGGTCCGAAAGATTACGCCCTTCAACTAACTGCATATTCATGGTGTTGATGTAGTTGGAGCAAGCCGCATTCCACCGCATAAACACAGAGTTTTCCTTTGACCAGCCTTCGGGGATGACTTGAGAACCCCGGTTGGAATGCAAGGGCGAATTGATGGACATAGTCATATTATCGATACCGGGGTGCGCCAGTAATTCATCGCGCAGAGCAGCATACGAAACAGTACTCTTTTGTGCGGGCAGGGAACAATGCAGAAGCTGTGTTTGATCAAATCCCAGATCTTTACTAGTAAGATAGTTCACCTGCCTGTAAATCCAAAGGCTGATGGTAATTAACATAACCGACAAAACGAACTGAAAATAAACCAGGCCTTGCAAAGCACTGAAGCGATTCTTTTTAACCCAATTGCTGCGTTTCAGAACAAGCACCGGCTTATAGTTAGATACCACAAAAGCCGGATAGGCTCCTGCCAATACCCCGGTGATGAACACCACACCAAGCAAAAATAACGTAAAACCATAATCGGTAAGTAACTCCAGCTCGATGTGACGATCCACAACTGAGTTAAAAACCGGTAAAACCAAATGGGCAATAAACACTGCCAAAACAAAAGACACCAACGCAATAAACATGGTTTCACTTAAAAACTGAATGGCTATGCTCTTTCGACTGCTGCCAATGCTTTTTCGTAAGCCTATTTCTACCTGTCGCAACGACGAAAAAGCGGTGGTGAGGTTCATGAAACTCACACATGCCAGCAGCAGAATCATCAATCCCAAACCTGAAAACATGTATACCACTGCTCCCCGATCATCGCGAGGATTCTCTTTCAGGTGCAAGGTGCTTAATGGGTTGAGGTACAAAACACGTTTGGAATTAGCGTCGTGTTGAGTAATGACATCTGCAATCTTCTGGTTGATATAACTGACTGATGCTTGGGGGTTCAGCTGCACATAAACAGTAAATGATGAATTGTACCAGTTTTCGCCATAATCCCTAGTGATTGACACATTAGAACGAAAATAATCGGCTTTAATATGCGACTGTTCAGGCAAATCCCGCATAATGCCGGTAACCATCAATTCATTCTGTTGGCCATCGTAAATTGTTTTTCCCATCGCATTTTCGCCAGGAAAATACTTTTCAGCCATGGTCTCGCTTAACACGATGGCATTGGGAGCCTCCAAAACCGTAAGCGGCTCCCCCTGCAAAAGCTCAAACGAAAACATGTCGAATAGAGCAGAAGGCGCCCAGCAGCCGTCAAGCTCTTTAAACACCGTTTGCGTATCTGGCGACAAAAACTCAGCCCAAATCGGACTCAAGACAAACGCTTCCTTAAGCTCCGGAATGTTATCTTTAAGATACTGTGCTACTGGAATGGGCAGCTGATTCCAATCATCCGTCCGGTCGCCTTCTCCATAAGTCTGGGCCCGATAGATATGCTGATAATTGACATTAAACTTATCAAAGTTCGTTTCGTATTGCACATATTTAGCCACCAACAAAAAGCCAGACAAACCAACAGACAAGCATAAAACGTGAATAAATGACAAGGTTTTTTTTCTTTTCAGGTTTCGCCAGGCGATTAGGAAATAATGATAAAACATAATTAGGCAGGTTTTACTTGTCAATATTTATTCATAGCGTAATGCTTCAACCGGATTTCTGGTTGCCGCCCGCCAGCTCTGCCAGCTTATGGCTGCCAGCGTTATAACGGAGGCTATTAACCCCGATAAACCAAACATCCACCATTGAAACTCAATTTTATAAACAAAGCCCTCAAGCCACTGCCCCATGACGTGCATAACGATAGGGATGGAAATAAACAAGGACACGATGGTTAACAACAGGTACTTGCGGAAATTCATTGTGATAACAGACCGGTTTGAACAGCCAAATACTTTCTTAACCCCAATATCTTTTGTTTGCGCCTGCGTAATAAATATCGTGAGCCCAACTAAGCCCATAACGGCGATGAGCATGGCCAAAAGCGCCGCAACCGAAACAATCGTGCTTAAGTTGTTTTCTTCGCTGTATACTTGTTCGAGGTATTCGTCATTGGTACGCCAATCGAGTGGCCTATCGGGTGACAATTCATTCCAAAGCCCTTTAATAGATGGTATAAGCTTATTAAGTGAACCTGGCAAATATTTTACCGTCGCATAGAAATAGTAGTTATCAAACATCTCCAATGATAAAGGCGGAATCTCTTTATGGATGGAGTAAAAATCAAAATCTTTAACCACGCCAATTACTGTGTAACACTCGTGCTCATAGCCTATAGGTCTTTCCATACCCAATTCGCGAACAGCCGTTTCATTCAGTATCATTCCTTTTTTATCTTGCGCAAACGCTCGCGAGAAACTTCTTCCTTGGTTCATTGTTAAGCCCATGGTTTCAATAAAGTCATAATCAACCGCCAGACTTTCCATCTTTATTTTTTTGTTCTTATTTTTCGTGTGTTCCCATAAATAGGAACTAACACGCTGAGTAGGTAATGGATGCATAGAACCTCCGGCCGACAAGACTTCAGGCATCGAACGAATACTTTGCATAAATACCTCATACTTGTCGAAATCCCTTCCGAGATGAATCTGAAGCAATTGGTCAGTACTGTATCCCAAGTTTTTATTGAGTGCAAACTGGTATTGAGCTCGGATAACAATAGCGCCAGTTATTAACACACAGAAAATAACCAATTGCACCAACAACAAGACCATTTGCAGGGTGTACTTTTTAGAACCGGTTTTAACAGACCGATTAAGCACCTTTAATGGTTCCAAACCAGACAAATAGGCAGCTGTATATAAGCCTGAGGCCAGCCCTATAGCTAAAACCAATAAAAAGTACAATAGACAATAGTAGATCACATTCCCTGGTATAATAGACAGATTTGAGCTAAACAACTGTTCGGCATATGGTTTTCCAACCAATGCAAAAAGCATGGCCATCGGTAACACCATAAAAGATAGGGTAACAGATTCAAGTAGTAACTGATGCCTGATTGCATGCTGGCTGGCTCCATTGGCTTTTCGGACACCAATTTCTTTAGCTCGGTTGCTAAATATGGCAGTAGATAGAATAATATAATTAAAGGCAGCTACAATTATTACAAGCATGCCTATTGCGAGGAAGATGCGAATCGTTGCTGCATTACCTTCAATCCCATTATTTGTTACATGGGGCGAATTAAGATAAATATCTGTCAGATGCTGCAACGAAAAGTTTGATCTGTTCTCATCGCTGAACACTTTTGCCTCCAACTCTTTAAAAGAACGGTTTACGGCTAAAGTATCGCCATGCTCATGCAATAAACACCAGGTATTCCAAAAATCAAAAGACCAATCTTCATGTGCATTATTGACTCCAAAGGCCTTATTAAGCTCATTAAGTGCCCATTGGGAGCTGACAAAACAATCGGCTTTAAAAGTACTATTCTCAGGCAGATCCTCGAAAACAGCCTTTACCTGAAAAGCTACTTGCTCTCCATTGATTTTACTTTTAAGCAGTTTGCCTAAGGGATCTTCACCAGGAAAAAACCGGCTGGCCAACTGCTCTGATATCACAATTGCCTGCTTATCTGCCAGCACTTGCTCAACGCTCCCCGCCACTCCGATACTAAAAATACTGAAAATAGCCGATTCGCTTCCTACTGCCCGGTTGATATCCACCCACTCTCCATGCTTCTGAAGCTTAAAATTTCTGATGGTTCTGGTACGCGCAATGGATTCAAACTGTGTAAAATCGTTCCGAAGGTAATCGGCCAATACAAAAGGCGTTGCTGCTCCCTGAAATTCAAAAGCCTCATGATAGTTTAGTACCCGATAAATCCGGTTCTTATTTTCAAAAATCCTGTTATAACTATACGCATTGATAACATATAAAAGGATTAAGAATGAAACAGACAGCGCAATAGACAGTCCCAAAATATTGATGCCGGTAAATAGTCGATTCCGTTTGAAAAACCTCAGCGAAGCACTTAAGTAATTACTATCCATAATAAACAAGTATAGGGTTGAAGACGATTAATATGGCTTAAGAGCACTCTGCTTATAACTAAACAACACTATCAACTTTCATCTCTTGATGTATTTTCTCCGTCACCACATGCCCATCAAACAGGTTAATGACACGGTGCGCATATTCGGCATGTTCAGCCGAGTGGGTCACCATCACGATGGTGGTGCCTTCTTCGTTAAGCTGGCGTAGCAGGTTCATCACTTCGGCGCCATTGCGCGAGTCGAGGTTACCGGTGGGCTCATCTGCCAATATCAACTTGGGATTAGCGACCACCGCACGGGCGATGGCTACACGTTGTTGTTGGCCTCCTGACAATTGCTGCGGAAAATGCTTGGCCCGATGCGCAATCTGCATGCGCTCCATGACCTTCTGCACGCGCTCGCGTCGCTCCCTGGCAGACATTTTCAGATAAACCAGTGGCATTTCGATGTTCTCAAAAACATTGAGTTCATCAATCAGGTTAAAACTCTGAAATACAAAACCAATATTGCCTTTGCGCAGGTTGGTACGCTGACGCTCTTTATAAGCGGCAATCTCCAGCCCGTCGAAATACAATTCACCATCGGTCGGGTTATCCAGCAGCCCAATGATATTTAATAGCGTTGATTTACCACAGCCCGAAGGGCCCATGATGGCCACAAACTCGCCCTTTTGAACGTGGATGTTCACATTATTCAGAGCGGTTGTTTCCACTTCCTCGGTGCGGAAGATTTTTTGTAGGTTATTTGTTCTTAGCATAGCATTTAGTGCTTATATAATTAGTTAAATAGTTTGTATTGTAAACAGCTAATGGCTGAGGGCTATCAGCCAGCTTTATTCATATCTCAGTGCTTTTATGGGGTTTTGAGATGCTGCCTTCCAGGTCTGGCGAAGGGTAATCAACATTGCCAATAACCACACACCCAATCCACCCAACAAAAAGTAATACCATCTAATGGCGGCATGTACAGTAAAATTGCTCATCCATAGTTCCATCAGGTACCACACCAAGGGGGCTGAAAGCACAAAGGCAATGACAATGGTATAGGTGATTTTCCGATTGAGTAACCGTATAATATCATAAATACGGGCCCCGTTAACTTTACGAATTCCAATCTCCTTCACATGCCGTTGAGTAATAATTGTTACCAAGCCCGTAATGCCAATGGCCGTAATTAGCAGTGCAATAAAGCTGAAGAAAGTAATGAGTTTAAACAGCCGCATCTCGCTCTTGTAATACGCTTGGTAAGTATCATCTACAAAACCATAATCAAACCTGTGATAGGGCGAAATAGCTTTGAAACTTCTCTCGATATGCTCTAAAACAAGCGGCAGACTTCCGGAGTACTTTACAAATGCCACGTTGCATCTCTTCCGATTGAGCCAAAAACCCATTGGATCAACCGAATGGTGTAAGGAGGCGTAATGAAAATTCTCGCAAAAGCCAATCAAATCTGCTGCTCCGTCAAATGTTGGGAAAGGCTTGTTAAGCTTATGTTCCCAGTTATATTTGCTCATCGCCGCCTGATTAAAGATGAACTTATTGTTATCCATCAGGTTGGTGGAATAATCGCGTCCTTTAAAAATGTCTACATCGAAAAAACTCAGAAAATTCTCAGCTACCGGCCACACAAAAAACGAGGCCTGCACCCCATCAATGGTTCTTCCCCAACCCATCATGTCGTTGGCAGGACCATGAGCGGCATACGTCACATCAGTAATGTGAGCCGCGCTCTTTAATTCTGAAGTAAAACCATCCAGGTTATTCTTAATTTTTCCACTCAGAGGAAATGTGAGGATATTATTACTCACAATGCCGGTATTGTAATTAAGTAAAAACTGCTTTTGCTGATAAATAACTATCGAACTAATAATTAAAACCAGTGAAGCCACAAACTGAAAGGTCATCAGCACAGCGCGCATGCTCATAAACGGCTTAGTAGATGAGCGGCTATATTTATCAATCAGGGTGTCGGCAAATCGGAACCCTGTTGGTAATAAAACCGATACAATTGCGGCTCCTACTCCAATACAGCCTAACATCAGCAGCCGCATGCTTAACGAGAAATCCTTTAAGTTGAAAGGCACCAATTCTGATAGCCTTGAGCTATCAAATAACTCAATTAATAAATAGGCTAAAGCCGCGGCCACTGTGCATATAATAAGTCCTTCAATTAGTAATGTGAGTCGAATGTGCTTTAGTTGCGCCCCATTCACCTCCTGTACAAAGAAGCTCTTTTCACGGGTAGGCATAATGCCACACTTAAAATTATAGTAATTGATAACACTGATAATTAGTATGAGAAAAGCCACTGATAAAAATAAGTCAACCGTGGAGCGTTTGGTTACTTCTGCATATTCATAATTTACCTGTTCGGCGAAATGTACGTCCTTTAACGCACGCAAATGAATACTTACTTCATCATCAAATTCTTCATTGATAATATTGGCCATCCGCTGGCTTAGCTCATCGGTTACCAATTGGGGCTCAATCTCTAAAAAGGTGAGGAAACTACTCTCCGATCTGTCAAAACGTGTGGGGTTTTGCTTGATACTCATGAACCCAACCGGACTAAACGTGCTGCTTGAAGGAAACGACTTGTAAACAGCACATACCTCCAGCTCCCTGCCATAGTTAACCAGTATCCTTTCGCCAATCACATTTGTACTGCCAAAGAGTTGCACGGCTGCTTCAGAAGCAATGGCTATTTTACTTTTGTCAAGAAATGCTGCATTCAAATCCCCAATCAGCACATCAAACGTAAGTAACTCGGTAATAGCCGAATCAGCCTGAAAGACTGAACCCGCATACATATTGTCCGGCTGTGTGGGATGCACAAGCACCCGACCGGCATATGGCGATAGTATACTGGCATTCTTAACCTCAGGAATCTTGTCCTTTAATAGTTGTGCGGTTGTCCCTTTATAAATCACCTGGTCGCCCACTTCCACACGATAAACCGTGGCAGCCTTTTCGTGATGATTGTCGAAACTGTATTCGTAAATGACATAAAAGAAGATGATTAATGAGGTAGCAAAGGCCATCGCAAACCCAAGCACATTAAGCAAGCTAAAGTATTTGCGATGAATAATATGGCGAAAAGCCGATTTGATTAGGTATCTGGTCATCTTTTACTAGTTTAAAATTACCAATTCGTTATCACCAAAAATCTCATAACCCGAAGTTATCACTTCCTCTCCAACCTCCAGGCCGTCCAGCACTTCAAAATAGCGCGGGTTTTGACGACCAATGCTTACCTGCCGTTTATAGGCGGTGGCCCCATCTTTACTAAGTACAAACACCCATTGTCCACCTGTGCTTTGAAAGAAGCTGCCACGCGGCAATAAGAGTGCTTTAGAAGAGTTGCCCAACTCCAGTTTCACATGGCTGGTTTGCCCAATACGCAGATTCTGCCGCTTGCTATTATCAAACTCCAGGTCCACCGTAAATTTTCCATCCTTCACTTCCGCATAGATTTTACTCACCTCCGCATCAATCGTTCTGTTGGGGAACTGGCACCTTGCCTTCAAACCTTTCCGGGTGCGTGAGATATAATGTTCATCCACCTCAGCTTTGAGCTTAAACTCATCGAGTATATTCACTTTTCCAATGCGTGTCCCATATGAAATGACCTGCCCTTCCTCGAGGTTAAGAGCTGCGAGTTGACCGGTTACCGGCGCTTTAATGGTGAGGTTATCCAGGCGCTGGCGAATGATGCCTTGGTTCTGCTCCATGCGCTTTGCCGAATTCTCCAGCGTCTGAATCTGGATGCCCCGATAAATGGAATCGCGCTTAAAACTCTCCCGCAACAGATTCATTTGTCGTTGCGATGCCTCGTAGCTGGTTTTATCACGTAAATATTCATCTTCCGCTATTAAGCCTTCCTTATAAAAAGCGGTTGCATTGTCGTATTTTCGCTTCTGGATAAACAAATCGCCCTCCAGCTGAACAATCTGATTCTGTATCGTCATGGCATTCATTTCCATTTGCAAACGAGCCGTGCGCAGTTCGTTAATGGCGCGGGCCACATTGGCCTCGTTATTCGAAATCTCTAAAATCAGGTTGGTGTTACTAAGCTGAGCAATGGCATCGCCCTCTTTCACCAGGCTGCCTTCCTCCAGTAAGATGCCTTCCACCCGACCCCCTTCGATGGCATCGAGAAAAATGGTTTTGATGGGCTCAACAGTCGCGGTTACACTAATGTAATCCTGAAAATTATCGAGTTCCACCTTTGAAATAGTCACCCGGCTTGCATCTATCCTGACCTGGCTCCGGTGATCGGCAAACGCAATAAAGTAAATGCTCCAGCAAAGGAACACGCCGCCACCAATGAGCCATTTCAAATGCTTCTTCCACCAGGGTTTCTTTTTTAGTTGCTTATCCATATTGTATGCTTTGACTTCGGTTAGAGCCTTATGCCAAAGTCGTGCCTTAGCTATTAGATATTGAATTGCAGCGTTTTAATAATTTCAACCATTATAACAGTGTCGGATTTTCCAACACCTCTGTATGGATTTCCAACAATAAAGAAGTATTTTGTAGATGGAATTAGATATTTTTTTCAATCCCCCAATTGAATAAAGCTAACCAATCTGATAACCCAGCCCCCTTCGCCAAGGGGGAAATTGTTTTAAAAATGAAATACTATTTAACTAACAGGGGATTTTATTTTAAAGAAGCTCGAACAATAAGATTAATAAAAAATGAGTTCCCCCTTGGAGAAGATTAATAATATAAACGCATTAGGGGGATTGACCTGAAGTATAACAAATCCTTAAACAATAAAAATGCCCGAATCACATTACAATAAGAAGTTTAAACATTTTGCCAGAGAGCTAAGAAATAACTCTACTGATGGTGAAATCATTCTTTGGAAAGAGGTGTTAAGGGCACGACAGATGTATGGTTATCAATTCAACAGGCAATTCGCAATTGATAAATACATCGTTGACTTTATTTGTCGAAAACTAAAACTTATTATTGAAGTAGATGGCTATTCGCATCAATTCAAAACTGAAAAAGATAAGTTAAGAGATAGAACATTAAATACGCTGGGTTATCATGTATTAAGAATTGATGAATACGAAATTAAAAAGAACCTAAATAATGTTATTCGCGTTATAGCAGCAACAATTGAAGAACTAGAAGAGAATCTATAAAGTCTTCCCCCTTGCAGAAGGAGTGATGTACTGGATATTATTAACAGAAAAGAAACGATTATGCGCCAATCCCCCGGAACTAACAAACCGGATAAAACATAGAAATACTGCCCCCTTCGCCAAGGGGGGAAAACCTAAAAGAATAAACACCAAAAGCAATTACAATAGAAATCTCTCCTATGAAAAAGGGGAACACAGAATAATAGACAAAACGATTTTCCTCTTGGAGAAGGGGGAGCAATATGAAAAAAACCATTAATATGAACGAATTAGGGGGATTGCTATTACCCCCGATCCAACAAATTAACTAACCTTAATCACTATGCCCAAAGAAGGACAAATACTGATCGTTGATGACAATAAAGAGCTGCTGGTTGCACTCAAGCTCTACCTCAACCCGCATTTTAATACGGTAGTTACGGAGCATAACCCGAACCGAATTATTGAGCACCTAAACAAAAATGCTTTTGACATTGTAATGCTCGATATGAATTTCAAAGCAGGCATCAACACGGGCAATGAGGGGCTGTTTTGGATGCAGGAGGTTCACAAGTACGACCCTGAACTGGCCGTGGTACTCATTACCGCCTACAGCGATGTGCCCCTGGCTGTTAAGGCCATTAAAAATGGGGCCGCCGATTTTATTGAGAAATCGTGGGACGAACAGAAAATCCTTTCAACCCTTAGGGCTGTGTATGAACTCCAGAAATCGAAGCGAGACATCAACCGCTTGAAGAAAAAACACAAGCACCTCAAAGAAACCATTGCCAATCAAACGGACCTGTTTATTGGCCGCTCCGAAGCCATGCAACAAATAATGAACATGGTTGATAAGGTAGCTCCAACCGATGTGAATGTGCTTATCTTAGGCGAGAACGGCACCGGAAAGGAAGTGATGGCCCGCACCATCCACCACCTTTCAGCCCGGAAAGAAGAGATGTTTGTTGCCGTTGATTTAGGCGCTATCCATGAGAACCTGTTTGAAAGTGAACTGTTCGGCCATAAGAAGGGCGCTTTTACCGATGCGAAAACAGACCGGACCGGCCGATTTGAAGTGGCCTCAGGAGGCACCCTGTTTCTGGATGAGATAGGCAACCTGTCGTTGGCTGCCCAGGCAAAGCTTCTGGCAGCACTGCAAAACAGGGAAATCACACCCGTGGGGGGTACCCGACCCATTAAGGTCGACATCCGGCTGTTATGTGCCACCAACATGCCGCTGCAGCAAATGGTAGCTGAAGGAACGTTTCGCGAAGACCTGCTTTATCGCATCAACACCATCACCATGGAGCTGCCGGCGCTTCGTAATCGCAGGGAAGACATTGGCGGATTAGCCAGCTACTTCATCCAAAAACAAGCCGATAAATACAACAAAGGGTCCTTAAGTCTAACCCGTCAGGCCATTGAGACCTTACAGGAGCAATCGTGGCCGGGCAACATCCGCGAGTTGCAACATGCTATCGAAAAGGCAGTGATCCTGTCAGAAGGATCAATGATCAACAGTAGGGATCTCTTCCTTAGTAAGTGCCATACTAAAATACCAGACACCAACTGCTTTAACTTAACAGAGCACGAGCGAGCGCTGATTGAAAAAGCCATTGCCAACTGCAAAGGTAACATGAGTAAGGCAGCGCAAAAACTAGGTATCAACCGTTCGACCCTTTACGACAAAATCAAGAAGTATGACCTATAAGCACTTCTCCTTCGGTATTATCCTGCAAGCAACCTTATTGGCAACAACGCCTGTTTTGATGCTACTTGTATGGCACCTCAAAAACCAACATATACTACTTTATCTGTTAGGGATAACTTACTTCTTTCAGGTGGGACGTCTCATCTACTCGGTGCGTAAGACAAATCGTGAACTGGCCCGTTTTATAGAATCCTTTGGTTTTGGCGATACCACCATACATTTTCATACACGTGATAAGGATACTTCCTTTCAGGAATTATTCAAGGCCTTCAACCAGGTGGTGAAAGCCTTCCGGCAACTAAAAATCGATAAGGAAAAGGAATACCTGTTTTTTGAAACGGCACTGAAGCAGATAGGCGTTGCCATTATTGTGGTTAATGAGCATGGTAATGTAACCATGACTAACGATGCCTTGTTACGATTACTAAATATCAAATACCTGCACCGCCTTGATAAGCTGGATAAGCTAAAGCCGGGCCTTGCCAATGAGCTGATGCAACTACAACCCAACCAGCAAATACTCATCGAATTAATCGTTGACAACCGCATGCTTCAAGTAGCCCTCACGGCTGTGCTGATGAAGAAGGAAGGAAAGACACTTCGCTTACTGGCTTTTCAGGATATTCGCAGCGAGATAGAACAGAAAGAGCTGGAATCATGGCAAAAACTCATTCGAGTATTAACGCATGAAGTCATCAATTCACTAAGCCCCATTAATATCCTATCGGCCGGATTAAGAGAACGCTTCCTGGCATCTGAAACACCCGTCGTTATCGACGATGAAGAACGGTCAGAACTAATAGAGGGCTTGAATGCCATCCATACACGCAGTAAAGGGCTTACCAACTTTGTTGAGAGCTACCGAAGCATGGCCCGCCTAAAAAGTGTGCAAACAACGCCCTGCAATATTCATGATTTATTGATGCGCATTCACACCCTTTACACGGGCAATGGAAACAAGTTTGCACTAACGATCAATTGTAACAAAAATATCAGCCACTTAATCGATGAAAAGTTGCTGGAGCAAGCACTTATTAATCTGATAAAAAACAGCATAGAAGCACTAAACAAAAATCCCGCACTAATCTCCATTGACGCCCATAAAAAAGCTAATAAGCTGCAAATAACAATCTGTGATAATGGTAAAGGCATTCCCAAGGAAGAGCTTGACAAAGTATGCATACCTTTTTACACTACCCGCCCCGGCGGAAGTGGAATTGGCTTGGCCTTGTCGCAGCAGGTGATGCGCCTGCATGGCGGGCAGCTTAAGATTCACTCTGAACACGGAAAAGGAACCACGGTAAACCTTCATTTCTGAAATATTTTTTTTGAATATTAAACTAACTATAAGCCAGGCACAACAACAATTTTAGCATATTTTTTCGCTTTAAAACATTTGAATTACTAATTATTCTCCTATTTTTGCATTCGCATTGACAAAGGCAATGTTTTAAAACAATAAAATACGGGTGTAGCTCAGTTGGTAGAGCACTGGTCTCCAAAACCAGGTGTCGGGCGTTCGAGTCGCTCCTCCCGTGCTACAATCCTGACTTCGGTCGGGATTTTTATTTTTTGCCCATGAACTGTTAAAATAAGTTCATATATTTGGAGCACATCATGGAGAGGTGACAGAGTGGCCGATTGTGCACGCCTGGAAAGCGTGTGATCTCGAAAGGGATCCGGGAGTTCGAATCTCCCTCTCTCCGCATAATCTTCAGATTTTCACTAAATCACAAAGACACAGAACTATGAGTTGAACTTTTACACATCGAAAGTTTAGCTCTTTTTGGTTTTATCGCACTACTTCACATTGAGCTATTCCTTTGCATTGTACCCTTATGCTTTTTTATTCATCCTACTTTTTATATTTTAGTAAGCACACACGAAAGTAATATGTTAAGCGATAAAACACTAAAAGAACTGAAGGAATGGACACAAAAGCAACTGGCTAAATGCGATGCCGGGCATGACTGGTGGCACATCGTACGCGTTTTGAACAACGCAAAAAAAATACATCAACAAGAGGGCGGTGACTGGGATGTCATTCATCTGGCCGTGTTATTACACGATGTTGCCGACACAAAATTCTTTGATGAAGTGGAGGCTTTAATGCTGATTGAAGAAAAGCTGATGATGCTCAACATTGCTTCCAATACGTTGGACCATGTTATCAAAATCATTCAAAACATCTCATTCGCCAAAGAATGGAGCGATAGTCAATTTAGCTCTAACGAACTGATGATTGTGCAGGACGCCGATCGCCTGGATGCCATGGGCGCCATTGGTATTGCCCGTACCTTCAGCTATGGTGGCCACAAGGGGCGCGACTTATACAACCCCGCCATTACGCCACAAGCTTACACCACTGCCACGGCCTACCGTAATAACAACAGCCCCACCATCAATCACTTCTATGAGAAGTTGCTGTTACTGAAAGACAAAATGAATACGCAGACGGGAAGGAAGATGGCGACCGATCGTCATACTTTTATGGAAAGCTATTTAAACCAATTTTTTAAAGAATGGGGCGACAAATCATTATAGGATAACGATATAACTACGCAGTGGTAGCCTTAAAAAGACACGAGCGATCAGAACAATCAACCAATTAACTCCAATTATTTTGATTGAAAGACATAAAACCCTTCCTTTTATTAACTAATTTCACCCTGTTAAATAACGGCGATTACAGAATGGCAAAAAAGAAGACTACGAAGACAAAAACAGGTTCACAAAAAAAGAATAATAAAACTGGCAAAAAACAAAAGAGAAGCTTTAAAAAGCGCCTGATTATTTTGGGTTTTAAAGCAGCCGGACTGGGAATTACGGCATTGTTTATCTTCTGCCTGTTTGTTTATTTGGGACTTTTTGGCGCCTTACCGACCCTTGCCGAACTGTCCAAAATACAAAACCATTCTGCCTCGGAAGTATATTCGATCGACGAAAAGCTAATGGGACGCTACTATGTGGAACATCGCTTAACCATCGACAATGATCAAATATCGCCCTATGTAAAAGAAGCCCTCGTGGCTACAGAGGACAGCCGTTTCTTCGAACATAACGGATTGGATTTTATTAGCCTGGGGCGTGTAATGGTGCGTACCATCATCTTTGGCGATAAAGCACAGGGTGGCGGCAGCACCATCAGCCAGCAGCTGGCTAAAAACCTGTATCCCCGCATGCGACTGGGCTTTTTGAGCCTTCCAGTGGGCAAAACAAAAGAGATTTTCACAGCCGCACGGCTCGAAAGCATCTATACCAAAGAAGAGATACTGACACTCTACCTCAACACCGTGCCTTTTGGTGAGGATATCTATGGTATTGAGATGGCATCACAGCGCTTTTTTGGAAAAAAATCACAATACTTAAACCCCGCAGAATCAGCAACCCTGGTAGGTATGCTGGCGGCCAACACAGCTTTTAACCCTCGCTTGAATCCCGAAAACAGTATGGAGCGACGCAATGTAGTGCTCAAACGCATGCATGAACATGGTGTCATCTCTGAAAATGAATGCCTGAAATGGCAACAAAGCCAGTTGGCACTCAATTACCGACGCATCGACCATAACACGGGTATCGCTCCCTACTTCAGAGAAAAGATCAGGGCTAAAGCACAGGCCATACTCAATGAGAAATACGGCGATCAATATGATATTTACTCCGATGGACTTAAGATCATAACTACTATTGATGCCGGCATGCAGAATTATGCTGAGCAGGCTGTGGCGCAGCAGATGAAGCGCCTGCAGGATGAGTTTGACCGCCATTGGAAGGGACGCTCCGCCTGGGCCAAACACCCGCAAGTGTACACCAAGGCACTGCGTCAGTCACGCCGCTATCAAAAAATGAAGGAAGCCGGAAAAACGGATCAGGACATATTCAAGGCCATGGAAAAAAAAGTACCCATGACCATCTTTACCCATGCCGGTGAAAAAAAGGTGCAGATGAGCCCCGCCGACTCGGTAAAACATTATCTGATGCTTTTAAACACCGGCTTTGTGGCCATGAACCCGCGCAACGGGCATGTGCTGGCCTGGGTAGGCGGCATCGATCATAAAAGCTATCAGTACGACCATGTTACATCGCGCCGCCCTGTAGGCTCAACCTTTAAACCCATTGTATATGCGGCTGCTCTGCAGGATGGCGTATCGCCCTGCGACTTTATATCCAACGAACAGGTTGTTTACGAAGACTATGACGACTGGTCGCCCGCCAACAGCAATGGACAGCACGAAGGCTACTACTCGGTAAAAGGCGGACTGGCCAACTCAGTGAATACCGTCAGTGCTAAACTGATTACCGAAACCGGTGTGAAAAAAGTAGTCCGGCTGGCCGAGGACATGGGCATTGAAGAGGATATACCGGAATACCCATCCATTGCGCTGGGTACCGCCGAGCTTTCCTTGCTGGATATGGTAGCGGCCTACACCACTTTCCCCAACTACGGGCGGCCCGTAGAACCGGTAATGCTGCTACGCATCGAAGACAGCGAAGGCAACACTTTGTACGAGCATGAGGCGGTAACTCCCAGGGATGAAGTTTATGACGATGATGTGTCCTTCTATATGGTGGAGATGATGCGCGGGGTGGTGGAGCGTGGCACGGCTCAGTCCCTTCGTAGCGTATTTAATCTGAAAAGCGAACTGGCCGGTAAAACAGGTACGACCCAGGATAATTCCGATGGCTGGTTCATAGCCTACACCCCCAACCTAGTGGCAGGTGCCTGGGTGGGTAACGATCAACCTACCATCCGCTTTCGTACCACAGCACTGGGAAGTGGCGGCCATACTGCCTTGCCTATTTTTGCCCGTTTTATGCAGCGTCTTGAAAAAGACCGCAGCCGCTACCAATACCATAAAGGCTCTTTTTACGTTGTACCACAACGCCTGCAAAAAAACTTGCTGTGTGATGACTATTCATTGGAAAATCCGGAAAAAGACTTTTTCGAAGATCTCTTTGACGGCCTAAGGCGTCCCGACTCCATAAGGGCAAAAAGAAAGATGGAGCGACAAGCGCGCAAAGAGGAAAGAAAAGAGACAGATCACAAAAGTCTTCTGGAAAAAATGAAAAATATCTTCAAGAAAAAATAAACCCAAACAAAAGGATGTGACCGTGCTGCAAACAAACCTCACGGCTCACACCTGAAACCATTAAAATCAGTCATCACCGCCAAACTCGGCTGTTAAGTCAGCAGTAAACTGCCGTATTTGCTTTTCATTATCCTTAGGACAAATAAGCAGCGAATCATCAGACTGGACCACAATATAATTCTTAAGCCCCTGAATAACCCCGGACTTACCTTTCGGCAGATGCACAATACTATCTTCCGTATCGTACATAAGCACCTGACCGCTCAGTACGGCATTGTTTTCGCTATTACACTCAGCACTGTCGTGCAGTGATGTCCAGGTACCCAGATCAGACCACCCGAAGTCCACTATTTGCACAAATACATTATTGGCCTTTTCCATTACACCATAATCAATGGATATCTTTCGACAATCCACATAGGTCTCTTGCAAAGCCTTATCATGATTAGGAGTACCCAGCAACGGTATTAAATCATCAAATAAGGTAGCCACTTCGCGCAGATGCTTATGAAAGGCCGCCTCAATGCTCTTGAGCGACCAAATAAAAATACCCGAGTTCCAAAAAAACTCACCACTTTCCAACAACACACGTGCCATCTCCAAATCGGGCTTCTCGATAAATGTTTTTACTTTATTAAAGCCGGGAGGAAGCCCCTCCTGCTCCACTGCTTGTATGTAGCCGTATGCTGTTTCAGGACGACTGGGCTTAATACCTAGTGTAAGTAGGGTATCTTTTCCATCAACAAAACTGAGGCCATTACCGATCGTAGTTCTAAAGGTAGCTTCATCAAGTATCAGGTGATCCGATGGCGTAACAATAATTTTTGCATTGGGATTCTTCCTTTTAATCACCGCATTGGCATAGGCAATGCAAGGTGCCGTGCTGCGCCGCAAGGGCTCCGTCAGTACCTGTTCTGCTTGCAGCTCGGGTAACTGTTCTAGCACAAGGGCTTTATGATCCTTATTGGTCACCACCAGTATATTGGAAAGAGGACAAAGGGGCTTGAAGCGATCAAAGGTTTGTTGAATCAACGATTTGCCGGTGCCCAAAATATCTAGAAACTGCTTGGGCGTATGAGTAGTGCTCAGGGGCCAAAAACGTCGCCCTACCCCACCGGCCATAATAACGCAGTAAATATTATTGCTCATGGATATGTTCGTTTACAAATACTAAATTTGTATTTTGTTTCTGTAAGCGGAATATTATTACTTTTATTACACTAAAATACGCACTATTTTCCATATCACAATGAGAATATTTTTTCACCTCGGGCGTTACTGCCTATTTTTAAAGAAAGTGTTTGGCAAGCCAGAGAAACATTCTGTCTTCATAAAACAGATTGTGCGCGAAGTTGATAAACTGGGTATCGACTCACTGGGCATTGTTATAATTATTTCGGTATTTATGGGTGCCGTTATCACCCTTCAAACGGCGTATAATATCGACCTTCCTATCATACCCAAGTACACAGTGGGACTAGCTGCGCGCGACTCCATACTGCTTGAGTTTTCATCGACTATCGTGGGTCTTATCCTAGCCGGAAAGGTAGGTTCTAACATAGCCTCAGAAATAGGCACCATGCGTGTAACCGAGCAAATTGATGCCCTGGAAATCATGGGTATTAACCCGGCCGGCTATCTGGTACTGCCCAAAGTGGTGGCTTTCGTGTTTATCATACCTGCACTGGTTACCATTAGCATGGCCGTGGGCATTGGCGGTGGTTACCTGGCTGGATCTATAACCGGCGAAGTACCGGGTCCTGAGTATATTTATGGTATCCAGTATGCCTTTCAGCCCTTTTACATTGTTTATGCCCTTAGCAAAGCCGTGGTGTTTGCCTTTATCATTTCTACCATATCGGCCTATTGGGGCTATTACGTACAGGGCGGCGCCCTTGAAGTGGGCAAAGCCAGTACACAGGCTGTAGTGGCCAGCAGTGTTCAAATTCTTCTTTTCAACTTAATCCTCACTCAACTATTGCTGGCATGATAGAAGCAATTGACATACATAAGTCATTCGACGACAAAGAAATATTAAAAGGCATATCAGCCGGTTTTGAAAAAGGCAAGACCAACCTGATTATTGGCCAAAGTGGATCGGGAAAAACAGTACTCCTTAAGTCTTTGGTAGGGCTTCATGATATTACCTCGGGCGACATTCGCTACGATGGCCATAGTTTTTTAGAGCTGGACAATACGGCGAAAAAACGACTGCGCCAAGATATTGGCATGCTGTTTCAAGGATCGGCTCTGTTTGATTCCCTCACGGTGGAAGAGAATATTCGCTTTCCACTGGATATGTTTACAAACTGGTCGCTGGAGAAGAAACGGGAGAGAGCTAATTTCTGCATCGACCGGGTGAAGCTGGAAAATGCCAATAACAAATTTCCATCGGAGATTAGTGGGGGTATGCAAAAACGTGTTGCCATTGCCCGCGCCATTTCCCTCAACCCCAAATACCTGTTTTGCGATGAGCCCAATTCAGGACTCGACCCTCGCACCGCTATCATCATTGATGAGCTTATTCAGGAGATTACAAAGGAATTCGACATGACCACCATTGTGAATACCCATGATATGAACTCAGTGATGGGCATCGGCGAAAAAATTATCTTTATCTATCAAGGCCACAAACTGTGGGAAGGCACCAAAGACGACATCTTCCACGTTCAAAACAAAGAGCTTGAAGACTTTATATTCGCCTCCAAACTCTTTAAAAAGATTAGGGATAACAATATTTAGTAGATTTTCAATTATCGTAAAGGCAGATCGTACTGCATATCATATCTAAGCGGATGAACAAGCTGCGCCTCGGTGTTCAGCGGCACGTTAGGCTGAGCATGCATATCTTTTGCCGATACTGCCTGAGGGATCGCACCAACAATATGCTGTAAGGCTGTCGCCAAAAAATCTTCACGCGGATCACCCAAGGGGTAAATGGTATGTTCGTCAAAGGCAATATCAAAATCCTGCTTTTCTATGTCAGCTGGCAGGCCATCGTTATAATCGATGGAATTATCTTTATTCTCGGCACGCAACACAATGGGCTGCATAGCCCAGTTATGCTTCTCTTCCGGGTCGCTGATGGTGATTGAACCGTAGTACTTACCATGGGTCTTTTCCCCAATCTGAACCACCTCCATATGGGGTGCCAAGCCATAAATCAACATCTCGCTGGCCGAGGCCGTTTTGTAGGTGGTGAGCACATACAGGCGTTCCAGGTTAAGGTTACTAGTGTGTGCAGCCAGGTAATCAAGATTAAACTCACTTCCCAGTTCCAACTCCAGATACTCACTCAGGGCCGGGTTATAACTTGTGCGCAGCAGCACTTCGCCTTCTTTGTTGGCCGGTGCAATCATATTACTGAGCAAAATAGCTGATGATACATCACCTCCACTGTTATATCGTAAATCAACAACCAGATGATCGACGTTATTGGCCTTGAAATCGGCAAATACCGCCTCAAGATCCTTATTGTATTCATCTAAAAAGGATGTATATGCCAGGTAGCCCACCTTAAATCCTTCGTAGGAAATAACCTTCGCTTCCAAAATAGGGTTACTTTGCAACTGCACAGTCTTGATATTAAGAGCAGGTAATTGAGCTGAAATGGACCGATCAGCATAAAGCGTACCCAAGGTAAGCGTGTAAGTATCGCGGTATAATAAATCCAGATAATTCTCATCATCAAGCACCGTATTATCAATTTGCCAGATCACATCGCCACGTTTCAACCCGGCTATATCACCCGGCGATCCGGGCTCGACATACTCAATAAAACCAATCACTTCATTGCTATGGTTATGATCGCGATAATAAAGACGCACGCCATAGCCGGCTGATTTACTAACACCGGAAAGCATTTCTTTCAAGCCCTGATAATCGTCGGTAATAAACGACCAGCGATCTACCTTGCGATAAGTGCATTTCTCAAACAAGTCGAAGGTATTTTCTTCACGTCGGTAATCAAGCTCAGGAATAAGGTGCTCCCAAAAATAATAGGCTCGCATATTTTGGTAAACAAAACCATTTATGTTTTGTACCTCTTTAGGCACCGGATTAATAGGTGAATTACCGGTATCGTCGTCGCAAGCTGAACTAAACAGCAGCGTTAAGCCCAAAAGAAGACAAAGCTGAAAGGACAGTTTTTTCATGGCAGGGGTTTGATGTTAAATTTGCAATGACTAAAATTAATAAATTACAATCATATTACGCTAACATTTAAACTAAAGCTGTGGTTCAGAACAAGAAACATTACCTGATATGGCCGAAAGAAGAAGCGCAAGCCCCATCGCCACGCTCAACGCAGGAGCGTATTAACACGGTGGAACATCTCCGTCGGAAATCCCCACATTTGATAACAGAAGTAAAAAGAAGCCTACCCAACCGCACCCTCCGCTGGCACCAGCGTATTCTATTGTCCAAAGACTATCCGATTAAAAACGGGCAGCAGCCTCAAACCAAAGGCTGTATCGTGTGGACCGACTACTGCATACAGACGCTTCCCCTGCTACTTTACCTGTGTAGCATCAAGCCTGATACTAGCTTTAAGACCATACAGCAATCATTCTTTGCCAACGAAGACCTCACTCAGCCACAATGGAAACAAATTATCGACTACATACAAAAGAATGGTGATAACGAAAATGCACTTACAACAGATGCGCTGGATGGCTGGTATGACGAAGTAAATATTACAAAGCTACGCCCGGCATCGTACCATGCTTTCTACCGCTGGTTTGGTACTGCGCTGAAAGATGTGGGTTACCAGGCCTTTGATATTTTTATGGAGCGGCGCGACGGAAGGATTGCCTGGCAGGGCGCGATTGATGCACATTTGGCAACTTATACTCAGCTGCCGGCAGCTTTAATGAAAATAATTGTTCAAGAGCATCTGCGGCCGCTGCTTGTGTTTGAATAAACACCCGGCCAAAATCTTAAATAAGCCCTTCCCTTAGCCCCACAGAGCAAGGGAAGCAGCTAATAATAGGGTAAAACGGAAATGCGTTATATTACGCGCTTCCGTTTACGATCATTTACTTATTCTGAATTGCCATAATTCGGCTGATGTATTTACCAAGTATATCAAATTCGATGTTGATGGTTGACCCCACTTCAATCTGGTGGAAATTGGTAAACTCATAGGTATAAGGTATGATGGCTACCGAGAACTGATCATCCTTGCTATCCACCACCGTAAGGCTCACACCATTCACGGTTACCGAACCCTTTTCAACAGTCAAATAACCTTCAGCAGCCTTTTCCTTGTCAACTACGTACTGAAAGGTGAAGTACCAGCTGCCATCGGCCTCTTTCACATTAATACAACGAGCCGTCTGATCAACGTGTCCCTGCACAATATGACCATCAAGACGGCCATTCATAATCATGCTGCGCTCCAGGTTTACCTTATCGCCAATTTTTAATAAGCCCAGGTTAGACTTCTCCAAAGTTTCCTTAATGGCTGTTACCGTATAGGTCTTACCCTCTTTCTTAACTACCGTAAGGCAAACGCCGTTATGAGCAATGCTCTGATCAATTTTTAACTCATCGGTGAATGAGCACTCCAAAGTCAAATGAAGATTTCCTTTGTCTTGTTCTAAGCCAACTACTACAGCAGCCTCTTCTACAATACCTGAAAACATATTTAAAGCTCTTTTAATTACAACCTAAGTAACGATTACGAAGCGCTAAATTACCAAATAATTTAAACCTGTAATGAATAGAGCCTCATTAAAGCATGCATTTATTGTTTTAAGGCCATGATATTATTTGTATTTTGTCCCCTTAATTAGCTGACTGGCTTTTTTTGCATCACACAAAAGTTAAAACCATGACAACCGTTAAGACAAAATACCTGGGAGAGCTCCGCACCGAAAATATCCATGTGCAATCGGGAGCCAAAATTATTACCGATGCCCCCTGCGATAACCGGGGCAAGGGACAGTCTTTCTCGCCCACCGACATGTTAGCTACTGCCCTGGGCAATTGCATATTAACCATCATGGGTATTAAAGCCATGGACAACCACATTGATATTGAAGGTACACAGCTTGACATCACCAAGGTAATGGCAGAAAACCCACGCCGTGTTGACGAGGTGATCATGGTATTTACATTCCCCAACAAGGGATACAGCGATGAACAGAAAAAGATAATTGAGAGTGTAGCCGGCACGAGTCCTGTGCCCCTAAGCGTTCATCCCGATTTAAAGCAAAACATCAAATTTATCTGGTAAATGCACCCTAAGATACTTGTTACCGGAGGTACAGGCCTGGTTGGCGCACATTTATTGCATACACTGATCGATAAGGGTGAAAATGTAAGAGCACTTTACCGCTCTAAAAAATCCTTACACTACGTTAAGCAACTGTTTAAACATTATAACAATGACCATTTCGCATCCGTCCAATGGGTGAAGGGTGATTTGCTGGATTACTTCTCCTTGCGTCAGGCGCTGGAAGGCGTGGATACAGTATACCACTGCGCAGCCATGGTATCCTTTAAACCGGCCGACCGCCAAACCATGTTTACGGCCAATGTAGAGGGAACGGCCAACCTGGTGAATGCCGCTATTGATGCAGGCGTTGCACGCTTCTGCCATGTCAGCTCTATCGCCACGCTGGGTAAGTCCTCCAACGGACATCCAATCGACGAACGTAGTTTTTGGCAAAACGATGATAATCATTCAGTTTATTCACAGAGTAAATTCAGGGCTGAGATGGAAGTATGGCGCGGCACCAAAGAAGGTCTGAATGCCATCATTGTTAACCCTTCAGTAATACTGGGGCCTTGCCTGGATGAAAAAAGCTCGGGCCAACTGCTGAACACTTTGAGTAAAAACATGCTTTTTTATACCGGCGGTGGAACCGGCTTTGTTGATGTGCGCAACGTAGTTGAAGCCATGATTGGGCTAACTGCATCTGATGCCCATAATGAACGCTTCATCGTTAATGGCCATAACCTGAGCTACCATGAGCTAATGAATATTGCTGCCCGCATTTTTCAGGTGAAAGCACCTTCCATAAAAGCCAACAGACTGCTTACCGGCATAGCCTGGCGCATTGAACGCCTGCAATACATGCTGTGGCGAAAAGCGCCCAAAATGACCAAAGAAACAGCACGTAGCAGTCAGAATCGCGCTCTCTATTCAACAGAAAAATTAATTGCAACAATGCCCATTGCATACTACTCTATGGAAGATACTCTGGAGAATGTGCGTATGTTTAGGCAATAAAAAAATATCGGATGACTGTATGCACAAGCAAGTGCATAGTCATCCGATAAGTACAATATTATTTATTGACTGAACTACTTAATGCTGCTCACCAATTCTTTAATCACCTTGGTCATTTTAGGCTCGGCAGCAGCGGCCACTTCCTGCACCTCCTCGTGCGATACCTCAACAATTTGACCAGGTACGCCGGAGTCCGTAATAATTGAAATACCAAAACATTGCATATCCATGTGACGCGCCACAATCACTTCGGGCACGGTTGACATACCTACGGCATCGGCTCCCAACACACGGAACATCTTGTATTCTGCTGGCGTTTCAAAGGTAGGACCAGTAGTACCCACATACACACCTTGCTTCAGTTCAATATTATTCTCGGCACCAATGGCCATAGCTTTGGCAATTAAGTCCCGGCTGTAAGGTTCACTCATATCCGGAAAACGAGGCCCCAGTTTATTTTCATTCTTGCCAATTAGAGGGTTGAAACCAAACATGTTTATATGGTCATCAATCACCATGATATCGCCCACGGCATAATCAGGATTAAGACCGCCACTGGCATTGGACACAAAAAGATTGTTAATACCCATTTGTTTCATCACACGCACCGGAAAGGTCACCTGCTTCATGTCATAACCCTCGTAAAAATGGAAACGGCCCTGCATGGCCAAAATGGGCACCTCATTAATGGTACCAAAGATTAAACGGCCACTATGCCCTTCAACTGTTGACACTGGAAAATTAGGAATCTCCTCGTAAGGAATGGACTTTTCAATATTAATTTCCTTTACAAGCCCCCCAAGTCCGGTACCTAAAATAATACCAACGACAGGTTTCAGATTACTTTGAGCCTTAAGGTAATCGGCGGTTACTTTCATTTGTTCTAACATAGTCGTATATTTTATTTTTAAATTGTCTCTCCTCGTCAAAAAGCACCTTAAGACCAATGGGTACGTACCAACACTTCTCCTGAATCTCTTCAGGCATATGCACCATGCGTACCGCATCCTTTTCGGTTGTCAACAGGGTGTCAACGCCGCAGTTCTCAAGACTTGATGCAATCTGCTCTTCATCACCAGAACTAAAATCATGATGATCAGGGTAGATTAGGGTGTCCTCCACCTTGTAATGCTTTGATACATATTCAAAGAAAGGTGCAGGACGGGCAATACCGGCCAATGCTAGTACACGAGTGCCGGATGCTAATTTACCGGATGCCCCCAATGACTGTGGTGAACCATATACAATACTAGTGAAAAACACCTGTTGATCATCGCGCGGGCTTAGCTTTGATATCCATTGAGCACGCTGCTCTTCGGTAAGTGTAGCCGGACATTTATTAACCACAATCAGGTGGGCTCGCGCCTGTCCCCGTGCAGTCTCCCTCAGTCGACCTGCCGGAAAAACACAGTCATCCCACATCGGTCGGTTATAATCAATCACCAATATGGACAGGCCGGGCTTTACATAACGATGCTGATAGGCATCGTCCATAAGCACCACCTGAGCCTGCGTATATTTTTGAATAAGCGCCATTCCTTCAACACGCTTTTCGGCAACTACCACATCAATGCCCGGAAACTTTTGCTTTACCTGAAATGGCTCATCACCGATGGTATGTGCAGTACTGCCGGCATCGGCCAACAGGGCACCTTGTGTACGACGCTTGTAACCACGACTAAGGAGGCACAATTTAAAATCGTCGGTAAGCAGGCGAATGATGTACTCGCTCAAGGGTGTTTTACCGGTACCGCCAACGGTAATATTACCCACCGAAATAATCGGCAGCGAGTAAGTTTGTGAACGCAAAACACCGCGATCGAAACAAAGATTTCGAAGCGTGGTAATCCCGCCATATAGCATGCTAAAAGGATATAATAATTTGCGTAGTTTCATTCGCATTATCGATTTTCTATAGAGTAGCAGGCAGATCACCGGGTCACTGCCTGCCATTTTCCTTAACTCTTATTTTATTTCTAAGTGATAGGGTATGCGTGCCTGTATCTGATAAGCGTTTTTCAGATTCTCCAGCGTAAGCAAATATTTATATTCATCGCCCAGCAAAGACTTACCCACAAACAGGCGTGCCTCACCAGTTAGTTCTTTAACAAACTGCTCAACAGGATCCTCCGCCTTGGGCAGTTCCACCACGCGGTATTCTTCAAGGGCGCTCGCCTCCTTAGCCAATTCAAGGGCTTTATTCAAACCCCCTATTTCATCTACAAGATTAATATCGAGAGCATTAAGGCCGCTCCATACACGCCCCTGGCCAATCTCATCAATGGCTTCCTTGGTAGTATTACGCCCATCTGCGCAACGACCAATAAAAGTATCGTAACCCTTAACAATATAGGCCTGGAGCAAAGCTTTTTCCTCCTTACGGAAAGGACGCGTCAGGCTAGGCATATCGGCAAACTCATTGGTTTTAACACCATCAAAACTAAGCCCTACCTTTTTTGTTAACTCCTCGGCATTGGGTATCATACCGAATATACCAATGGAACCTGTTAAGGTAGTAGGATTAGCCACAATCTTATCGGCTACACAAGAGATATAATAACCACCCGAGGCGGCATAGTTACCCATGGATACAATAACAGGCTTTGTTTCCTGCGCCAACTGCACTTCGCGCCATATTATTTCGGAACCTAGCGCTGATCCTCCCGGTGAATTAACCCGGAACACAATGGCCTTGATCGAACTATCGCGGCGTGCCTTACGGATGGTTTTAGAGAGCTTATCCGACTTAATGCCTTCTGTGGAGGTACCATCAATATCACCTTCGGCGTAGATAACAGCGATCTTATCTTTAACAAAGCCTTTGCCATCGGACACATATACCTTTGCATATTTACTGTTCTTAACAGCCGACAGATCATCTTCTTCATCCACATCAATAAGTTCTTTCAACTCACCAATCACCTCGTCCTTATATTTTAATCCATCAATCAAACCGGCTTCCAGCAGCATTTCACCGGAACGAAACATAGGCATTTGATCGGCCAGGTTAGATACCTGCTCAGGCGTAAGACCACGTGCCTCTGCAATTCCCGATTTCAGGTGATCCCACATGGAATGCAGATAAACTTCAGTTTGTAAACGCGCCGGCTCACTCATCTCATCAAGCAAGAAGGGCTCAACGGCCGACTTAAACTTACCGTGCTTAAAAACCTGCATCTCCACACCAATCTTCTCTAAGGTTTTCTTAAAGAAAGTGCGCTCGGCATACATACCTTTTAGTTCCAGCATACCCGATGGATTCAGGTATACTTTATCAGCAACCGATGCCAGGTAATAAGCTTTCTGCGTGTAAATGGGTGAAAAACTGTAGATGAATTTACCCGATGTTTTAAAATCAATAAGGGCATTACGTATCTCTTCAATAGTAGCATATCCGGCCTGCACCATTCCCGACTCGAGCACAATACCAGAAATATTTTCGTCGCGCTTGGCTTTCTCAATGTTTTTGAGCAATCGGTTCAGACCTTCTGGTACTGGTTTGCCGGTAACTGATGCCATGGCATCGGCAAACGGATCTTCTGTGACACGATCCACGATGGGACCGTTTAGATCGAGCAGCAGAATCGTATTTTCACTTATCTTTGTTTCCTTATCGCCAAGGGCAGCCATGGCCGAGAACATGCCAACAAGCATAATTAGCAAGACAAAGGCGGCCACAATTCCGCCGGCAAAAGTGGCTAGTAGATATTTAAAAAATTTAACCATAATGATAAAATTGGGTTTAAGCGCGTTGAGTCGTTCAACAGCATCTAAACAAAAGTATTAAAAAAATCACTTATAGTTACAGTCAATCTCAACGATACAAATATAGTGAACCATTTGGTCGGTTTTAACTTCTAATGCATTAAATTTTAATATGAATACGATTATCTTATTGTTAGGTGGAAATGAAGGTGATGTGATCGCATCCATCAAAGAGGCGGTTCAGCTATTGGCAGAACGACTTGGAAAACCCCTGGCCAGCTCCCACTATTATGAAAGTGAACCCTGGGGTTTTAAGGCATCACAGAATTTTATCAACCAGGTGGTAGCCTTTCACTCACACGTAGATGCAATTGAAATATTGAACTTTACCCAGATGATAGAGAAAAGACTGGGGCGAAAAACAAAAACCGGAACGCATTATGCATCCCGGCCCATTGATATAGATATATTATTTATTGACGACCAACACATTCAACTACCCCGGCTGACAGTGCCTCATCCGCGGCTTCATGAACGCATGTTTACCTTACTACCGCTTACCGAGCATTGGAAGAAATGGCGGCACCCCGTGCTGAATAAAACAGTGCAGGAATTGCTTATCGCATGCGATGATAAGGGCCTTGTAAGGCGGCTTGATTAAATTTTACTGCCATAGGCCAGATCACCGGCATCGCCAATACCAGGTATAATATAAGCCTTGGAGTTAAGTTCGGCATCAACAGCCCCCAACCACAAGGTTACAGGTTCGTTCTTAAACACATCCTGCACATAATCAACACCATCCTGGCTTGCTATTAAAGAGACAATATGAACGTGGCGTGGTCTTCCCTTTACCCGCAAAGCCTTATAGGCCATTTCAATGGATGTACCCGTAGCCAACATGGGATCGCTCAGCAACACCACTTTATCATCCAGCGAGGGTGAAGAAATATATTCAATATGAATATCAAAATCTCCCTTTTCGTTATACTTGCGATAGGCCGATACAAAAGCATTCTCAGCACGGTCGAAATAGTTTAGTAAACCCTGATGCAATGGTAATCCAGCCCGCAGGATAGAAGCAATTACCGGTTCTTCACACATCACATTCTCCTTGGCTACCCCCAACGGTGTGGTCACATCTTTCACCTCGTGCGGAAGTATTTTACTGATCTCATAAGCCAGAATCTCTCCCATGCGCTCTATATTACGACGAAAACGCATAGGGTCGGTCTGAATGGATGTATCCCGAATCTCGGCAATAAAACGGTTGAAAATACTTTGCTGTTGATTGAAAATTATTGTTTGCATAATTGTTATGTAAGTTCTTCCTTGTATATATCCCACTCATAATCGCGAGACTTAGGCTTAACTTGAATGTGGCCGACACCTCTTGTGACAGTTGATTTTGATGGCACCTCACAATCAATGACACAGCCTGCACCAATGGTCACCTCGTCCCCGATTTTGCATCCCGGCAAAATTACGCAATTTGCTCCAATCCACACATTATTACCAATAATTACTCCCCTTTTAGCTGATATTTTTCTTCCATCGTATTTATCGTGGTTGGTGGTAACAATGGTAATATTCGGCCCAAACTCCACATTATCACCGATTTTTAAACCTCCGTATGCATTAATAATAGGTTCCCAAATTATCACCCGGATCTGTCATAATTCCTTTCTCAATAAATTCCCAGCCCAGAATTTTACTTCTAAAGTCGACAGGCCATGGTACCTTTCGATTAAACCCAACAATTTTTTGCATAAAGAAAAAGCGCCACAAAACTTGATAATGGGTTATATAACCGTTAATCGGACGCTTATACTGAGGGTAAATAACCTTCACTATAGGACGAAATAACAATAAATCGAATCTATTAAGTATTTCTTTAATCATTTACAAAATAGGATTTAGTGACTTTTCTTATTAAATGAAGTTCTTTTTTACTGATCCTTAAACAGCCCATTGAAGAAGAATTACTTTCTAAGAACCTTTTGAGCAGATATACTAATACGACGAAGCTAACAACTGAAGAACTTATTCCAGCTCCCACTAATCCAAAATAGTTTACAAGTAAAATTGATAAAGTAAAAACACCGGCTAAAGCGATTAAAATTGAGTGTGTTATTGCCTTTTGATTACCTGTTCCTATATAAAATGTTCTAATAAATATAGTCCCAGTTTCAGATACTGAATAAACAAATAGGGACAGTAAAATCCAGCGAAGCCCTTCAAAGTCATCTCCTAACGCCCAATTCCATATGGAGGAGGGTACCATCATTAAAAAACAGAGAACAACAATAGTTAAGGTCATTGTAAATTTCATGAAGAAAATTGTTGCCTTATATTCATTATTGCTCCTAACTGACACTGCTTTTGACAAAAGAACTGTGGAAATACTATTAGCTAAATTTTTGACTAGTTCAACAAACTGTAACCCAAGACTAAAAATACCTAATTCTGCCATCGACAAAAATTTCAACAAAATAAAATAATTCCCCCGCTCGTAAGAGATTTGTAAGACCTGATTTAATTGTGCACGAAACCCAAAACGCAGTATTTCATGAAAACTATTGTTATTACCACCTCTTTTAAAATGATGTTTGACAAAATGAATTAAGGCTATAAAAACAGAAAAACCATAGGCCGTAATAAGCGATAAAATATGAATGGTGACATCCTGCCATATTTTACTATAGAAGTAGGCTGAAAGTGATTGTATAAGAATCAGAGTTACCGTAAAAAAATTATAACTCTTCACAAAACCTACTCCTAGGTTGTAATTCTGAAAAAACGCCAGAGCGGCACTTAAAAAAACCAATACAGGGATAGCAAATAACACTTCATCATCAAAAGATCTGAGGACATTAATATTTGCCTGCAACAAAAAAAGCAACAGAAGCACAACTAAAGAACTACCCAATACAATTGCAAAGGCAAGACTTAAAAGATATTTAGCCTTAACTTTACCAGCATAATAAACAGTACTATTTCCTGTTAGAACGCCACATGGCAAAGCACTAAAGTAAATTATTAAATTAAGAAAAACTACCTGACCATAAAGATGGGCTCCTATATTCGTATACAACAGTGCAATACACAGATTTAAGGCAACTACAACTCCCCTACTAAAAACGGTATTAAAAACTTTTGTAATCACTTCTCACCGATAAACACTCGTTCAGTATTCCCACTACCAAGCGAATTAATAGAAATCCTTTGAGGTGAATATTCCTTGTGATAATTGAATTCATATACTTCAAAACCTACATTCTGAAGATGCTCATAGAAGTCCTCACCACGAAGTCGACAGATATCAGCACCATACCGCTTCATACGCTCTTTGCTACTTAAGCTTACCTCCTGCGTCACTTCTCGATCTAATATAGCCGTAATGATTATCGCCCTACCCCCTTTTTTTAACACCCTATGAATTTCTGATAAAGCCAGTTCCTCATCAGTAACTTCGACTAATACATGTGAACATATTACAAGATCAAAGGTATCACTCTCAAAAGGGATGCTAGTAATATCTACCAAATGATCAGCCAAATTAGGATTCAAATCAGCTGAGTAATACTTAATATTTGATAGCTTCTTCAAATTTTGCTCAATCCCCCTTTCAGGAGCAAAATGAAGAACAGACAAGTTCCGTTCTCTAACGCATTCTTCCTCCACAAGGTAATGCCATAATACCCGAGTCCGTTCCAAAGATAAACAATAGGGACACTTAGCATTTTGGCGAATAATATGCCCATGTGACAAGAACTTACGATAACTTCTTCTGCACACATTACACTCATATTTGCCACCTCGAAGAAAAAAACGATTAATTCTAGTTAGCTCCCTTCTAATAGTAAGGCGCGCGCGCTCAGAAATCATTTCTTTATATATTTCTTTAATCATATTTTCTTACTCCTATAATTTTTCCAAAATTTAGTCCAAAGTTACTACTTGAGTAACAAAATTTTTTAACGACAAATCCATGATCTTCTAGGATATCTGCAATCCATTTACCATTTAATCGTTGATCTTTATTGTCATGAAACTCCATTGAGATCACACTGATCTTTGCAAATACATCTGACGGCATATACTTCAGTATTTCATATTCAGCCCCCTCACAGTCCATCTTTAAAAAATCAACATGATCTAAATTGTAACATGACAGAAGGTTTTCTAATGTTTGTGTTTGAATCGGCACTTTTGGTGATTCCCTGCAGGAAACCAAAGTATGATTTAAGGATTCTGATAAATACAGATACGACTGGCCAACTTCATGACTAATTGCTGAGTTTTCTATACTAACTTTATTCCGTACGTAACGAGTGTTAGAAACCAATAGTGAATAATTATTAGCTTCCGGCTCTATAGCAATTACTTTTCCTTTAGACCCAATATTATTAGCTGCAAAAATAGAAAAATATCCAACGTTGGCACCTATATCAATTACTACCGCATCTTCATAAAACGGAAAATAATCTGAATACTCTCTATCGACAAACACCTCCTTCATGAGATTTAAATATGGTTTATTTTGCTTATAATCCAATACCAACCCATTATACCGAACAATATCAGCAAACTGCCTACTCTTGGATTCCCTCAATAACCATCGAATAATCTTTCGTACCACTTAACGCTGTAAATTAAATAAATATTGAAATCTATGCTTGAGACGCCAATTCTTCAGCATCTTTAATAATCTTGATAACTCCTGGTGCTCAAACATAGGATAGTAATTAGCTGTTGCACCAAATCCCCCATTAAACTCTGCTATCCCCTTTACATCAGACCCGGCAAAATCTAAAAATTTGTCCTCACCACTATGACTTTTAATAAACAAGTCAACCAGCCCAAACGAACACTTATATTTCTTACCAGTATCATTAGATGCATGGATGATAACGGAGCGCTTCTTCCCAGATAAGAAAAAAGCTGATGACACTGGCTCTCCTTCATGAGTTGCTGTATAAAGCTCACCACAAGAACGGCTGATGGATGAATGAATCAGCCTACTCAGACGAATATGATGTTTTCGGGGTACTCGCAAAAATTCACGCCCTTGCCACATTTCCTCTTTCAGTCTCAACAATTGATTAGGATCTTCATTGATTAACACTTCTAAATCAAAGCGATTGAATCGATTTACATTTCGTTTATGCCCATGCGAATACGCCGCTCGAAGATCTGAATAATCCTTATTCAATGAAAGTAAATAAGTACATCGCCTTTTGCAGAATGAGCTATTAAAATCAAAGTTACTTATCGCAACACTACTATAAGCAATCAATTTATAATATTTAGTAAGTTCTTTACATACTTTCTCAAACAGCAGCACAATGGGGGTACTACTACTAAAAATACCATAGTTTTGAATATCATAAGGCATTTGAAGATGCTTACTTCCCATCACATTTGTAGAAGTTAATGGCATCACTCCTTTATAATCCTCCACAACAATCCCCACCCATTCAGGATGAATAATATCTAATACCCATGTATAGGCCATCGGGCTTTCATTTCCTGAATTCTGCACACAACAATCCCATTTCTCATCACTTATCGCACTACGACTTAATAAGCTTAACTCATATCCTTCAACATTAATTTTTATCATTACCTTCTAATTACATTTACGCCTAAGTATTTCCTGGCTGCCGCTTTTAACTTATAAAAAAACAAAATCTTCTTCGCTGAATAATTCCACTCCATTGGTATTCTTTGAAAGTTCATGGGCAACACATCCTGTTTAATACCTGCCGTACCAAAACTAATATCGAACAAGTTATTATCACGAAAGCTATTAAATAGATCGACCGAAATACCATCGTCGGTAAACGGAAAGGCAAATGCCTTGCACTGCAGCTTACATCGCATATCAATTTCCTCGAAGCAATCTGCTACCTGACGGGTCGCCTGTAAACTATCAACATCTTTAAGCAAGGGGTGATCTACACTATGTGCGCCTAGAGAAAAACCCTGCTTCTGCAATATTTCAATTTGCCTCCAGGACATATAAGGTTTTTCTTCCTCTAAAAAGTTCTGAAAATCTAAGTCA
Source organism: Carboxylicivirga longa (assembly GCF_050589825.1). Classification (NCBI taxonomy): domain Bacteria; kingdom Pseudomonadati; phylum Bacteroidota; class Bacteroidia; order Marinilabiliales; family Marinilabiliaceae; genus Carboxylicivirga; species Carboxylicivirga longa. The sequence goes on along the minus strand of NZ_JBNGOZ010000029.1, from coordinate 10,842 downwards.
TAATCAATTGCAAATTGATCAAGTAAGCCTTCTTCTCCATAAGACACTTTCATTAATTCCTCTTCAACTACAGCACTATGTATACCACTACCCTTAAGGTGCTCATTTATTAGCGAAGCCTTGAAACGAAAAAGCATTCTTTTATTATCTACAAAAGCTGTATTAATAAAAAAAGTAGCAGGAATTCCCTTCTTAAGCAAAATTGGAGCAATAATATCATAGCACTGCCGCAGTCCATCATCAAAGCTTAAATGAACAACAGGCTTGGTCAAACCAGAAAACGACCTCAATGAAAGACTGTAAAACTCATCTAAATCCACATAATCATATTGCTCTCCAATATACTCAATATCAGAAATAAACTCACTTACTGTCTTTACATAGAACAAGCTTTTTACATGCGGTAATTCATCATCACTAACTACATGGTAAAAAGGCAAAATATATGGTAGTGATTGAAACAAAACCTCAATTTTTTCGATTATAACTAAATAACGACTAATATGCCTGAATATTGTTAAAGGCAAGAATGCACTACTGTAAGAAAATAATACTTTCTTTTAAACGTTTCCCTATACAAAAACAAGCCTTGAGCACACAAAAAAAAATAAAAAAAGCCACCATAATAACCACCAGTGAGCTGGCCACAGACCATCGACTGCACAAGCTGGCTGGCACCTTACAGCAGGCAGGCTATGAGTGTGAGTTTGTATGCCGCATAAAAAACGGTCACTTACCCTACCATGGCAAGTATCCGGTACGGACCTTAAATACCCTTTGGCAAAGAAGCCCCCTCTTCTATTTGATGTACAACCTGCGCATTTTCCTGCACCTGCTTTTCCATAAAACGGATTTAATCGTATCCATTGACCTGGACACTTTGGTAGGCTGTGGCATGGCCAAACTTCTTAAGAGTAGTAAGCTACTGTTCGACAGTCATGAATATTTCCCCGAATCGCCTGAAATCAGTGCTAAGCCCCTTATAAAAAACACCTGGCTGTTGGCACAAAAAATCTTCATTCCCCTAGTTGATATTGGCGTCACCGTGTGTCAACCCATTGCCGAAATTTTCCAAAAAAAATACGGTAAAAGCTTTCTGGTGATACGCAATGCCCCGCAGAAACAAACCCAAACATCAAAACAAGTAAATGCGGCCGATAACAGTAAGTTCACTATTCTTTACCAGGGGGCAGTGAATGAAGGTAGGGCGCTACGCGAGCTGGTACAGGCCATGCATCAAATCGAACGAGGACAGTTGGTAATAATCGGTGATGGTGATATTTTTGAGGAGTTACGTGCACTGGCAGCGCCACTGGGCAATAAGGTAATAATGCGGGGCAAAGTACCTTTTAACGAGCTAAATTATTACACAAGCCAGGCCGATCTGGGCGTGGCTTTGCTCAATAATATGGGGCTAAACAACTACTATGCCTTGCCCAATCGCCTTTTCGATGCCCTACATGCCGGACTTCCCATGCTGGGCATTAATTTTCCGGAGATAAAAGGTTTTATTGAAGAACACAGCTTTGGAATTACCATCGACAGTGTTGCACCCGAGGAAATAGCCAAGGCCATTAATAAGCTGATTGATCAGCCCGAGCCGCTGAAGCAGTGGCGAAACAACGCGCTTAAGGCTAAATTAAATGTCAATTGGGAGAATGAAACGGCACCTCTTCTGAAGGCGCTAAAAACAATGAATTAATAAAGATTACTTAGGTAAGTTCCTTCTCGTGTTTGCGCAAGAGGTAAACAATACCATAGTCGGCACATTTCAGCCGTTTATCGTCACCTTCAATAGTATCGAAATGCGCTTCCACCTCATTCCAGATATTGAGCACAAGACGATCAGCCACACCTCGAAGTTCTGTAACCTTTTCGTGCATCTTTTGCGTGGTTACCAGCAGGTTTTTATGATTGTTAAAATACTCTAAAAACTTTTCATACTTGACGCGCACCATGGCAATCGATGGGTTATAAATACGTGAACCACCCGTCATACTGCGCTTCTCCTCTCCTTCCACCACGCGTTTTCCAACTTGCAACAATTGCTGCTCAGTACCCAATTCAGGAACGGCCTTATCATCCACATCAAACCCATAATATTTCCGTACCTCAGGTTTCATCTCGCCCCGGGCAATGCAAAAATTTAGTACCTGAATAAAATGTGAAACATATAAACGTGTAACTTTAAACTGATCTCCCAAAAGCTTGCCAAATTTTGCCTGTCGATCCTTGCTGTAATTATATTGCGCTATAGCTTGTTCGTACTGTGGTAAGAAAGACTGAAGCTCCAGAAACAACTTGTAACTATAGGCCAAATCAAAAGGTGTCAGCTGCATACCCTTACCCAAGGCTGCTTTTAAAGCTCGCAGACGAGCCTGATCGGTATTTGGTAAACGACGGTATGGCATGTTGTTTCCGGTTGAAAAAGTGATGTTGGCACTTAAAAATAGAAAAAATATAGACCACCAACAAACATCTTAAATGTAATCACGTTTATAAAGTATTTTTATTATCCAAAAGATTCGTCATTGAAACAAAGATGTTCGTCATAACGAAGCACATGTTTGTAAAAACGTATTTTTTAAATAAAGGTTACTATTTTCTTATAATCAAAAACCGGAAGCATAAAAAAAGAGCTGCTCCAAAGAACAGCTCTTTTCAAATATATCCCTAACCAGGGTGTATTAGTCCTGTAGTTTTGCCTTTAAGAACTCACGGTTCAGACGGGCGATGTTCGAAATAGATATACCCTTAGGACACTCTACCTCGCAAGCACCAGTGTTGGTACAGTTACCAAAACCCAGCTCATCCATTTTTGCCACCATATTTTTAGCACGACGGGCGGCTTCTACCTTACCCTGTGGTAACAGGGCAAGGTGACTTACCTTAGCCGATACAAATAACATGGCCGAACCATTTTTACACGTTGCCACACAAGCACCACAACCAATACAAGAAGCGGCATCCATAGCCTCATCCGCATCAATCTTTGAAATTGGAATGGCATTGGCATCCGGCACACCACCTGTACTTACAGATGTATAGCCACCAGCGGCAATAATACTATCAAAGGCGTTACGGTTTACAATCAAATCTTTGATTACCGGGAAACCAGCTGAGCGCCATGGCTCAATGGTGATGGTTTCACCATCTTTGAATTTACGCATATGCAGCTGACAAGTGGTCACATCATCATCGGGCCCGTGCGGACGACCGTTGATGTATAACGAACACATACCACAGATACCCTCGCGACAATCATGATCGAAAGCAACCGGCTCGTTACCTTCGTTGATCAACTGCTCATTCAGGATGTCCATCATCTCAAGGAACGAGCTACCGGTAGATACTTCCTCTAACTTGTAAGTTTCAAAACGACCTTTCTCTTTCGGTCCGTTCTGACGCCAAACCTTTAGAGTCAAACTTATATTTTTTTCCATTTTTCTCTGTTTAACTTATGAACAATAATGACCTACGAGATTATTTGTAGTTACGTTGAGCAACTTTTACAACTTCAAAAGTCAGTTCTTCTTTATGCATAACAGGTGCTTTGTCTTCACCCTGATACTCCCAACATCCTGCGTAAGCAAACTTATCATCCTGACGTTGTGCTTCACCTTCTTCCGTCTGATATTCTTCGCGGAAGTGACCACCACAAGACTCTTCGCGGTGCAAGGCATCACGCGCCATCAAATCACCAATCTCGATGAAATCAGCCAAACGAGAAGCTTTCTCCAACTCCACATTCATGCCTTCGCCAGATCCTGGAATACGCAAGTTGCTGTAGAATTCTTTTTTGATGGCCGCAATTTTCTCAATAGCCTTCTCCAAGCCTTCTTTGTTACGTGCCATACCTACGAAATCCCACATTACCAGACCCAGCTCTTTGTGGATGCTGTCAACGGAACGATTTCCTTTAATGGACAATAGCTTCTCAAATTTATCTTTGGCAGCCTTTTCTGCTTCAACAAATTCTTTTTCATCACCCGTCATACGCGGTGTTGAAATATCATCGGCCAAGTAATTCTGAATAGTATATGGAAGAACGAAATATCCATCAGCTAATCCCTGCATCAAAGCAGAAGCACCTAGACGGTTAGCGCCGTGGTCGGAGAAGTTAGCCTCACCTGCAGCAAATAAACCAGGAACGGTTGTTTGCAATTCATAATCAACCCAGATACCACCCATTGTGTAGTGAATAGCCGGATAAATCATCATAGGTGTTTCATACGGATTATCATCAACAATCTTTTCGTACATCTGGAATAAGTTTCCGTAACGGGCACGGATAGCATCCTCACCTAAACGCTCAATGGCCGATTTAAAGTCAAGATAAACTGCCAAGCCAGTATTACCCACACCAAAGCCGGCATCACAACGCTCCTTAGCAGCACGTGACGCCACGTCACGCGGCACCAGGTTACCGAAGGCAGGGTAACGACGCTCCAGATAATAATCGCGATCTTCTTCGGCAATCTGTGTTGGTTTTAATTTACCGGCACGGATGGCTTCAGCATCTTCTTTCTTTTTAGGCACCCAAATACGTCCATCATTACGCAATGACTCTGACATCAAAGTCAGTTTCGACTGAAACTCACCGTGAACAGGAATACAAGTTGGGTGAATCTGGGCGAAACATGGGTTGGCAAAAGCAGCACCTTTCTGGTAAGCTTTGATAGCGGCAGAACCGTTTGAACCCATCGCGTTGGTTGACAGGAAGAAAGCGTTTCCGTAACCACCTGTAGCTAGAACAACTGCGTGACCAAAGTGACGCTGGAATTCTCCGGTAACCAGATCGCGGGCAATAACACCACGTGCCTTACCTTCGACCATAACAATGTCAACAATCTCGGTACGAGTATATAAATCAACAGTACCGGCATTTACCTGACGCATCAACGCCTGGTAAGCACCAATCAACAGCTGCTGACCGGTCTGACCTTTAGCGTAGAACGTACGGCTCACCTGAGCTCCACCGAATGAACGGTTATCCAGCAAACCCCCATATTCACGGGCAAAAGGTACACCTTGCGCCACACACTGGTCAATAATGTCGTTACTTACTTCAGCCAAACGGTGTACGTTGGCTTCACGAGCGCGGTAGTCACCACCCTTTACAGTATCGTAGAATAAACGGTGAATTGAATCACCATCGTTTGGGTAGTTTTTTGCAGCATTGATACCACCCTGTGCAGCAATGGAGTGCGCACGACGTGGTGAATCCTGAATGGTGAAGTTCTTTACATTGAAACCCATTTCACCAAATGAAGCAGCCGCCGAAGCACCTGCTAATCCGGTTCCTACTACAATAATATCTAACTTACGCTTATTAGCGGGGTTAACCAGTTTTTGGTTAGCCTTATAATTGGACCACTTCTCGGCCACAGGGCCTTGTGGTATTTTTGAATCTAATTTCATATCAATGATGTTTTTAGACGTTACGATTAATAAACAACATGCTGAACAACGGCAATGGTAACGAAACCAAGCCCTACGATCCAGGCAAATGCAATGCCGGCAACCGTCCAACGCTTACGCCAAATGTTATTGCTTAATCCCAGCGTTTGAAAAGCTGACCAGAAACCATGAGTCAGGTGAATGGTTAAGCCCAAAGAACCAACTACGTAAAGGATCACACGCCATAGATCATCGAATGCCACATTTACCAAAGCATAAGTATCGTGCATTTCAACACCACCAATGGTTACTTTTTGAGCGGCATGCGTAATTTGCAATGGCACCCAGTAATCAATTAGGTGAACGATTAGGAAGGCTGATACCGTCAATCCTAACACGAACATGTTTTTCGAAGCCCACATTACATCCTGGGTTTTGTTACCCGATGCATATTTGGCCGAACCGCGCGCTTTGTTGTTTTGTGCCGTAAGAATGGCTGCATAAATAATATGCACGATAAAACCGGCAAATAACACAGGCTGCAATCCATACTTGATCAATGGCATGGCCATAAAGTTGGCTGCAATGTTAAACGCCTCACCACCATCAGGCACAAGCAACAGTAAGTTAATGGAAAGGTGGATGATTAAGAACACCACCAAAAAAAGTCCTGATAAGCTCATCAGTAACTTTCTTCCAATTGAGGAACCAAAAATAGTACTCATAGGAATCCCTTTTTTAATTATTTAAATATGAAAAACTAATTTGTTCTATAAGGCTGCAAATGTATGCCTGAAAGCGCCGTTGGGCAAATAATATTAGAGAATTAATTCTATATTTATATCAATTCTAATTAACCGCTACTTTAAACGAATTACACTTACATCATTTTTAATACTTATTATCATACTTTAGGTAAAATTTACATTTCTCACAAAGCCTCAGCATTTTCTTCACTTCCTTAAACCAAGCAACTAATTTAACCCATTCTTAGCCGGTAATCAAAAAATAAAAGCACAACACAAAAGGCATCCTAGACGTGCCCTACACCCTGTTGCTCAGATGGTTTTTGATTTATTGTAAAGTTTTCTATTTTTGTGTAAACGAATAGATTAACGCAATCATATATTCTGACCATGCAAGAAGAGATAGATTTAATACTGGACGATGCCAAAGAGCGAATGACAAAAGCCATCGAACACCTTGATAACGAACTGGGTAAGATACGCGCCGGTAAGGCCAACCCCAAAATGTTAGAGGGTGTGTTGGTAGATTACTACGGCAGCATGTCACCCTTAAGTCAAGTAGCTAACTTAAGCACCCCGGATCCACGCACCATTGCCATTCAACCCTGGGAGAAGCAGTTGATTGGCGCCATCGAAAAAGCTATTTTAGCAGCTAACCTAGGCTTAAATCCGGATAATAACGGTGACATCATCCGCATTAATATTCCACCATTAACCGAAGAACGCCGTAAAGATCTGGTAAAACAGGCCAAATCGGTTTGTGAAGATACTAAAGTAAGCTTCCGTACTACACGCCGCGATTGTAATGAAGAACTCAAGAAGCTGAAAAAAGACGGTCTCTCGGAAGACCTGGAAAAAGATGCTGAGGCAGAAGTACAACAAATTACCGATGGTTTTGTAAAGAAGGTAGATGAAATGTTTATCGTCAAAGAAAAAGACATCCTGACGGTTTAAAAATCACACATTGAAAATATTCGAGAGCTGTTCCTTTCTGGGGCAGCTCTTTTTTATGTTGGCAATTCAACCTATGGAATTCGCGGAATTATATGGTTCGCTTTTTACATTCAACCCACTCCGGGGTTGCGGTAATATGATGAATAAATGCCATGGGTGTAACCCATGGCTATAAACATTTAAGCCCTCCGGGCTTAAAACCACTTCCCCCAAAAAACATACTTATGGACACTCGTGATTCAGTGGGTTATCCTACAGCTGATTTCCCCCGTCAGCTCTTAACTGTGACATCCCTCCAGGGTTGATAAACAACTTAATTTTAAACAAAAAAGGAATGCCAATATTGACATTCCTTCTTCTATCTTTTAAGCATTTGCTTTGATACCTATACACATTTTGTGTTATTCGGTGACCACCAACTCACCCGACAGGATTTTTAAAGCTCTCTCGTCCTTATACTGTTCCATCAGGGTTTTCAGGCCACCTTTAAGCTCGTCAATCTTATCAGCATACTCCGGATTATCATAGAGATTATTCATCTCGTTAGGATCTTCCTGCAGGTCATATAGCTCCCATTTGCTAATGTCATAGTAGAAATGCACCAGCTTATAACGCTTTGTACGAATACCAAAATGACGCTTCACCATGTGTTCGTTGGGGAACTCATAGTAGTGGTAATAAATAGCATCGCGCCATTTACCCTTGCTTTCGTTCTTGAACAGCGGCACCAGCGAACGTCCATGCATATCGGCAGGCACGTCGTTACCGGTCAGCTCCAAAAAGGTTGGTGCATAGTCAATATTTTGTACCATCTCGGCTACCTTACCATTGCGCTCGTATCCCTTGGGTAGGTGCATCAACAGCGGGGTACGCAGAGACTCCTCGTAGATGAAGCGCTTGTCGAACCAACCGTGCTCACCCATGTAGAAACCTTGATCCGATGTATAAACAATCAGTGTGTTATCCATCAAACCCTCTTTCTCCATGTAATCAATTAAACGTCCTACGTTGTTATCCAGCGATCGCACACAGGCCAGATAATCGCGCATATAACGCTGATACTTCCATTCGTAAAGATCATTACCTTCCAGTTCAGCCTTCTTAAAATCCTCAATAATCGGATCGTAGTGCTCATCCCAACGGGCACGCTGTTGCTCATCGAGACGGGCAAGAGCACCGGTACGGTACCAACCTCCATAACGGGTTTTAATCTCATCCTCTTTATCGGCCATCTTCAGGTCATAAACCACATCCATGTCATCGCTACGAATGCTCAGGTGCTGCTCAGCTGCTGCCTGACGCCCTTTGTAATCATCATAGAAAGTCTCAGGTAATGGATACGATTTATCTTTAAACTCATCCAGATGGGCCGTATCAGGCATCCATACGCGGTGAACCGCCTTGTGATGTACCAGCAGACAGAAAGGTTTGTCCTTGTCGCGCTTATCCATCCAGTCCATACTGAAGTCAGTAATCAAATCGGTTACATAACCCTGATGCTGCACTTTTTCGCCCATATCAATAAAATCCGGATTATAATAACTTCCCTGCCCAGGCAGAATATTCCAATAATCAAATCCGGTAGGCGTTCCTCCCAGGTGCCATTTACCAATTATAGCTGTTTGGTAACCATCCTTTTGCAGCAGCTTAGGGAAAGTCTGTTGCTGACCGTTAAAAACACCGGAGTTAGTAGCAAAGCCATTGGCATGACTGTGCTTACCCGTAAGCATCACCGCACGGCTAGGACCACAAATGCTATTGGCCACAAAACTATTGGTAAAAGTTATACCATCGTCGGCCAAACGATCGAGGTTTGGGGTGTTAATAAAGCGGTCGTCGTAAGCACTAAGTGTTTGATAAGCATGATCATCGGTCATGATAAAAAGGATATTGGGCTTCTTTACCACTTCCTTCTTAGGTGATTGACACGACGTTACTGCCATCAAAACCAACAGCGCCTGAATAAGCCTGTTTTTCATTACTAATTATTTTAATGGTTAATTATGGATGTGTGCCTAATGCACCACATCTTTCTGTTAATAAAATTGGTTGTTTTCTTTCCGGCCCCTAAGTTAATATGAAGTTTTTAATCCGATTGTTTTTATTTCTGAATTATTCCACATTCAAACCTCAGCTTATTGGCTAACTCTATTCGGTGTAATAACCGCTCAAAAACCATAATAAATATCGATGAAAGCGCAATATCACAGAAATAGTTGCAATGAAAAAAGGCTCCGTCGCAGATGACGGAGCCTTTTTTATAATATGTGTGTTAGCAATTAATCCCAGCCTGGATTATTGGGTCTCAAATTAGGGTTCAAAGCCATTTCATTAATGGGTAATGACAAGAGGTAATTCTTCTCCGTAAAGTCAGGAGCAGCAGTAACTCTTTGTCCATAAACATCAAATGAACCATTGGGTAATATACCAAGACCACTTTCAAGCTTCTCAATTTCTTCAGGAGAATAGAGTGATGGATCCGGCACAAAACCAGCTCGTTTTTTATTTAATACATGTCCTATTTTCCATCGCAGAATATCGTAAAAGCGAAGTCCTTCTCCGAAAGTTTCAACCCTACGTTCGCGACGAATTTCACGAATAAGATCTGCGTTGCCACCGGCTATGTTAGGATACATTTCCTGAAGGCGCGGATCGGGAGTAGGCGCTGTTGTAAGCGGTACATCAAAACCCACACGCTCTCTTAATTTATTCACCGTTACGTCGAGAACAGCCTGCATATCTTCATCTCCTAACTCTGCACAAGCTTCGGCATAAATAAGCAGGATTTCAGCAAACCTAAATATAGGAGCATCAATACTTCCCTGATGGTGAGCTGATTGATCTTCATCGGGGTTGTAAAATTTAACAACAGGATATCCGGTTGAAGAGGCGCCTTTATCTGCCCACTTATATTTACTATTTTCTGATTTTGTCAGATCAATTTTTTCATTATTGACCGTAATCTCATTAAGAGAATTAAAAAGGTTAGCTATTGCCACACGTTTGCCTTCCAGAAAATAAGTAAACTCTCCATCGGCCGGGGTTGCAATTGTTTGCAGCATCCTGGGGTCACGATTCTCCAATTCGGCAATTAAACCTTCACCGGGAGTATGCAGCGGGCTGCTGGCAAGCGGTAGACCATCAATTGACAGATAGTCATCGGCCAAACTTTTTGATATACCAAAAGGAATTTCTCCAGTTGCCATTTGACGTGAGACATTATTTGCCTTCGCTTGCGCAGGGTCGTACTCTTTTGACAAGATCACCTCGGAGTTACCATTATAACTCGTTTGGATAAATAGTTCGTAATAGCTCTTTTCGGGCTTGCTACCTTTAAAAAGCGAGTAACCATATTCCGGCTTCATCAATTCCGCAGCCGCATTTTTGGCCAGTGTGAAATACTTTTCTGCATCGCCGCCACCATGATAACGCCGCCAGCTTGCTTCAAACAAACATACGCGCGCTTTAAGAGCCAAAGCAGCATCTTTACTCACCCTTGAAACAATCTGCTTTTTGGGTAGGGCTTCAATTGCCGTATCTAAATCACGAATTATATTAGTTACTACAATCTCACGTGAATCACGCCCATTATACAATTCTGAACTTCCGGTCTCCAGTACCTCATCATACCAAGGCAGGTCACCAAAATCCATCAACTTATTGAAGTAGGGATATTCATAAGTTGACTTATATCTTTGATATCTAGATAATTATTACTATCTTAAAAGTATAACAAAACCCC
>NZ_JBNGOZ010000028.1:32022-51822 GCF_050589825.1 Carboxylicivirga longa | reverse complement strand
CGATAAGCGCCTAAACCCTTATCAACCGTGCCTTTCAGCAGAACCATTGTCCTCAAAAGCGGGTGCAAAATAACGACTTTTATTTCGCATATCCAAATTTAAATGAGCTTTATTTTTGAAGATATTTACCAAAGTAAAGCTTAGGAGTTGTGACTGTGGTAATTGGATATCAAAAAAACAATTGCAATACAATTTTTTTTTAAAAAAAATAAGGGAAACTACTCTTAAAGAAGCTCCCGTTAAGGAGCTTCTTCTATTATATATCCAACTATTATTTAGTGATGATGGCCATCACAGCATTTTGCTTTCACTTCGGTGCACTCGCCTTCTTTTAACTCCTCTGCTTTAAACTCAAGCTTCTTGAAAGCTTTGACCAAATTTTCTTTATTGGTCTTATCCTCCCGGTATTTCACCTTCACCGTCTGCTTCTCAAAATCAACTTCCAAGTCTTTCACCCCTTTTTCAAATGGTAGGTTCTTGGTTATTTTATTAACGCAACTCTGACAATCCATTTCCACCTTATAAGTTACTTCACTAACCTTTTTCTTTGGTTTATCATCGGCAAATGCAGTAACAACAAACAATGCCATTAGGCCTAAAATCAGTAATTTTTTCATAATTCTTTCTTTTAAAATATTGGTTATTAATCTCTATCGATTGAAAATCGCAATCCAAAATACAGGCGTCTCCCCACGATGGGTCCCCATATCAATGAGTTATCGAAATACTCCCCAAAAGGATCATCACCCGCAATAATCGGATCATCTTGCTTAAAGTTGCCTATATTCTCAACCCCCACATAAACATTCCATTTGCGAAAGTATTTGGTAATCTGGGCATTCATAATCTGATACGGGTCGAAACTGCCGGGACGTTGATACTCCACAGGATTGGCCAGTGTGGACGGCACCCGCCCCTCACCGTTGAACTGTGTGGTGAAATCAAATTGCCATTTCTTCAACGGTGTCGCATAGGAAAGGTTAAGCAAACCTTTGGTACGACTTATCAGGGGACGCTCCTTCAAGCCCTCAGTGTAAGTCGCTTTAACATCGTTAAGTCGCCAGGCTGCAACCACATCAAGACCACGCAGCAATTCATACTTTCCCTCCAATTGAAAATTATTGGCATAAGACTTTCCCTCCAAATTATAGAAATAAACTGCATCAACACTCTGGTCAGCATCTACAATCAGTTGGTTTTGAAAGTCGGTGCGATAATACTCTGCATTCAAAGTCAGCTCGCGTCCTCCAATCATAATATATTGTGTAATGTTAGCACCATAATTCCAAGCTTTTTCCTGCTCCAGGTCATCGGCAATGACAATATCGCGAGAGCTGGCCAACAGATAACTGCTTTCAGCCAACACATTTGGTGTCCTAAACCCACGCCCGGCAGATGCCCGCAGTATGGTATTGCGTGCGATATTATACTTGACATGCAAACGGGGCGTAAATAACGTACCGTAGTTATTGTGAAAATCGACACGCGCACCACCAATCAACGTTAAACGATCGGGCAAACTATAAGTATATTGAAAATAGGCTCCCGGAACAATCTCGTTACGATTAAAATACTGAACACCATCAGGCTGCTGAAAATTCATCAGCAATTGCTCATCATATTCATCGGATTGAAAACTGAGTCCGGTGGTGAACTTATTGTTATCATTGGCAATAATAGATTGAAATATCAAGTTGGCATAGAAGGAGCTTTGGTTGGCATCATAGACTTTACGCCCGTAAAAAGAATTCTGCTCATGATAGGCATAATTAGTGACCAGCGCCAAATTACTTACCTCATCATTAAATACATATCCCGCCTTATAGAATGCTTCATAACGCTTTGTGTCGATATTTATACCATAGCGCTGTGAGGGGGTTCCAATATTCTGATCAAGAGCATTGCTTCCATCAAAACCCATCTGCCCTCCCAATCTATTTTCATCCAATACTTTGAAGCCAATCTGCGAAGTGAAACCATTTTTATTATTAAAATCCCATCGGTTGATCAGGTTTAATTGTTTTAATAGGGGCTCATCCCGAAAGCCATCATCATTATCATCTGTCGAATGCTGATCAGCTGAATAGTGTGCAAGAAGGGCTGTACTCCACTTATCATTCAGGTGAATGGAACCATTTACATTCGTCTCCCATCTACCTGTGTGATTGCCATATATATTCAGAAAAAACTTCTCAGAGTTAGGCGGTTTTTTATACTCTACATTAATCTGCCCCGTCAATGCTTCATAACCATTTACCACAGTGGCCGTCCCTTTTGATATCTGAATGGATTCCATCCAGGCTCCCGGGATATAGTTAAGACCATACAGCGTTGCCAGCCCTCTGAAATTGGGAATATTCTCGGTCATCATCTGCACATAATTACCTGACAATCCCAACAATTGAATTTGCTTAGCTCCTGTGGCCGCATCAGAATAGGATACATCCACCGAGGCATTGGTTTCAAAGCTCTCGCTAAGATTACAGCAAGCCGCCTTGCATAACTCGGCACCGGTAATATTCACCTTCGTCATTGCATCGATGCGCGACATATGCGAACCGGCTTTCTTACCGGCAACAAGCACCTCATCCAGGGCATCACTCTTTAATATTACTTCAATATTTTGCTGATCATCAATCAGAAGAGTGTCAGACTGATACCCAATATAACTAATTACAAGGCGATTAAAGCCCGGCTTCTGTTCAATAGAGAAGGCTCCATTAAAATCCGTAACCGTACCACTCTGCGTGTTAGCCCAATATACATTAGCTCCCACCAATTCAATGAGCTTATCCTTATCATCCGCCTTTACAAAACCTGATATTTCTCTGTTGGCCTGTGCCAACAAAGCGCCTGCGCTAATTACTATCAGCAGCAGGGAAGTCACTATTCGATTCATCTTTAAATAATTAATCGCATTCCAAGCACTATTTATGCATTGGACGTATTGTTAACATATCAATTGATTAAGGCATTACGAAATGCAACACCTATTACTGTCCATGATCAGGACAGTTCTGTAAAGATGAATGGTATCATAAACGGAAAACGCAAGTCTTCTCCGGCGTTGGTTTGTCGGGAATTTTCAGAATTGCGTCAATATCCACATCGAAATATTGTCTATGCAGAAAAATATTCTCGGCAAGACAGGGAGCCTGCGAAAATAACTCAATGGACTCGGCCTGAAACTTAATTTTAAGCGATGCCGTTTGTCCCTCGAAGCTTCCACGTTTAAACTCGTGCTGACAAGCTTCATTAGTTGTGGCATGATGAATATGCTGCCCTGTTTCGGCATAACAAGTCTGGCAAGCCGACTCGCATGCGCAATCCGCACAGCTATGATTGTGCGAATGCGTTGTAGTAACCATGCGTGTAATAACCTCATCCTGCTTACAGTCCATACAGTGATGCTGAAATATATGCACCCCTAACATGGAAGGCAGAATGGCTAACAACAAGGCTATACATCCGAGTTTATATGTCTGCTTAAGCGACCTCATCACTTGCAAAAGAAATAAAATATTGCATCACCCACAAAAATTTAACATCGATTTCACACCAAAACCGCAGACAAAAGAATGGCAAGCCCTTCATTGGTGATATACATTCTCAACAGCCAATTGAACACATTTTCAGTTTTGCCCCTAAGAAGGTACTTTTGACAGCGATGAGAAAGCTACTAATATACAATCCCACCTGTGACATGGCTGTTGAAAATGGCACTTACAGCTATATGCCATCACAATTATTGGCTAAGTTTGAGACTGATATTAGTCCCCTGATGGGATTTATGGGATGGGCCGATGATTATTTGTGCTACGAGGGTCCATGCCCCGAGACGCTGCTGAACTTTTGGCAGGATAAAAACGTATCGCTCCCACAACTTACAGACGCGGCATCCTGCGCCAAGCTAAAGGTAGATGAATTAATACCCTGGGGCTGGAGCCCTGTTGTCCACCGTCGCTTTGCCCACACTTGTCCGTCGAGCAAACTACCTTCCATTGTGGAAGATGCACAATCTTTAAAAAAATTCTTTAGTAGGGAAACAAGCCTGCGCCTGGCTCACGAATTCAACACTTATGCCAGCCATCCATACGTAAAGATACCACATCTTCCGCAACAGCTTGAATCATTTGATGCCCTCAAAAAAATGCTTGCCCATCACCCCAACGGAATTGTCGTAAAAACGAACTGGAGTTCTTCGGGACGCGGCCTCTTGTTTATCCGCAGCAAGCAACAGCTTCAACAAGCCTTCGGGTGGCTTATCGCCAATCTTAAAAAGCACGGTAGCCTCATTACTGAACCGCTATACCAGAAAGTGCAAGATGCCTCGCTACAATTTATCATTCGTAAAGAAGGTAAGTACGACTTTTTAGGTATTAATTATTTTGATGCCGATAACAAAGGTCGCTTTAGCAAGGAATACATACATATCCCTTCTTACAACACAACGGGCTCACCAAAAAATGATCAATGGCTTCGTGATTGTTCGGACATAGTGATGCAAAGCATGCACAATATTGGTTTTCATAAGGTTTACCATGGACCCATCGGCATTGATGCTATGTTTATTATCACACCAGAAGGAAAGCCCGCCTTTTATCCGATTGTAGAAGCCAACCTGCGCTGTAACATGGGGCTGATAAATCTGCATATCAAGAAACTGATTGACCCAGACGCGAAAGGAAGCTGGCAGATTACACCCTTTAACGAAGGAGCAGCACCACTATTTTATTCGGAGCAGGTTAAAAAACACCCCTGCGAGTTTAAGCAAGGAAAAATATCCAAAGGCTTCCTGCCACTTACCGCTTTTGATGCTCAAAGCCGATTTGCTGCCTGGGGTATCATATATTAATTATCAAAACGCGTTGGTTCATTCCATTAAAAAAGCCGGCTCTACTCGTTAGTAAAACCGGCTTTTCAATAACCTAAACCCAAAATTTTATGAAAAAAAATCTACATCTAAATAACAACAATATGCATGCCATAAAAAACCACTTTTTGCACCTTAACTATTTTTAAATCAAACCTTAAAAAGTGCTAATCTGGTGCTTTTTAGTCACAAAAAAAGCCCTCACTAATGAAGTGAAGGCCAAGGTAATTGTCCTAATTAATTTCTTTATAGCTTATACAATAACAGCGCCGAATAAGTAGCAACCCCCTGATCAGAGTGACCACTAAATTTAACATCGATAAGATTATCGGTAGTTATACCCTCATTATCCATAAAAACATTGATCTGCTCATCCAATGACTGATCATAATCATCCGTACCTGTATATTGAAAATGCTTTGTCAATACTTTACTCATAACACCTGTTTTAACAATATTCTACATCTTAATTTACTTCTCTTACGACGGAGTGGGATTTAAGATACATCTGCGGTGCATTTATTTTTTAATTGATGTACTCCTGCAAGGTCATCCAGCGCACAAAAGCATCAAAGGCAGCCTGATTCTCACCTAACCAAAGTAAGACTTCATCTTTATAGGCGGCGCTGCATATATAGTAACTAAAAGCCTCTGCATGTCCGGCACGATACAAACGAACCAATAAATCGACATACTGAATGTCAAAAAAATCCATCTCTCCTGTTTGCACCTCATCCAGCAATGCCAGCAAATCCATGCTTCGCTGCACCGGTAACAGTAGCGCTTCATCCACCTCATCAGCAGACTTACGAGCAATTACATGCAACTGTGCCTCTGCCAAATCCAGTCCTGAATAGTGACTGTGTTTGCTGAGCTTCTTTGGCGTGACGACTCTTTGCGTGAGTGCCACCTGCCATAATCCCTCCAGGTCACGCATCAATGCCGCCTTTTCATCTTCATCTACCTCAATAAAAAGGCAATAATACAGGGGCAACATACTTTTTAGCAAATGCCCATGATGCTGATTGATGGATGACAGTAAGAGATGACTGGGCCGATGATTGCGGTTCATCTGAAGACACCTGATAGCCGCTACTTCTGCCTTATCCCACTCATCAAGGCGCTCATAGCTTTCGGCCATATTGTAGTGCAAAAGGTATTCATCGGGATAATTCTTCAAGGCTTTGCGATAGGCACGTATGGCCTGTTTGGGGTTGCCTTTGTGGGTGAGAACGGCTCCATAGACCAACAAGGCATCCAGCCAAAAATCATCCTCTTCGGCCAGTACCTGACGGCTGTAGTGCAAGGCCTCGTCATAGTTATTGGTGTGTAAATAAGTATATGCCAACTCATAAGCGGCCTCCATGCATTTTTTATCGAAGGCGATGGCCTGCTTATATTTATTAATGGCATCCTCATACAGTTCGTGACCAAACAGAGCCTGTCCCTGCTTTATCAACTTTTCGGTATCTTTTTGCTGAGCCTGAACATGAAAAAAGCCCAACATCAGCAGCAATAGTATATATCTCATGCCGTAATATTAGACTTTTATTCAATATCATTCAAACAAAATCAACAAGCAAACGCTGTTTAACGCTTATTAACAGTGAAGCATGAGCATGAAGAAAGGAAAAAAACTAAGTAATGAACGAATATTTATTTTTTACCTCCTAAACAAATCGACATCCCCTATCGCTGCATTTGCTTGATCTCTAGGCACGGATGAAACATAAGGCTAAACGGCAGAGGGATGTCGATTTTATATATAGATTGGTTTGAAGCATTGACCAAACAAAGCCGATGGACTGAATCCTTTATGAATCAGTAATGCAGGGTCGGAAACACTCCACCGGCTTTTATTCTGAAAAATTATTGCGGGAACGTTTTCCCCCAAAGGATTTATGGATTAAACTACCTGCCTGATTAAAAAACGGGCCATTACGGATACAGCTACTGAAGCCTAAAACGCACCGGAACAGTGTAAGCTACCTTAACGGGGCGTCCACGCTGCTTGCCGGGTTGCCATCGGGGCATGCCTTTAACTACGCGCACGGCCTCTTTTTCCAGGTTCAGATCATTTCCCCTGATGGCTTTCACCTGTGTTACTTCTCCTTTTTCGTTAATGACAAACGAAACACTTACCATGCCCTCAATACCATTTTCCTGACATATAACCGGGTACTTTACTTCCCTGGCGATGTACCTGAGTAAGGCCTTAGTGCCACCCGGAAACTCAGGCATGTCCTCCACGATAATAAAAACCTGCTCGGCCTCCTCCTCGTCAGGCATGCTCAACACCGATAAATCCACTTCGTAGTTCTCATCCATATCACTATTGTGAATCTCCAATTCCTCATTTAACTCAAGCTCATCTTCCACAATAATGATGATGTCGCTAACCTTAGGCAAAGGTGGTGGCGTTAGTTTCGGCTCTTCCTGCCGCGTGATGGGCGGCGCCTCCTCTTCCAATACTGTGTCATCAGCCCAGGCCAGTTCCGCTGCGCGGCTTTTCTTGCTGGTCCACTCAAAGGCTACAAGCACCACCCCAAGGGCTATGATAAACCCGATCTGAAAAAACATTACCCGTTTCCTTTCTAAATCCGCATATTTACTTTTTTTAATATCCATAGCTTTCTTTTTTGGTTGAACAGTAGGGTTGATAATTAACTTAAACTGGATCTGCAGCCCTTTGGCAATGTATAGCCAAGTTGCATACCAAAAAGCAGCCTCCCACAAACAAGTACACAAGAAATAAGAACTAAACCCTAAAATCTAGATACTTACACCTACACAACTTTGTTAAAAGACAACAATAGCCTTCAACTCAAACGTGCTGGTTCCCGCCCTGATGGGCGTTTACGACCACGAAAATATTCTCTGACCAACACTTGAACGCTCTATTGGTGGCACTTCGCCTGTCCGATGAGGAGAGCGCCCGAATTCTTTCTCCTCCTGAATTTGAGGAAGGGGTACTTACAGGGGGGAGGTTTATTAAAGATTAACGCGTGTGCCTTGGTCATATAGAAACACCCGGTCAACATAGCGGAAAAACATTAACTTTGTATTGAATATAACCCAGGTTCAGCTAGCCATTATGAAAACCCAAAACGCCCTCCCCATCACCCAATCGTTACTGAGCGATGCCTTAGGCCTGTTTGTAAGAACCATGGACAAGGCCTGTTACAAATTGGTAGTAGTGGATACACAGGGACTGATTAAACAGCTTCACGGCAACCTTTCATTGCCTAAAAAATTCACCCTTCACGAAGGACAAAACTGGACTGCATTTGAGCATCGTATACAATGGGAAGAGGACAAACTGCAGGGCATTATTCAGGTGGGCAACGCAGTATTTAACCTGCGCCAGTATGAAAATAAAAAAAGCTCACGACTTAACCTGCCTTTTCGACTCTTCGTTATCGCTTCTATCGATATTGATTTTCCGTGGTTACGTCTGGCCACTTCAGCCATTCATACCAGCCTTACAGCACAAGTGAAAGGAGCAAGCATGCAACAACAGATGGAAGACACCCATCAGTTTACCTTCGCCATGATGAATGCCCTTAAGGTGGGAATAATATCGGTGAACACTGCCGGTGAAATAAAATATGCCAATGACCAGGCCTGTCAATGGATTAATATACGGCGGCGCGAAATGCTGAAAATACCGGTTCACAGACTAATACCCGCCTGGCACAACATTTTTCAACAAGTCAGCACAGGTGAGAAGTTTGTAAATGAAGAAATTGCCATCAATACCGCCGACAAAAAAACAAAATATAATGTTACGGTCACGCCCATATTAAACCAGGAACAGGTTAAGCTAATCGGCCTGGTAATATCCATACGCGAATTGGAGAATGTATATAACCTGGTAAATAAATATACGGGCATGCAGGCACGTTTTACCTTTAAAGACATTATTGCCAAAAGCCAGCACATGCGAAAACTGGTGGATTACGCCAAAACCATTGCCGACAGCCCCTCTACCATACTCATTGAGGCTGAGAGCGGCACTGGCAAGGAGGTTTTTGCCCAAAGCATACACAATGCCAGCAGCCGCTACGATAGAGGTTTTGTGGCCATCAACTGTGCGGCCATCAGCGATAACCTCATCGAAAGTGAACTCTTTGGCTATGACGATGGCGCCTTCACAGGAGCCAAAAAAGGTGGACATCCCGGGAAATTTGAGCTGGCCAACGGCGGTACGCTCTTTCTTGATGAAGTGGGCGACATGAAACCCGAGGTGCAGGTTAAACTGCTGCGTGCCATTCAGGAAGGAGCCATCACGCGTGTGGGGGGTGAAAAAAACATACCGGTGGATGTGCGTATCATAGCGGCTACTAATAAAAATCTGAAATTGGAGGTGCAGAAAGGCAATTTTCGTCTCGACCTGTTTTACCGACTCAGCGTGATTCCCCTCAAGATACCGGCCTTGCGCGAACGTATGGAGGATCTACCCTCTTTAATACGCTTTTTCATCACTAAGAAGGCTCTGCGTCTGCAAAAAAAAGCACCTCAACTGCGCTACTCCACGCTTCAGCAGTTTTTGGAATACGACTGGCCGGGCAATATCCGAGAGCTGGAAAATGCCATTGAGCAATATGTGATTCTGGACGGCAACATTGATTTTGAGCAAATCAAGAAAGAGCCTACAGACAAAGTGCCTCCAAACAGGCCAAACACCTTGGTGGAGTCGGCTAATAACCCCCTTGCTCCTTCCTTGTCAACCGTAAAAGACATGGAAAAAGCACTGATTACCCACACGCTTAAGCACTTCAACAACAACATGACACACACTGCCAAATCACTGGGTGTGAGCCGTAACACCCTTTACCTTAAACTGAAAAAGTATAGCATAGAAGCACAGTAAGTGTTAATATTTAGGACAGCGTATCGTTTTAGGACACTCCTCGCACATAAGTGTCCTAATTTACAACACTTATATCGCCAAGTTTAAGTCACCTCACCCATACCATATTTAATAAGCACTATCTAACAAGCACTTAATAGAAGTGGCACACACTTAGAGTAAGCATAGCCAAACTACAGGAACCATGGAACCAAAACATGCTCATAAAATTCTGATCTGCCTGGGTAGCTCATGCCACTCGCGCGGAAATGCAGACAACCTGAAGATCATTCAGGATTTTTTAAAAGAGCGTAATCTCACATCAACCATTGATTTTAGGGGGCACCTATGTAACGATCTATGTAACCGGGGGCCTGTTATTGAGATTGATGATCAGACGTTTGAGGAAGTAACACAAAGCAGCCTCCCTTCCATATTAATCAATCACTTTGATAAGGCATCATGCAGCTAAAACCCATCTACACCGAAACCAACGACTGCAAAGACTGTTACAAGTGCATTCGCGAATGCCCCTCAAAAGCCATCAAGGTGAGTAACAATATGGCATCTGTAGTGCACGAGCTCTGCATCTATTGCGGCCATTGCGTAGCCATCTGCCCCACGGGTGCGAAAAAAGTACGCGATGGCATTTCACGAACCAAGCTTCTGCTGAAGGATAAAAAGGCCGTATATGTATCTTTAGCTCCCTCCTACGCCGCTGAATATGGCAGGGATGCAAAAAAAATCCTTAATTCACTGCACGCCTTAGGCTTTGCCGGCGTATCTGAAACGGCACTTGGGGCGCAGGAAGTTTCAAAGCAGATAGCACAATATTTAAAAGCCCGACAGAAAGGAGCCTTCCTATCATCAGCATGCCCCGTAGTAGTTGAACTTGTGCGCAAATACTACCCTCAACATACGATGGCCATCACCCCCTACATGTCGCCCATGCTAACTCATGCACGCATGCTCCGCCAATGGTATGGCCAGGATATTGGTGTGGTGTTCATCGGCCCTTGCATCGGCAAAAAATCAGAAGCGGACGATGCTAAATTGGTGGATGTAGCCATTACTTTTCAAGAATTAAACGACTGGCTGACTGGAGAAGAGAAAAAAAATCAGGCAGCACAGGATGAAACAGGTGGCTTTGTGCCCCACGAGGCCGATGCCGGCGTTCTCTACCCCCTGGATGGCGGAATGGTGAAAACCATAAAGCAAGAACAGAGCTATGGTGAAAGTACTTTCATGAGTTTCACAGGGCAGAAAATGGTGCGCAATGTACTGGATAACCTGGAGGATCTGGGGCACGATCAGGCCATATTTCTGGAGCTAATGGCCTGTGAAGGAGGCTGCCTCAATGGGCCTGGCATGAGCGCGAAGAGCAATATTGCCGCCAGATATAGTCACATTCAAAATTGCCATAGCCAACGAAAACAAAACAATACTCCCGAACTCAAAGATTTACAGATAGTTAATATAGAGCGTGATTTTTTCAATATTCCAGCCGTTGAGAAAGAGATATTTAGGGGCGAGCAGGTAAAAGAAGCCCTGCATAGTATCGGGAAAAATAGCGTTGCCGATGAACTAAACTGCAGCGGATGTGGTTACGACAGCTGTCGAGACTTTGCACAGGCCCTATTAAGTGGCAATGCCGAATCAGCCATGTGTATTTCCTACATGCGCATGGTGGCTCACCATAAAGCTACCATTTTGCTGCAAAAAATTCCTTCAGGAGTAGTTATCATTGACGACGATTGCAAGGTGGTGGAAATGAATAGAAGCTTTGCCCGCCTTATGGGCAATGATACCGAACTGTGTTTCGAAGCTAACCCGGGCATGCGCGGCGCCGACCTTAATAAGCTAGGGACTTTTGCCACCTTGTTTAAAACAGCACTACTCACCGGCAAAGAGTATTACGAACTACCCATCACAGAAAACAACAAAAACCTGCAGCTATCGATCTTCAATATACAAAAACACAAGCTGGTAACCGGCATCATACAAAGCGCGCAGCAGCCGGAGTTTAGAAAAGACATTGTAGAGAAGCGCACGCGCGATGTGATTAAGAAAAACATGGAGACCGTGCAAAAGATTGCCTTTCTGCTGGGTGAGAATGCCTCGTACACCGATTCATTGCTCAACTCAATACTCGAGGCTCAAAACCAGGAGCATGCATAATAAATGCTTTTACATAGAGGCCGAGGTTTTTCAGGAACAGAAAGCACGAGAAAACGTGTGCGGCGACGCCTGCGAATCGCGCAAGCTTAAAGAAGAAGACCGACTGATTACAGTGCTGTCGGATGGCCTCGGGTCAGGCGTTAAAGCCAATGTACTGGCCACCATGACCACCAGCATGGCACTACAGTTCACGGCCAAAAATGATCCGCTGGAGCACACCGCGGATTTTATTATGAACACCCTACCGGTGGATTCCAGACGGCAAATCAGTTACTCCACCTTTAGTATATTGGACATTAACTGCTTTGGAGATGCCAATATTGTGGAGTACGACAATCCTCCCATACTCATCTACCGCAAAGGGCAGTTTATCGACTTGCAGCCAAATACCAAAACAGTACAACGCCCCGAAAATCGTTCAGCCAAGGTGCTATACTCCAAGGTTAGCCTGCGCAAAGAAGATCGTATTATTATGGTGTCCGATGGTATTACTCAGGCCGGCATCGGTACGGGCAAAACACCCTTTGGCTGGGGCATTAACGGCCTTAAAAGATTCATTAAGGAAACACTAAGAAACAGTCCTAAACTATCGGCTCGCCAGCTAGCCCATAAAATAATGCAAAGGGCCAAAGCCCACGATGCCAGCCAGTTTAAAGATGATGCGACCTGCCAAGTGATCTATTGTCGTGAACCCCGCAAGCTGGTGCTGGCCTCGGGACCTCCCTTCCATAACAACTGCGATGCGCTGCTGGCAGAACGCATAAGCAATTACACAGGGAAAAAGATTATATGTGGCGGTACCACGTCCAAGATTATTGCGCGGGAGTTGCAGCAAGAAATTACCGTTAATTTAGATAACTATAACCCAGAACTGCCACCTGTGGCAACAATGCCGGGCATTGACCTTATTACCGAAGGCATACTCACACTGGGCAAGGTGTCTTCATTGCTTGAGCAGCACAACAGCACCAATATCACAGGGGATGGTCCGGCCGAAAAAATGATGAAATTGCTACTCGATAGTGATGCCATACTGATATTGGCCGGCACACAAATTAATAATGCACATCAGGATCCCAATCTACCGGTTGAGCTGGAGATACGACGTAATATCATCAAGAAGATCGCCCTGTTACTAGAAGATAAATTTCTAAAAAACATTGAAATAGAATACCTATAGCAATATAATCTAACTACTAACACACAAAAACATGACGTATTATAACAACGCTGTCATCACAAAAAGAGAGCTGCTCGTGCGCCTGCTGCAGCTTTTAAACAACGATGCCCTGTTGGATCAAATCGACCGCATACCCCTTGAGATGCGTCCCCGTACAAACTCACCCATCCGCTGTTGCGTGCACAAGGATCGGGCGGTCATCAAATACAAGATTATGGCGCTACTGGGCTTTAACATAGCCGACGAAGTGGATGAACTAAGCCCTTTACGAAGCTATGCCGAGCAAGCCATAAAAGGATATACACAAAATGGCAATTTTCTTACGGTGGTGGATGAGGCATGTAGCTCCTGCGTTCAGGTTAACTACACCGTCAGCAACTTGTGTCAGGGCTGCGAGGGACGCCCCTGCCAAGTGAACTGCCCGAAAGACGCCATCATGGTAATCAATGGCAAAGCTACCATTGATCATCAAAAATGTGTCAACTGCGGTATCTGTCAGAAAGCGTGCCCTTTTCATGCCATTGCCTACCTGCCGGTACCCTGCGAAGAGTCGTGCCCGGTAAAAGCCATACGTAAAAATAGCGATGGCATCGAAGAGATCAACTTTGAGAGCTGTATCCACTGCGGTAAGTGCATGATGGCTTGCCCCTTTGGTGCCATATCGGAAAAATCACAGATACTGAACCTTTTTTATAACATCACCTATAAAAATGAAAAAATAGTGGCCATGGTAGCTCCCGCCATACTCAGCCAGTTTAAGGCAGATGCGGCGCAGATACTCAATGGCATTAAGGCTGCCGGCTTTGATGAAGTGATGGAGGTGGCCGAAGGTGCTAACCTAACCACACAGCATGAAACACACGAACTATTGGAACGTCTGAAGGATGGTGCTCCCTTCATGACTACCTCCTGCTGTCCTTCTTACGTGCAGTTTGCCGAGAAGCATGTGCCGGCCTTACAACCTTATATCAGCCACACTCCTTCCCCTATGGCTTACACGGCAGCCATGGCTCGCGAGCGTTTCCCCAAGCACAAAGTGGTGTTTATTGGTCCATGCCTGGCCAAACGCACCGAAGCCTATAAAAATCCGAATATAGATTATGTGATTACCACCGAAGAATTGGGGGCGCTATTCACCGCACTGAAGATAGATGTGAGCGGCATGACAAATGAGGCTGCCATCCCGGCCGACCTTAAACCCGAGAGTCGTGCTTATGCGGCGGCAGGCGGCGTTACCCGTGCCATTCAGTCACAGCTTGATGCAAAAGCCCCCATGCAGAGCATGCTGATCAATGGCATCGACAAGAAAAACATACGACTATTAAAATCATTGCCTGGTAAAAAAACGGAGACACCCGCTTTTTATGAAGTGATGGCCTGCGAAGGAGGCTGTATCAATGGGCCTGTTAACATAGCGCCCTTACGTATTAGTGAGAAGAAGATTCGAGAGGCGGTGATGGAGCTGGAAAGCCAAACAGTAGCCGTCGCTGAGTAATTTACTTGACAGTTTCTTAGCAACTCCCTGTGAAAGAGAACCAATCTCCAAACCTGCTTGAGTACACTGCATGATATGAGCGATCGGGGAAGTTGCCAACGGGCAACGCTCAACCCCAATAGTTTTATACATTCCTTTTGGTTATTTAAACCCATCCGGCAGCCATTACCGGGTGGGTTTAATGCTTTTAGGCGAAAGGCTACCAGCCGGCCAGCTGCATTACAGCCACGGCAAGTACTGTGGTGATGGCAGCCACTCCCATGGCAAGACTACTTACTGCACCTTCCGTCTCCCCCAGCTCCAGCGCTTTGGACGTACCAATGGCATGGGAAGCAGTACCCAGAGAAAGACCACGGGCGACGGGATGAGTGATACGCATCACTCGCAAGAGACCGGCTCCTACCATGGCACCAAAGAGACCGGTTAAGATGATGGACACAACGGTGATACCCTCTACTCCTCCAATACTATTGGTGAGGGCAATACCAATGGGTGTCGTTACGGAATGCGGCAAGAGGGAACGCGTCAGTAATTCATCGAGATGAAAAACACGGGCCAGCACAAACACGGATACCAAAGAGGCGAACACACCACTTATGATGCCACCCATTATGGCATATTTATATTTGAGCAGAAGCATACGCTGACGGTACAAGGGCAAGGCCAGCACAACCGTAACAGGACCTAAGAAATCGTGAATAATGCCGGCACCCTTCATATAAGTATCATAGGATATACCAACCAGCTGTAAAATCAGAACAATAGAGAATACACTAATTAACAAGGGGTTAATCCAGCTCTTTTGATAGCGATTACGCAGCCATGTGCCACAATAAAACAAACCAACAGTGAGCAAAATACCGAACAGATGATGGTTACTTAAGGCACTAATCATGGCGTTTTCGTTTTATAATTAATTGTGTAACAAGCGCCGAAACGGCCATTACCGAAAAGGTAGAAATAACAATGGTGCCCACCACTGCAGCCAGGTGACCCTCAATAAAAGTGTAGGCAACCATCACACTAACACCAGCCGGAATAAAGAAAAACGGCATTTTATCCAGAAAGAAATCAGCCGTTTCGGCAATGTGCCTCTCTTTAACCATACCTGTAAGCAGCAAAATGAGTAGGATGAGCATCCCCACAATGCTGCCAGGAAGCGGCAGGTTCAGTCCCTCACTAAGCAGTTCACCGGCCAGGTTGATGAGTAAAATAATGGCCAGTTGCCGAAAAATTTTCATGTCAGTCATCTTTATTGAGCGCGCAAAGATAACATTAGTTCCTGAGCTTTTAAATTCTATCGATGCTGTAGCGGCATGCGCATTATCGAAACGGTTGCTTTCAACTCAAGCCCTTGAGGCTTCCCATTTTTGTTCAGCCCATATTTATTAAGCGTTTACAGAACGGCTACCTTAAGTGCCTTGTGATAGCGAACCGTTCCATAAAATATATTGAACACTTTAATCATCAACATCAATACCTTTTACAATGGCAATATTAAACTTCTTCACTTTTCGTTTCAGCGCATCCCGACTGATGCCCAGAAGTGTAGCGGCCTGCGTTTGGTTGAAAGATGCTTGCTTCAGGGCGGTCTCAACCAGTTGCTTTTCATGCTCCTCAATATTCAGATTACCTGCGATGGGTACTTGTTCCCTCCCTGTGTCTTCTTCACGCAGTGGAAAATCAGCCGGTTGCAGGGTGGCATTGTCAGAAAGAATCATGGCACGCTCTACCATATTGCGCAACTCTCGCACATTACCAGGAAAGGCGTATCGCTGTAACTTAAGCACTAACTCACGAGAAATAACCGGTTCTTTTTTGCCTTTCTTACGAGCCAGTGTTTTAACAAAATGTTGAAGGAGGGGCAAAATATCTTCGGCTCTTTCACGCAAAGGCGGAATATGTATTTCAAGGGTGTTAATGCGATGAAAAAGATCGATGCGAAACTTTTTTTCGCCAATGAGGGACTCGATATTTTTGTTGGTGGCCGATATAAAACGCACATCAACGGGTATCTCCTTATTACTGCCCACCCGCTTAATCTTTTTTTCTTCCATGGCGCGCAAGAGCTTGGCCTGAAGCCCCATTGGCATATCGGCTATCTCATCCAGAAAAAGGGTTCCTTTATTGGCCAATTCAAAATATCCCTTCTTCTCTTCACGTGCATCGGTAAAAGCACCTTTCTGATGACCAAAAAACTCACTCTCCAGGAGTGTTTCAGGAATAGCCGCACTATTGACAGGGGCGAAAACCTGCTTCTTACGCGGACTGGCATAATGAATAATGCGTGCGATAATCTCCTTGCCGGTTCCATTCTCTCCGGTAACCAACACATTTACATCACCGTCTTCGGCGGCTCTGAGAGCCATCTTGATCACTTGCTTAATCTGCGGACTATCTCCCACAAAGTCTTTTTCAATCATACCCTCCAGCTCTTTAGATACGAGGACACCGCGATTCTCGGCGGCTTCGAGCCGTGATTGCATACGCAAAAACTTCTCGGTGCGTTCTATGGCCAGTTGGATATCCATAATCTGAAACGGCTTGCGAATAAAATCAGAAGCACCCTGTCGCATCGCTTGTATCACCATGTCCATATCGCCATAGCCGCTGATCATGATAATTTCCAGTCCGGGATATTCCTGCTTCACACGCTTGAGAATATCCAAACCATTCATACCAGGCAACATTACATCAAGAATAAGCACACCGGGTCTCTGCTTCTCCAGCACGGCGAAACCTTCATTGGGCGTGTTGGCAGTAAACACTTTAAACCGTCTTTTCTCGAGGTGATATTTCAGCTTCTCGGTAATGCGCGATTCATCATCTATAATCAGTACTTTTAAATCATCCATTTTTTTCGATTTCTAAAGGTTTTGGGCAAGGGGCAGTATCACCAGCATAGACGTGCCCTTTCCGGGTTGACTATCCACTTCAATTCGACCCCGCATCTCTTTGATCAGGCTGTAACAGATGGACAAGCCCAGCCCTGTGCCTTTGCCTAACTGCTTGCTCGTTACAAAGGGCAAAAATATATCTGTTTTACGATGAGCGGCTATTCCCACCCCATTATCGCGAATAAGCAGATAAACATTATCATCCTGATTATTTGTTTGAATATCCACCTGCATACTCAGATTCGAATCCTGTTGCTTACGCTCCTCTACCGCATCGCGGGCATTGGATAATAGGTTATGAATTACCTGCTCCAGCTTATGCGGGTTACCCAAAACAGCAGGCAGGCCATCAGCCAGACTTAGCGTCAAGCGAATATGATGATTGGCATACTGACTACCAATCATAGAAGTCGCTGCCCGCACACACTCGCTCACATCAAACTCCTCCTCCACTTCATCTTTCTGGCCACTGCTAAAAATACGGATATGATCAACGATTTGCCGCACCCGTAAGATATCCTCAAAAATTTCATCCACCGACTTATTGATAAACTCTTTATCGGCCTTCGCCTCGGCCAGTTCATACTTAATACTTTCGGCCGAAAGTGATATATTCTGCATCGGCTGATTAATCTCATGAGCGATACCGGCCGCTAACTCACCCAATGAAGTAAGACTGCTCTGATGCATAATAATCTGCTGCTGTTCCTCCTGCTTCTTCAAAGCATCTGTGATACGCTGCGCCAGATTTTTATTCTCCTGTCCTTTCAGGTAATAGCGATAGTAGATGATAAAAACCAATAAAGCCATGATAATGATGGTAAAGCCAAAAGAAAGCCGCCATCGTATCAGATTCTCCTTCTCCAGTTCCAAAAGGTAATTCTTATTCTTGGTCTGTAATATCTCATTCTCACTCTGCTTTTCTTCAAGCGCCTGAAGAGCCAATGCATCCACCAGATTAGCCACGTTCTCCTCTATCACCATGGCTTCCGACAGGTCGGAGTGCCATATACGGTATTCATAAGCACGTCGGTAGTTACCCAGGGCCTCATAGGCCTGCGACAGCACAAGATAATTATCGCGTAGAAGATCATTGGCATTGACAGAACGTGCCAGCTCCACACTTTTGTTATAGCTCTCGATGGCCTTGTAATAATTTTGCTTCTCTGCTTCAATCATTCCTATACGCATAAGACTCATAGCAGCCTCCCACGGGGTGTTTTGCTCCATTTGCATGGCCAGTGCATTGCGGTAAAAACGATGAGCTTTCTCCAGCATACCCTTGGCAAAATAAGCATTGGCAATATTACTGAGTAAGACAGGTACGTTCTGTCGGTCACCTATTTCCTCAAGCATCTGCTGCATGCGGGTAAAATAAACGATGGCGGTATCATATTGCTTTTGATAAAATCGGATCTGTCCAATTTCATCCAGCAGACGAATAACTTCGCTCTTAACCTCATCACCTTCCCCTTCCTCCACCAACTTCAGTGCTTTCTCATAAAAGGTAATGGCCTGCTCGTAGTCAGCTATGTTTTTATATACGTCGGCAATATTTTTGTAGGTTTCAGCTATCTTATCCCAGTTTTTCTCTTTGATGTAGAGGTTCAATGAGCGTTTATAATTCTTCAATGCCTTTTCTGACTGACTGAGTCGAAAATATGTTGACGATAGGGTTGACATGCTCTGATTATCACCAATAAGCCGATATTCCAACAACGACTTACGATAAGATTCTTTCAAGCGCTCATAATCGTTAGTGAAGTAATAACCCATTCCCAGGTTATTGTAGGCCTCGGCCTTGCCTCGCTTATCGTCGATGCGCATGGCAACTTGTAAGGCCTGCTCCGCATATTTAATAGCGCGCTGCGGGTCGGTATAGAGGTGCAAGCGCGACAACTGATTATATATCTCCACCTGCTCACGTGTTGAGGCATTGGACAGCTTCTGCAGAAGAGCCTCCCGGCTATCGTCCTGCTGCCCAAAAACAATCTGCATGCCAAGAAAAAGAAAACAGAGGCCGGTGTACAACCCTTTCATAACAAAGTGGTATCCTTTCATAAAACAGGAACGTGTTAAGCATTAAAAATAGGAAAGATTTTATAAAACACTGTTGCTTAAAACAAAAAACTAATCACTGAGGATGTAAGTCAACACCTCATTTCCCTTGATTATCTGCAACATCTAATTTTAAATCCCGAAGGGATATACAGTGAATAAGCTTGTACGAAGTGCAGGGCTACGATCTGAAGCACAAAACAACTGCAAAGCAGTTGAAGCACCTCCCTTATTGACTTGTTTACAGTCAACACCTTCAACCCCATG
>NZ_JBNGOZ010000028.1:0-31925 GCF_050589825.1 Carboxylicivirga longa | reverse complement strand
ATGCAGGGTTGAGGATTTACATGATGCAGACCATGGGTTGCACCCATAGTTATTTACCTTGAACCACTGCGTGGTTGAGAAACAAATTGAACCTACAACACCATATTTCCCTTGATTAGCTGCAACATCGAATTTCAAATCCCGAAGGGATATACGACAAATAAGCCTGTACGAAGTGCAGGGCTACGATCTGAAATACAAAACAACTGCAAAGCAGTTGAAGTACTTCCCTTATTGGCTTATTTACAGTCAACACCTTCAACCCCATGCAGGGTTGAGGATTTACATGATGCAGACCATGGGTTGCACCCATAGTTATTTACCTTGAACCACTGCGTGGTTGAAAAACAAATTGAACCTACAACACCTCATTTCCCTTGATGAGCTGCAACTTCTAATTTCAAATCCCGAAGGTATATACGACAAATAAACCTCTAAGAAGTGCAGGGCAACAATCTGAAATACAAAACAACTGCAAAGCAGTTGAAGCACTTCCCTTATTGGCTTATTTCCAGTCAACACTTTCAACCCCATGCAGGGTTGAGGATTTACATGGTGCAGACCACGGGTTGCACCCAGGGTTATTTACCTTGAACCACTGCGTGGTTGTGAGATAAATTGAACCTACAACACCTCATTTCCCTTGATGAGCTGCAACTTCTAATTTCAAATCCTAAGGGATATACGGCAAATAAACCTGTACGAAGTGCAGGGCTACAGCCTGATACACAAAACAACTGCAACGCAGTTGAAGCTCTTCACTTATTTACCAATTTCCAGTCAACACCTCCAACCCCATCCGGATTTGGAGTTTTACTGATGCATACCATGGGTTGCACCCATAGTTATTTACCTTTAACCACTGCGTAGTTGAGAAACAAATTGAACCTACAACACCTTATTTCCCTTGATTAGCTGCAATATCTAATTTTAAATCCCGAAGGGATATACAATGAATAAACCTGTAAGAAGTGCAGGGCAACGATCTGAAATACAAAAACAACTGCAAAGCAGATGAAGCTCTTCACTTATTTCCAGTCAACACCTTCAACCCCATGCAGGGTTGAGGATTTACATGATGCATACCACGGGTTGCACCCAGGGTTATTAAAGGAAAACCACGTTGTGGTTTATTGCACATTAAGGTATTATAGGTAATACACTCTAATCCTCTTTGATGATAATCGATTTCAAACCTTGAACCACTGCGTGGTTGTAAACACAGGCATTGCGGGTAAGATATCAACATTTTAAATAATGACTTTTGTCATATTTGGAAGTCGCAAAGGTCATTGTTTATGATTTGTGGACCGCAGTACATTTGCGGCGTTTAACAAAGGCACTGAAATAACTGAAACAGAATGAAAAAGACGGTGTTAATGGCACTGATTGCCATTTTAGCATTACCAATGCAAGCACAAAATACACTGAGCCTCGACTGGGGCAGTACCACTAATTACATGGCGCATGGCCGCACAATGAGTGCTAACCAGGCTTGTTTTCAACCGGGCTTGTATTATGGTATTCCTAAAGGGCCCACATTCATGGCCTGGTTTAGCTTTCCTTACGACCGTGAGCTGAAGGCACTGGATGAGTGGAACATTATTGTTGATTATAACCTGGATCTGCTTGATGCTGACAAGAGCTGGAACATCAATCTACATTCCTACGCCGATTACTGGTTTCTACCGGTTAATGAAGAATCTAATGTACAGGATTATTATCAAGGCATGAAATATAACGGGGGAATTCACCTTCCCTACACAATTTCAAAACTATGGAAACTGAAGGTAAGTGCCGGATATGATTTTTACTATTACCACCAGGTGGGGCGTGATGTGGGCATACGAGCCGGTGGTATACATGAATTTTTAATAAAATTTAACAAAAGCATAAAATCCGTTAACCTAGAGGCGAAGTCCCTGATTAGTAATAATCAAGGAGCGGTAAGCCATGACATTGATCCGGGATGGGGTTTCTTTTCACAACATTTATCATGTTCTGTTGACGCAAAGCTGGTAACTTTGTCAACAAGCGTTAACTATCAGCGTACTATGGATGCTATATTGCCAACAGGCATGGAAAAGCATCTGTTTTGGTTATCAATAAACATTGGGAAACGCTTTATTTTGTAATTTCTTTTCATACCTAGCAAAGGTTAGGTTAATAATGGTGATAAAGGTTAGAGTTGGTTCTGGCGAGCCAACTCTATTTTTTTGTCCATACTTGCGCCACTAACTTTTGCAGGAAATCGCGTGTGTAATAATCATCATCCCTTATATCGTCATCATAAACGATTATATCCAGGTCTATTTCGCGAGGGCCAAAGCGCGGACGGCTTCGATCTCTGCCCAAGGCATCTTCGATGCTTTTAAGTTTGCATTTCAAACTATCATAATCGTCTTCGGTATGCAACAGCACAGCACTATTGGAAAAATCCTCCTGCTGGGTAAACCCAATGGGCTTGGTCACCATTATTTCTGAAGTAGCCTTAACCTGCGCTACTTTGGCCAAAGCTTTCAAAGCTTGCGCAATATGCTTATCAGCGTCAATATTAGAGCCCAAACCGATCACTGCCTCTACCATAGCCCTACTTTTTTGCTGATAAACAGATAGACACACTTTCGGCAAAGCGCAGTGCATGCAGCTTGTCAATCTCCACCTCAGCTGCCAGCACACGCTCATGCGTCATCACCACATCCAGCACTTCTCGTGTCAATGCTTCCAAAAGCTTAAACTGGCTGTTCTCCACCTTCTCAATAATCTCTTTGGTAATACCCCGATAATCCATCGCATCATCGGGTTTATCGCTTGTTTCTTCATTGCCGCTGCGATACTCGATGCGAATATTCAGTAATACATCCTGTCGCTTGCCCAGCTCATGAGGCTTAAAACCCACATAGCTGCGAAGCAGTAGATTTTTTATCCTTAAAACACCCATAGTTTATATTTTGGTTTCAAGGATACAACGATTTACATTAGTAAATGTTGACCGGAATCGCAGTTGATTATCTGTCCCGTTACATTTTCATTATTCAGAAAAAAGGAAATAGTGTCGCCAATATTTTCCAACTCAACCTTACTTTTCATCGGACTATTTTCAACTACCTCATTGAAATAGCCAGCATCTTTTCCTTCGGGCGGCAATACAGGCCCCAGGGCAATGCCATTCACACGAATATGGGGTGACCATTCCAGGGCAGCCATCTTGGTGTATTCTGCCAAAGATTTCTTGGCCAACAGATAAAAGGCATGTGAAGAGGCATTACTATGTATGGCTGCATCAAGCATGGTAATCACCTGCCCTTTACCCCCCCATTTTTTAAATTCACGCCCAATGATGTGCGGTGAAAAAAGATGTATGCCCATCATGCGCTCCATATCGTCATCGCCGGTGTGCTGCAAATCCTTCTTCAAATAATGACTGGCATTATGAATAATCAAATCGGGAAGACCACAGCTGGCAAAGATCTTATTGATGAAGTCGCTCATCTTCTTCCAGTCACTCAGATCGGCCTCAACAACTGCAAATTGCTGCTGTGGGTAGGCTGCCGCCAACTCTTCCCTGAGCTGTTCGCCAGCCGCCCTGCTTGTATTTACATGGATAATAACATCCTTACCCTGCCCGGCCATGTGGCGACATAGGTAAGCGCCCACGCGCCGGGCTCCTCCTGTAATCAGTACCTTTTTAACCATGCCCTTACAACAAAGTAAGGTTCGTTTAGTTCTGATAAATAAGAGCCACTATTTTCTCCAGTCCGAACCGGTCCTCTTCATCAAATGAATTCAATTCGCGGCTATCCACATCGAGCACTGCCACCACCCGACCAGCTTTCCACACGGGCACTACAATTTCAGAATTACTGGCCGATGAACAGGCTATGTGACCCGGAAAATCATGAACGTTGGGCACTACGATTGTTTCTTGTTGATTGATGCCGGCCCAGCATACACCGGTGTCTTTTTTAAGCTTAAGGCAGGCCACCGGCCCCTGATAAGGTCCCACGAGTAGTTCGCCATCAATCAGCTCATAGAACCCCGTCCAGTAGTAATACGAAAACTTATGGTGCAATATTGCATTAATGGTTGCCATGCGCGATGCCGGATTATCGGTAGCAGCAATCAACTCTTTAATTTGTTCATATATACGTTCGTAACGCTTTACCTTCGTTTCTTTCTTCATAATTGCACTATTAATCATTGATAAAATTAATACAAACGGTATTCATTTACCTTACCATCATAAAAAGGGCTAAGCAAATTAAACGCGGGCAAATTACTAAAAAACGCCCTTAGCAAAAACAATCGGATGACCGGGTACTTTCGCCAGCACCCCATCATCCGATAATATTTTGCAAACCTTACTAAATAAACACTTCCGGAATGGTTCTTTATAAGCGCATTATGGTAGAGAACTGTTCCATAATACTTTTATAATGATCTACCATTAGCGAGAAGGATGAAAAAATTAATAATCCTTAAGCATCTCCTGCAACTTTTTGCGCGTAAAGAAAATACGGCTCTTAACAGTACCAATGGGCAAATCCAGCTTCTCTGCAATCTCCTTATATTTAAATCCTTGTGTGTGCATTTTAAAAGGGATACGGAAATCATCATGCAGTTTCTCCACCTTGGAATTCATTTCCATTACGGAATAAACATTTTCAGGGGTTTCGGATGCGTAATTCCTTTTATAGGCCGCACGAATGGCATCTTCGGTACTATCGAAGGTGGTACGCGTTTTTTGTATGCGCCGGTAATTGTTAATAAAGGTGTTCTTCATAATGGTAAACACCCAGGCCTTAAAGTTGGTGTTGTTTACGAACTGCTCACGATAGGTAAGCGCCTTAAGGGTCGTTTCCTGTAACAGGTCTCGTGCATCGTCATCATTGGCAGTCAAGCTTAATGCAAAGTACAAAAGCTTATCCTGCATGCTTAATAATCTCTGATCAAATTGTACTGCGGTCATAATATTGTGTTTTACTTCATTACTAAATTGTTGAACAAATATACTTCAAATGATTTGATCTTACAATATTTTAGGATGCTTTTATCTTTTATTAATTGTGCTATTCTAAATAAGAAACTTACGCAACGCTTACCAAATGGAGATAACCGCTAAAATCCAATGTTCATTCTAAATTACGAGGGTCAATTCACATTGTTAAACAAAAAAGAGTATAAGCTGAACACCGCGCTATGAGCAATAAGGATTAATGCGCCAATAAAAAAGCGCAAGGACCTGAATACAGGCACCTTACGCTTTATCACGTTTCATCATCAGTCACCGGCTAGAACCGAAACAGATGTAAGATGTTTACTTCAACAATACCTTCTGCTGATACACTTTACCATTGATGCTAAGTCTGACAATCTTAAGTCCGCGACTCAACTGAGCCACGGGCAGCTGACGCTCCCAAAGACCGCTTGTTTTATTAAAATCACGAGCTAATACGGCACGGCCATCCACATCATATACCACCACGTTCACCTCGCCCATGAGCGGCGATTGAAATGCCAAATCGATGAAGGAAGTGGCCGGATTGGGGCTTACCCGCAGCACATCAGCTGTCTGCTTGTCTAGCTCAACGCTTGTACCCGCCTCCTGAATAATCACATCATCAATCACCCAACCCCAACCTACAGTATTCAGGTCGGAATGAAGGCGGAAACGGATAAGAATAACATCGCCGGTTTCAAAGAAATCCTGCAGGTTCACAGCATGCTCCTCAAACATACCGATGGAATTTGGTTTAGAGCTTATGTTGGCATAAGCGTTATCCTTATCGGCAAAGGCCTGCCACTTACTGGAATAATCAACATTGTAGGCATCCAGTAGTGGCACCCAAGTTGCACCGTCCTTTGTAGCTTCCAAAATCACATAATCATTGTCAGCGCCACCTAGCATAGCGATATCGCGATAACTCATGAAAGCCTTACCTTCCTCCATCACTTCAATAGGATAGCTTAACAAATAAGTAAGTTCGCTATTATCCGAATAGGGATGAGAAGAGTGAACTGCCCAGTTATTAAACAGCTCATCACTAATTGTGAAATCACCCATAAAATCATCTTTGCGACTTGAGAAGCTGTTCATATATTTTTGCACCGCTTCATTGACCACCACAGTGTTTACCTCAGCATAATCAGTAACTACCACATTAGCACCCAGATACCCTTTCACATGCAAGTGTACCGGATTAGCGACCGGATAATTTTGAATGGCAGAAGTTATTGCCCCAATAGTCACATTATCGAAGGCTTGCTGCAATTCATCTTCCATATAAAGCTCAACTTTATCATAGGCTTGCATAGCGTTAATGGACACCCCAATAGCACCTTGTGGATTAATACCGGCCGCGAGTTTTAGTTGACGGGATTTGGCCGCAGTCTCCTGAATCTTTAAATCATCAATAACCCAACCGTAGCCTGTTTTTGCTTCATCAGAATACAACCTAAAGCGAAGTAAAATAACATCACCGGGGGCAAATGAATCATGGAGATTAATAGTATGATCTGCAAAAAGCGACTCATTCTTAGGTATAGCGCTAATACCGCCTGATGCGAACTCCTTCCACTTATCAAATGCATTTACATCATACCCATCTTTTAATGGAAGCCAGTTTATTCCGTCCCTCGTGGCTTCTACCACCACATAATCCCAGAACTCTTCATCGCCATAAACAGCATTGGCGCTACCGGGCTCTATCAGCGCAATATCGCGATAACTAATCACTGCACTTTCAGCTGCAGGCACTACTTCAATGGGATATTTGAGCATGTAGGTATTGTTCTGCTTAACCGCGTAAGGATGTTGGCTATGGATCGCCCAATTATTAAACAACTGCTCAGACACGCTAAAGTTGGCACCCTCAAAGTCATATTGATGGGTAGTAAATGAGTTAACATAACCCTGAAGAGGCTCATAAACCATGAAGTTATCCACATCAACGTAAGCCGAAACGGCTACCTGCGTTCCCAACTTACCTTTCGCCTGCACGCCAACAAAAGGACTATCAGAGTCATAGGCAATCGCTTCCCGAATAACACCCGGGCCTATATTTTCATAAGTTTTACTCAGCTGATCATCGATGTACAACTCCAACACATCATACCCTGCTTCCAGGCTTATTTGAACAGCAATGTTACCTTGTGGATCTTTACCGGCATCCAAAACCGGCTTCTTGAGTAAATCAGGTATCTCAGGCATATCAAGGGTCCAAATGCCTAAGCCATGTGTACCCACCACTAGCTGCTTACCTACAATTTTCATGTCCCAGATACATACGGCCGGCAAGCCGTTATTGGCATAGTGCCAACTAAGTCCTCCATCGGTGGTTTCAAAAATCCCAATCTCTGTTCCAGCCCATAATACATTGGCATCCTGCGGCATGGCCACTAGTGAATAAACCGCCACATTCGGAAAACCATTGCTACTTTTCCCGTCTTGAAATTGAGTTAAATCAGTCCAACTAGTCCCTCTATCATCAGTATAAAGAATTTTGGGATGACCATTTTGAGCAAATAGAACATAAGCCGCATCTTCGTTTGTGGGATGCGCCACCAACTCAGAGATGTAGGCACCTACTCCACCTGGTGTTGAGACCGGAGTAAAGCTTAAACCGCCATCATTGGAAAAAGCCAGGCTATTGGCGCCTGACATGGCATTACCCGCCCACACGAACTTACTGTTCACCGGGCTGACGGCAATATGCGGAAAGTCACTTCCATAATTCCAGGTGCCGACAGGCATTTTAACCAACTGCCAGTTTAATCCAAAATCAGTTGAGCGCCACACGCCGGAGGCTCCACCCACAAACATGAGTTCAGGATCAGATGCTTCATTGGCTATGCGCGTAACAAATGGTGCCTTATCTCCCACATCACCAATGGCTGCCTCGCGCCACGACTGACCACCATTATAGGTAATTTTAATTTGGTTGTTATAAACCGACATGGCCATTTTTTCAGGATCTGTGGAATGCCAAGCCGTTTCAAAGCCATCACCGCCCCACTTATTAACCCAGGCACTATTTTCAACCGGGTCTTCAGGTGATTGCCAGGTTCCGTTATCCTGCGTTCCGCCAAAATACATGTTTTTGCCCGGATGCTTCGACACTCCATAAAACTGTGAAGTAACATAGCCTGCGGTGCGCTCCTCCCAGGTAGCTCCGCCATCATCGGAGATGAACATACCCCCATCGTTACAATTCACAATGCGGAACGGTGAACCAACACCTTCAACAATCGCAAGGTTATGGTGGTCGGCATGCGAATAATTAGCGGCAGAACGCGGATACCATACACTTATTTTTTCAGATGTAATTGCACGGCTTTTTAATGTGTAAGCATCCAGCAGAATGCTTGATACAGGCAGGCTCGCAGCATTCCATGTAAAGCCTTCTGCCAGACGCGGGTTAAGCACGGCAATACGCTGATATGCGGCGCCCCCGGTTGCGCTTATCTCAGCAGAGGCAGTGGCTGAGTAATCCACCGCATGCACATAAAACTGTTCGGCCTCGGCATTACCGGGTTCGTACACCTGATCATTGTTTTTATCCAGGAAAGAAACCATTAATTGCTTACCGGTGCTTTTATCCACAGCCGTAAAGGGCACATCAATATAATCGGCGTACTGAAGATCGGCAGCCGCAGGAAGCGCTGCACTTGAAGAACTGGTAAAGCGGTGAGCCTTTTGAGAAACTCCGTTACCGAAAGAAATTTCAACATCGGTAAATAAATTACTGTTATCAGAAATTATTTTTATACCGCCGGCAAGATATTCGCCACCCAAATCGGACCAGGACAGAAAGTCGCTATTGGTTAGCTGTACATCAAATACGGAAGTGCCGGCTTGATCCACCTCATCGCCTAAGACAACACTATACATATCGATACCTCCTACAAACAACTTAGTGGCATCGCCGGGATTAACCACCATGGTATTATTGTACCATCCCTGACTACCTAAAAATTCAACTTTGGGGCTCGGGCTGGTTAATGCCCAATTGTCACCTCCATCAAGCGAAACGTAAAGATCAGAAGAACGTGTTAAGGCATAGAGATAATCAGGATTGGCCGAAGAGGTAGCCAACTCAATACGCCCTTTCATCAGCGATTTACTTAAAGACCAGGTGCGACCTCTATCGATGGACATGAGGATGCCCGTATTGTTATCGCTGGCGTAAAGGGTATTAAAATCATTGGGTCGGGCGCGCAGATCCTGTACTTTTTCTGCAGCGGCATACACTTCAGTCCAGGAGGCTCCTCCATCAACACTTCGATAGATACCCGTATTAGTTGCTGCCAGCACAATACCAGCGTCCAACGGGTCGATGAGTAAACGACTTACATAGGTAAAACGATCGTCGTCGATGGTGGAGGGCAAGTGTGTCCATGAAAGTCCCCGATCAATGGACTTGAAAATACCATTTCCCTTAATGGCATCCATATTACCAAAGCCTTCGCCTGTTCCAGCGTAAATAACATTATTATCGGAAGCTGCCATCTCCAGCGAAGCCACAGATAAGTTGGGCCACTCCTTGGTTAAACAGTTCCAGGTGAAACCACCGTCGGTAGTTTTCCATACACCGCCACCCACGGGGCCGGTAAACCAGGTATTGCCACTTGCATCATCTGGGTCGATAATCAGGCCACGCGTACGTCCACCCACATTACCGGGGCCACGCGGCTTCCAGTCAAGGGCTTGTGTACTTTTGAGCTGAGTCGCTTTTAGTCGTGCTTTTTTCAACTCCTTGAAGGCACTGTTAAACACATACTCCTTATCAGGATCGCCACCCGTCTTCAGCATGTAAATATGCTCCAAAAACTTATCCGGCTTATCCGGTTTGGCGTAACCGTGTTTACGGCGCTCAATTTTAGCATCTATCTGTTGCTGAATGAGTCGTTCAGAGGTCTGAAGTGCTTTCTCAGCTGAGGAATCGCTCTTATGCCGGGTAAGGAATATGCCGATACCAACAGCAAAAAGTACAACAAATAAAAAAATACTCTTTCTCATAGGATTTGATTTATTTCTTAAGGATTAATACCGGCTCCGGCGCTCACACTTCCTGCTCGCATCAGGCAATAGCCTAGGAAAGCTATTGCAGAACAGGTCATATCATCTAGGCGGCAGGGTCACCTTTTCTAAAGTTTTAACATTAATATAATACTCACGCATGGCCCGATCCGTTTCTGCATCATTTGATTTCACACCGGGTCTTGACTTAACAAAGAGGGTTTCGTTATTGTACCAGCTCACCTGCGCATTGTATTTTTGCTCCACATAAACAATCTTCTGCTTTTGCGCATCGTAAATGGCAAATTTCAGCGCATTAACGGGCACCTCCATGCTTGGCTCCTTTGCCTGTGTAACCACCACAAAGCTACCTGTTGAATTGGGCGTAGTATTTACAGCACCCTCAAAATGAGCCTCAATAGCCTTATGTAAGTTACGATCGATCATCGTTTTTTTTGCTACCTGACAGTGCGTAGTGAGCACAAGCAACAGCGTAAGCTTAAGTAGCTTCATGCCTTGGGTTTTAGTTTTGTATTAAAACGTTAAAGTTAGGAAATTAGAACTTATTAACAACCCCCTTAAGGGCTACATAAAGGGCAAACACATTTAAGGGTTGAATCCCTTCAGGATTCAAAAATAATATCGTTTTATAATGTGGCTATCCTGCAGCTGCATCTTTCGGATTCCTGTGTAAAAAAAGAGGGTGTTGCACGCAACACCCTCCCTTTTAGTCTATACTTATTTTCCACATTAGAAAATTATTGCATCGTCCAAATTCTTTTTTACGGCTTTAGGGTTGATTTTACCCTGCACCTTAAAGTTATGGCTGCGCTTAGCTTCTTCTTGAGTCCACGAAATTTCACCCTGAACTCTAATGGCAGGTGTTGACACCGATTTTGTGCTTGCCTTACCTGCCGGTACTGGTGTGAATACCATGTTATAGTACGCAGCTAGCCAACCTCCAAGAGATTCAGATCTTAAAAGATAACCAAATGCTACACTTGTTGGTGCCACAACTATTTGGCCGGGTAAATTCATCATTAACTCAATAATCTCAGTGCCTCCTGGACCTTCTTCAGAAAAAGTATACAAGGTGACATCATTCTCTTCGAAATCTGCCAAAGCCTGTGGCGCTACAGAAATATTGCCCGTTACCGGATCAAAAGTAGCCACAATCTCTTCAGCATAAGTAACGCCGGTGATTACTAAAGTATTGGCCTCGGCACCTTCGGCGATGGTCACATTCATATTGGCAGGTGATCCACCTTGAAACAGACTAGGCCCGGTCATTACGAAATCTCCCAGATAGTCGGCCATTTCGTAAGTTGGCGCTGCCTTACCGTAGTAGTACACCTCGTCAAAATCGCCAATAATGGTACCATCTTTATAATGGAACATCAGTCCTAGTGTATAAACGCTAATCCCCTTAGCATTTACTTCCACTGTTGACTTAAGGTTGGGGCTTTGCGATACATATACCTCTTCCCCAAAAATATTTAATCCGGTAGCCTGCATATCCGGAATTTCTAACTTACCACCTTCGGGATAATAGAAAGCGAGTCCTTTACCTTCGACATATAAGTCGGCAAGGTAATACAGATTCTTATAATCACTCTCTTCGTTCTCGGGATCGGCATCGATGGCCTTGGCAAAACTCTGCGGCCAAGCCTCATCGTAGGCATTGGACCAGAATTCACTTACCTGACCGGCAATAACCTCATAATCAACGTCATTGTAATCTTCAATCTTAAGATTGGCCTTTATATAGGCATCCTTAGTCAGATAAATTAAGGTAGGTGTATCGGCTATACGAGGTGCTCCCTCATCATAATCTGCCATACT
Organism: Carboxylicivirga longa; assembly: GCF_050589825.1. Taxonomy (NCBI): domain Bacteria; kingdom Pseudomonadati; phylum Bacteroidota; class Bacteroidia; order Marinilabiliales; family Marinilabiliaceae; genus Carboxylicivirga; species Carboxylicivirga longa. The sequence goes on along the minus strand of NZ_JBNGOZ010000028.1, from coordinate 20,065 downwards.
AATGAATAGCGAACTTTCGCCAAAGGTTACAACTTCATTACTCAAAGTACCCAAAGGATACTCATCAACTTTATCAGATAAAAAAGGATAAATCGATCCTATGCTAAACATACCATACTTCCATACTGTACCAATCTCATGTGGTGTCATAGTTACCTTACCTGATATACCTTCCGGGTCATCAATCTCGATAACAGTGTAGTAGTCTTGACTCTCATCGAAATCGCCAGGCCAATTATAAGGATAACCATCATAGATGCCATCTTCATCAGGAGTGGCAACATACTCGGGACCATCTGAGCCATCAACCCATTCTCCGGTTACAGGGACTCTATAGGCATTTTTGAAGCGATAACGAACCGAGCTACCCAATTGTGCTTTCTCCGCCCAAACATACATAGGGAGCAAGTCAACACCATAGAACGCACTAAAAGTCCCATCTATATAAACCATTGGTTCAGCCATTGGCACCCATTTCACACGCGATACTGCGGTAGAAACATAGGGTTTGGTGGCAGCGTAGGGATTTACAAACTGATCGCCTTCAACAGCAATTTTCAGTTTATAGGCAGTTCCTTCACCGGCATCGGGGAAGGTAACTTTAAATTCCGCTTCGGCTTCGCCGGCAGCAAAGGTAACACTGGCAGGCACCTGAAAAATATCATCCGTATTTTCTTCAACGGTCAAAGGCACTTCTGCCGCTCCTTCAGTTACACCCCGCGATACGGTCAGCATGATCTCTTTGGCATCGGCAGGCTCCAACTCAAACATCGAAGCATTCGTGTTTGGAAAGAATACATCCAGGCAGCCTTCGGGCACCGCCGGACTTGGCTCAACGGTGTCTTCAAAATCGTCACAGGCTGTAAATACAGCTGCGGCAATCATGAATAAAGCAATATATAATTTTGTTATTTTCATGTAATTAATCTTTTTGTGGTTAAACGCATTACTCTACATCGGGTACAGGCTTTGGATCCGGTGATGACGGATTATTATCCCCTTCGCTAATAGCCGGGTTGGCCTGTATTTCTGCCTCAGGTAAACGCCATAACAATGTGTTATCACCGGCAGGAATGTTAAATACCATGGTAGCGTTAGGATAACCGGCACCACGACGATCTACACCCTTATTAAGGCGCATAATATCAAACCATACCAGGCCTTCGCCCCAAAGCTCGATACGACGCTGACGGAATACCTCTTCCTGAATGCCTTCAGGATCAGCTGCCGGGCATACATAATCGGGGTCACGATAGGTTTTCACAAAGTTTTCCAAGGTAGTTTTACCATCGCCTCCACTCATGGCTTCGCCTTCCGCCTTAATCAAATGCATCTCTTCGATGCGCATCATAGGAATATCATTGGCGTTGGTTGCAGTTTCTGCCTCATTCTTATAAGGTGCAAATTTCACCTGGGTATAAGCTTTGTAACCATATGCTTCCATCGATGCAGCAAATTCGGGCGACAGGTTATCAGAGCTTTTGTTTTCGTCTAACCACCATCCTTTACGGGCGTCGGCATCACCTATAGTGGCATACAGCTTCTTGTTAATCTGGCGTCCTTTATTATAGTTGGCATAACCGTAGTTCAAGGAGCCCATGTGCGAAATCCAGTTGACAATACCGGAAGTTACTACGCGGTCGGTTTCTGCAATTAAGATACCCCACATCCAATTAGACTCATTGGCAGTCCAAAATGCGGGCTTACTAACATCTTCAATACTCGCCGGGGTAGCCTCCGAAATTTCAATGGCTTTAGTAGCATCAGCAGCTGCCTCGGCATACTTATGCATGGTTAAGTTAACACGCGCACGCAGTCCGTAGGCTACCGCCAGATTAATATAACGCTTATCATCTCGCGTCACGTCGGCTTCTTCAGCAGCTGTTAACAAAGTAATGGCAGTATTAATATCGGCATTAATCAGGTCATATACTTGCTGTACAGTAGCACGGGGAGCACCCTCAAAAGCCACGTTTTGAGCATTCTCAGGAGTAACAATCGGCACACATGGCTTACTTTCGTTGCCCACATAGTTAAACTGATATAACTGCGCCAGCACCCAATAACTAAAAGCCCTTGTGGCAAGCCCCTGGCTTAAAAAGTACTTGGATGTTGGATCTTCAGTTGCCGGATCGATGGCGGCAATCACATTGTTACAGTTTGAAATAATCTTATACTGATTGTTCCACACAATCTGACATTCGCGTGAGGTATAAACACGGTCGGAATACTCCAGGCTGCTGGTTGTCCAGTTATAGCCATTATCGTCCTGCACCACATCGAAGCCATTGGCATCGGAAAACATCATTAGGGATGGATAGCCAATGTCATGGTGATTCACCCTGTTTAAAACATTCTCATTAGGTGCATACTGACTAAACTGAGCATAAATACCGGTTACACCAGCCGCCGCTTTAGAAGGATCTTTGTCATACACATCCTGCTTTTGCTCTGTGGTGATGATACCACCCTCCGGCACTGTATTTAGGTTGTCTTCACACCCGCTGAAAAACATCAGGGCGGGTGCCACTAACATATATAATAATTTCTTTTTCATATCACTTATTTAAGTAATTTAAAATACAAGGTTTAAACCACCCGAAATTGTACGAATTGGCGTATAAAGTGCCGTTGTTGCAGAGGTAAAACTCTGACGTGGATCGAGTCCCTTACGCTTGGTTAGCATACCTATATTTTCGGCCGATACATACAGGCGTAGCTTCTGAATGTTCCAACGCGAAACCAAATTACTTGGCAAAGTATAACCCACTGTTACGTTATTTAAGCTCAGATAATCAGAACTGGTTAACCAACGTGTAGATGTACTACTTGCATAACGGTCGTTGGCATTCAGGCGGGGTACGTCGGTATTGCGATTTTCAGGCGTCCAGGCATTGTAAATATCCTTGTGCCAGTTTTGCCCGGCATCACTGGAGGTACCTCCGTGCATCAGACGACGATAACCTGAGTCGTAAATCTCACCACCCAACTGATAGGCTAACTGAGCCGAAGCATCAAAGCCAAAGAATTCAACCGTAGTACCGAAACCACCATAAACAGCAGGCATCAGATCGTCAGTAGCCACCTTGTGATCTGCTGCATCAGAATAATCTGTTGTCTTCTCGCGCACGCCTTCGTCATTGGTTGTCCAATACTCAGCTTCACCTGTTTCGGCGTTTACACCGGCATATTCCACCAGGTACAAACGATACATTGACTCTCCTTTTGAATAAATACGTGTACCATCAATTAATTCACCGTTTAACTCCGGTGACAAATCATTAATTTTATTCTTAACGAAGGTGGCATTGGCGTTGAACATCCAGTTTACGTCATTGGTTTTCACAATATTATAAGCCACTTCCACTTCAAGACCGGAATTCGTCATAGAACCTACGTTCATAGGAATTTCATTATATCCGGCAATACCTGTCACGGGTGCGTAGTAAAGCATATCAGCTGACTTACGACCAAAATATTCTATGCCACCGCTCAGGCGATTGCTTAACAATGCAAAGTCGACTCCAACATTGTAAGAAGTAGAAGTCTCCCAGGTAATGTCTTTGTTACCTTTATAATCAAGTGTACCATCAGCAAAGATACCGTCGGCACCGGTTACCTGCCACTGGTCTGCCCAAGCATAGTAGTTACCAATGGCATCATTAGCCTGCTCACCGTACGAAGCCTTTAGTTTCAGCATGTTCACCCAGGGTACCGCACTCATAAAGGGTTCGTTACTAATCATCCAGGCCGCACTTGCCGAGTAGAAGTTACCCCAGCGGTTATCAGGATGGAAGCGTGATGAAGCATCGCGACGATAGGCCACATTAAAGAAATAAGTATCGCGTAAAGAATAGTTGGCTCTAGCAAAAATACCTTCTGTTGCATAAGTGTCTTTGGCACCACCACCCCGTTTTTGATCGATGGAGTTGTTTACGTAGTATAACTCAGGATTATACAGGTTTTGTCCCGATGCATAAGCATACTCATACTCGTAGGTATAACCATCGTAACCCACTGTGATGTCGAACAGGTTATCTTCATTAATATCAAACTGATAGTTGGCCACATACTGCTGGTTAAAACCATAGGTTCTTGAGTTCTCCTGATAAACCGTACCTCCATAAGAAGCGCTCTGTCCCATATAGGTGTTACCCAGATCATTATACCTTGTATTGTCCACGTTTAGACCATAGCGAGCATTGATTTTCAGCCCCTCGATGGGCGAAATTTCAGCAAACCAGGTCGTGTTTACGATGTCCATCTTATAGTCCGTTTTATTATAAGTCAGGTCACCAGCCGGGTTAGCAATGGACATAAACGAACGGTCCATATTGGTACTCTTACCATCACCATAGTCATACACCTTGCGTCCGTTATTCATTACGATACGCTGTGTTTCAGCGTCTCGCACATAAATGGGATAGATGGGTGCAATATAGTTGGCAATAAAGAAGGCGTTACCACTGGAGCTTGTAGTTGTTTGCTCCCCAGGGTAATTGCTGGTAATGTTATTGATGTTTACATTAGCACCTACTTTTAACCAGTCTTTTACTTTGTGCTCGCCTTTGAATCGACCTGACAAACGCTCGAAGCCTGAACCATTGATCACACCCTGATCATCCAGGTAGTTAAAAGACAAATAGTAAGTACTCTTGTCGTTACCACCCGAGATCGACAGGTTGTACTCTTGACGCGGGTTGTTCTCGAACATCTCATCCTCCCAGTTATCGGGTTTGTAATAGTACTCGCCATCACTATAACCTAAAGTGGCATTGGGATTTAACTTACCATTCATACCAATAAGGTTTTGCCCATCAGGCAAGGTATAAATCTGATAACCCGAACCTCCTTCTGAGTCGGTCATGATCTTGGAGTTGGCATACAAGTAGGCATCTGTGGGCGTGTAGCCCAGGTTGTAGATACCGGCATTGTAGATGGCCTCATAAGATTTTTCCAGGTAATTTTGCGGGCTGGTCATTACCTCGTAGTTCTCTACCGAGCGTGAGTTAAAACCATATTTCACATTCAAATTCACCATGGCTTTACCGGCTTTAGCTTTCTTAGTGGTAATCATGATAATACCATTGGCACCACGGGCTCCGTACAGGGCTGTTGAGGCCGCATCCTTCAATACGGTCATCGATTCAATATCGCTAGAACTAATTGACGACAGATCGCCATCGAAAGGAATACCATCCACTACATAAAGTGGCTCCATTCCGGCGTTAATCGAACCCACACCGCGTACACGCACCTTGGCGGATGCACCGGGCTGGCCGTTATCGCTTAACACCTGCACACCGGCCACTGAGCCTGATAATGCCTGTGTAACGTTGGCTACTTGACGTTTTTCTATTACTTCAGCATCCACTACAGCTGCTGAACCGGTAAACGAACCTTTGGTTGATGTACCATAGGCTACTACAATTACCTCACCCACATCCACGGCATCGCTTTCGAGCACCACATTGATGGTTGTGCGGCCGGCAATTTGAATGTCTTGGGATTTCATTCCCACAAAGGAGAAAATTAGGTTGGTTGCATCACTGGGAACGGCCAGGTTGTATTTACCATCTGGCATGGTTACTGTTCCCACAGTTGTTCCTCTAACAACTACTGATACTCCGGGGATGGGACTACCATCCTTAGCATCAGTCACTGTACCGGTTATGTTTGTGGTTTGCGCCAGTGCTTGCAAGCCCACCATAACCATAATCGAAAGTGCAAAAAGTACTTTCTTCATAGACTAAAGGTTTAAAATTAATAAATAGGACAATTTTATTTCAATATGAACAAAAGTAACACTATCATTTGGTTTTTAAAACTTTTTAACCTACGATTTCATAAGGTCTACGGGACGAAGTGGCCAATTTTTTCCACTTTATTACCGCGCATAATCTTTATGTAACTATTTATCATTATTTTATTCAAAATAGTAACAGTTCGCACATTTTGCGGGTTTTGTTTTAATTGTGCAATTATTACATTTTTTAACATTATTGATATAAATCATCTTTTTAGCGCCTTAGCAGGCAAGTATCAATGTGTTAAATAACCTCACAATCGCAGACTTAACAATCAGGATAGCAGCTTTCTAAGTGAAATACACATCAGATGCAGTGTTTAATTACCCACCTTCAGGCTCGCATCTTACTTTACACGACACAGATAAGCTGCGATCCTTTGGAACACACAAAGCCCGACTCCCGAAGGAGTCAGGCTTTAGACCTATTTATTATGGCAACTTACAAGGGTGCCGATTAACAATCAGCTTTAGCACCCATCAGTTTAACCCGCAGATTAATTTTGATCCTCAGGACCTAAATTTGGGTTCGCATCAATTTCTAATTGAGGTATTTTAAATAACCACCCTTTATTAACCGAAGGCCTATCTTGCTGAAATCCTTTTTGATATAAACCTTTAGATGCACCAGAACCACCATCTGCGCCATGGTCAATTCCTTCATCCCAACGTATTTTATCCGTGTAAAGAAATCCTTCTCCCCACAATTCTAATTTCCGCTGAAACTTAATATGCTCCATTAATTTATCTTTTGAGTCGTAGATAGTAACATCATAGGCTTCATCACGTTCCATACCCAATGGCCTTAAGGCCTCTTGTGCCTCATCAATATTACCTAACATTGCTTCTGCTTCAATTAAATACATTTCAGAAGAACGCATTAAAATAATATCATCCGGATCAGTAGTACCCGGTGCTTTATTTCTCATTTTTACGTGCATGTACGGATGTGTATTATGCTTATCAGTCCATCCATAGACACTCGCTAACCTCTCAATTTCTGCATCAAACTCTTCTTCTGTAGTATAAAGCGGATTTGTGTTATTTTTCCATCCCCCTTCGCCATTAGCCGCAGAGCTATTTGAATTGGGAGCGTCTTTCAAAAACAAGTCTTTTCTATAATCGGTATCCGGAATTTGAGCATACAAGCGCTTATCCATAATTTTAGGATTATTTCGCACCTGACTGCCATTAAACGTATTACTCTACTAGTGTCCGGTTTAAAATTATATGAATACTAATATGACTAATGAGAAGCACTGCGGTTCGTTTTTTCAAGTGATTAATTATATTTTTGGCTATTATTTTCGAGTGTAGACAATTTCATTTACTAAAAAATTTAAATCGAAGAATACATTGGCTAAAACAAAAAAAGCTCCCATTCAAACCCCCTTAATGAAACAATACTATAGCATCAAGGACAAATATCCGGATGCAATTTTATTGTTTAGAGTGGGTGACTTTTACGAGACCTTCTCGGAGGATGCAATCAAAACATCTGAAATACTGGGTATCACCCTCACCCGCCGTGCCAATGGTGCGGCCTCGTATGTTGAGCTAGCCGGTTTTCCGCACCATGCCCTGGATACTTACCTGCCCAAGCTGGTACGCGCCGGCCAACGGGTGGCGGTATGCGATCAGCTGGAAGACCCGAAAATGACCAAGAAGATTGTGAAACGCGGTGTTACCGAACTGGTTACCCCAGGCGTGGCCATTAATGATAATATACTGGAGCACCGCGAAAATAATTTCCTGGCCAGTGTGCACATCGATAAAAAAGCCTTTGGCGTGGCTTTCCTCGATATCTCCACGGGTGAATTTCTGTGCGCCGAGGGGTCATCGGAATACATAGATAAACTACTAACCAACTTTAAGCCCAAAGAAGTATTATACGAGAAAGGAAAGCGAGCAGAGTTTGAGTCATCGTTTGGTGATAAACATTACACCTATGCCTTCGACGACTGGGCCTTTGCACCTGACTCGGCCCACGACCGATTACTGAAACACTTTGAAACCAACTCGCTGAAAGGATTTGGTGTACATAGTATGAGTAATGGCATAACGGCATCTGGCGCCATCCTGCACTACCTTGATCTTACCCAGCATCATAAGGTGCAGCACATAACAGCTCTGGGGCGCATTGATGAAGATAAATATGTGTGGCTCGATAAATTCACCATCCGTAACCTGGAACTGTTCAGCTCCTTAAACGACGGTGGTAAATCACTAAGCGATGTGATTGACTGCACCATCAGTCCCATGGGCTCGCGCATGCTGAAGCGTTGGATTGCCTTACCTCTTAAGGATGTCAAACCCATTGAGGATCGCCTGAGTGTGGTGGAGCATTTTTTTAAGGAACCGGGACTAAAGACCGACCTCACAGAGGAGCTGCATGCCATTGGTGATCTGGAGCGGTTGGTGGCCAAGGTGGCGGCGGGTCGCATCACACCGCGCGAGCTGAACCAGCTGAAAACAGCCTTGTTTGCCATTGAGCCCATTAAGGCCAGCTGCCTGAACAGCAGCAACGAACACCTGCGTCACATCGGCGATCAGCTAAATGCCTGCCTCACCATACGCGAGCGCATACACCGCGAGATAGAGACTGACCCACCCTCTTTGATCGCCAAGGGAGGGGTGATTCAAAGTGGAGTGAACAACGAACTGGATGAGCTGCGTAAGATCGCTTTCTCGGGCAAAGATTACCTGGCTAACTTGCAACAACGTCTCGGAGAAGAAACCAAAATACCCAGCATTAAAATTGCCTTCAACAACGTGTTTGGCTATTACATTGAGGTACGCAACACCCACAAAGATAAAGTACCGGAAGGCTGGATACGCAAACAAACACTAGTAAATGCCGAGCGCTACATCACCGAAGAACTAAAAGATTACGAATCGAAAATACTGGGCGCCGAAGAGAAGATACAAGCCATTGAGGCCCGCCTTTACAACGAGCTGGTGATGGCACTGGCCGACTTTATACCGGCCATACAATTGGATGCCGTGCTGTTGGCCAAAATTGATGTACTGCTATCGTTCAACAACCTGGCCACCATTAATAAATATGTGCGTCCCCTCATCAACGAAGAGCTGATTCTGAGCATCAGCGCCGGTCGTCACCCTGTGATTGAGAAGCAACTACCGGCCGGCGAACAGTACATACCCAACGATGTTTTTCTTGACAACGAGAAGCAGCAGATCATCATCATCACCGGACCTAACATGGCCGGTAAATCGGCATTGCTGCGTCAGACAGCCCTAATTACCCTGATGGCACAAATAGGATGCTACGTACCTGCCGAAGCGGCTACCATTGGTGTGGTGGATAAGATATTCACCCGTGTGGGCGCCTCCGACAATATCAGCCTGGGCGAATCAACCTTTATGGTGGAGATGAACGAGGCGGCCAGCATACTGAATAACCTGACACCGCGCAGCCTGGTACTGTTTGATGAGCTGGGGCGTGGCACAAGCACCTACGATGGCATCTCCATTGCCTGGTCCATCGTGGAGTACATACACGAGCAGCAGCGCGCCGGTGCCAAAACTTTGTTTGCCACCCATTACCACGAGCTAAATGAGATGGAGAAAACCCACCCACGCTGTAAGAACTATAACGTATCGGTAAAAGAGGTGGATAATAAGGTTATCTTCCTGCGCAAACTGGTGCCCGGCGGCAGTAACCACAGCTTTGGTATCCACGTGGCCAAAATGGCGGGCATGCCTAAAAGCGTAGTCAAACGCGCTCATCAGATATTGGGCGAGCTGGAGCAGTCGAACCGTAAAGGCGAACTATCAAAGCCAATGGACGATATTGGTCAGCATCGCGAAGGTATGCAGCTTAGTTTTTTCCAGCTTGACGACCCCGTACTGAAACAAATACGTGACGAAATACAAACACTTGATGTGAATAACCTAACGCCAATGGAGGCTCTCAATAAGCTGAATGATATTAAAAAATGGGTTGGTGGAAAGTAGAGGGATGAGAGGTGAGTAATGAGTAGTGAGTAGTGAGTAGGGAGTTGTGAGTAATGAGTAGTGAGTAGTGAAAGATACCATTACCCCGCTCACATTGAAAACAAATATAAAAATACTGAGCAATTTATTATACAAGGTAGTCAACAGGTGCCAACATATTTGGACGGATGATCAAAACGGCATAGCGGTTTTCTGTGTTAATCGGCAATAATCAGCGGTCATAACGCGGCTTGCATGGCAAGCTTTAATGAATAGATAGATGCTTTTGAAGGTGTCCACCCGAATATTGGGAGCAGTGCTTAGTAGGCAGCAGAAAAAAATCACCTTTCGAACTTACTGATGACAAGGAAAATAAAGCAAAAGGGCTATTTTTCTTCAAAAAACAGCAAATATTTTATTTGTAATTATTGAAAAAGCCTCTATATTTGCATCCGCATTTGAGAAACAAACGCTGAAACGCAGCGAGGGCAAATGACACTGAAAGTAGGACACCAACTGAATTTGGTGAAATACAAAACTGCGAAAATAGCTCAGTTGGTAGAGCACGACCTTGCCAAGGTCGGGGTCGCGGGTTCGAGTCCCGTTTTTCGCTCCAAGGATGCCCGAGTGGTGGAATTGGTAGACACGCAGGACTTAAAATCCTGTGGCCATTAGGCCGTGCGGGTTCAAGTCCCGCCTCGGGTACCACACTGGATTCATCCAGTACCAAAAGCGCTTAAAACTAATGTTTTAAGCGCTTTTTTATTTTCATAAAACTTCAAAAATAGTGGTCAAAACTGGTATTTTAAGTGACCAATACGTGACCACTACCTTTTTGGCAAAAGTGGTCACGTGACCATCTAACCAACTGGTTACCAAGATTTAATTTGACTCATATTGATTTTATTTGAACTTGGTTTTCTATGGAATCCAAAAGAACTTTGAGCTTATTGAGTGACCATCGTGACCACAAAATTTTATTATTATGAGGTTTTATTCAAATTTTGTATTGCGAAAATCCAGAATTGGAAAGGACGGCTCCTTCCCTGTTTACCTTCGTTTATTATTTAAAGGAAGAAGGGTAGATTTATCAACTGGAATGAGAAGCACACCACGCAGCTGGAATGAAGTACATCAACTGTTTACTGACGAAACAGTTGATGCACATTCATTAAACCAACGCCTGAGAAAAATCAAAACATCGGTTATTGACATCTACAACCGCTTTGTTTCATTGGGAAAAGATTTTGATGTGGTTGATATTAAAAATGAATTCCTTGGAAAAAGCGATTCGAAGGGTGTATTAGAGGTTTTTGATTATTATCTGAAGACAATTGAAAATAATATTGGTCATGGCTATGCCTACCGCACCTTAAAGCACTATCGAGTTTCGCGCAAAAAATTAGCTGAGTTTATCCAGTCTCAACTTCGAAAAAAGGACATTCCGATAACAGCTATTGACTACGATTTCCTTAACCAATTTGACATGCATTTGAAGACTGAATATGGCGTTCATCAGAATACAGCCTGGAATTACCACAAACACCTCAAAAGAGTGATGAATTTGGCTATTTCGATGGAATATATCCAAAAGAGTCCGTACAATCAGTTTAAAACAAAATTAGAACAGGCCAATCGTGATTTCCTAACCAAAGATGAGCTTCACAGACTCGAAACAAAAAGCCTAGAAATTGACCGACTATCCATCGTCAGAGATATATTCATTTTTGCCTGTTATACAGGATTAGCCTATTCGGATATTTCGAAGTTAAGTCCGCATCATATTCAAAAACGAGACGATGGTAACCAATGGATAATTATTAATCGAACAAAAACCAAGTCTCAATGCAGTATCCCGCTCTATCCTAATGCTATTGATATACTTGAACGATACTCAGATTATCCAGAGATACTTTTAAAAGGAAGGGTATTACCAGTTGCTTCCAACCAAAAACTCAATAGCTACTTAAAAGAGTTGGCCAACATCTGTAACATCAACAAAAACCTAACCATGCATATGGCACGCCACACCTTTGCTACCACAGTTACCTTATCCAATGGCGTTCCCATTGAAACAGTCTCAAAAGTTCTCGGTCATAAATCTTTAAAAATCACTCAGATTTATGCCAGGGTTTTAGAGAATAAGATATCAGAGGATATGATGGCCATTAAAGGGAAGTTGGGGATGTAAACCACTCATCTAATATTCCATTTCTTGACTACCTAATCTATCAAACATTTGCCAATTTTGGCACCTGTTTGATAGATTAGGTTTACTAAAGGCTATATATAAACCTATTTACAAGAAAGAACCATTATATATTTTTACGGTTTAAACAAAGTCCTAATGTGTTTAAAAAATTATTTAACTCTGTTAGCCACTTACTAAATCAATGTTTACCTGATTCCAATCCTCCAAAATCAGTATCAGATATACCTCTTAGTTCTTCAATTGATTTTGTATTTCCAAACTCCACTTTTAATTTTTTTAACTCAACTTTCAACTGATTGACAATAGTCTGATGTTCGGGTGAGTTGATAAGATTAATCATTTCATTAGGATCATCCTGAAGGTCATACAACTCCCACACATCTACATCATAGTAAAAATGAATAAGTTTATATCGTTGATTTCTTATTCCATAGTGTGGCTGAACATGATGCCAAAACGGGTATTCGTAATAATGGTAATACATGGATTGTCGCCAATCATCGGGAGTTTCTCCGTTTAGGTTGGCAAAGAAACTTCTTCCCTGTACTTCATCCGGAGCATGCAATCCAGCCATTTCTAATATGGTTGGTGCGAAATCGATGTTGGTAACAACATCATTACAACTAACGCCTGCCTTTATTGAATTGGGATAACGTACCAGGAAAGGCATTCGAAGTGCCTGTTCATACATAAATCGCTTATCGAACCAACCATGATCTCCTAAGAAAAATCCTTGATCAGAAGTATAAATAACAATGGTGTTATCAGTTAAACCTTTTTCATCCAAATAGGCTAACACTTTTCCTATATTATCATCAACAGAACGAATTGTGGCCAGATAGTCTTTCATGTAGCGCTGATATTTCCATCTACGTGCCGCCTTTTCACTCATTCCTCCTTTTGGAATAACATTCTCATCGCGTTTAATACCAAAATCAATCCATTTCCGAAGTTGTCTTCCTTTGAGTGAATCTGGCGGTGTTAATTTCATGTCTTCCCGACTGAAATCATTCATTGTCATCTCAGTGTTACCAGCTGTTAATTCTCTCCCTTGATAATCATCATTAAAGGTAGATGGATATGGTAGTTCTATATCGTCAAACAGTTGCTGATAAATGGAGTCGGGTTGCCATGGTCGGTGAGGCGCTTTGAACTGCAGCATCAGGCAGAAAGGATTATCCTCATTTCTTTCATCTAGCCAATTTAATGCAAAATTGGTGGTTAAGTTGGTGGCATAGCCATTCACTCTGACTGTATCGCCATTATCGTTGTAAACAGGATTCCAATAGAAGCCCTGCTCACCCCTTGCAACATGGTATTTATAGTAATCAAAACCTGTTGGCTCTGATGCCAGATGCCACTTTCCAACAATAGCTGTTTGATAGCCATTGGCCTGTAGCTCTTTCGGAAAAGTCCATTGCGTATTATCGAATCGACCGCCTTTGTAATTCTTCAGGTAGCCATTCATATGACTATACTTCCCTGTTAAAATAGCTGCTCTACTTGGCCCACAGATAGCATTGGTACAAAAAACATTATTCATTAATACGCCTTCATTAGCCAAGCGATCGATATTAGGCGTTGGTGCAATTTTGCTGTATATGCCTCCATAGGCTGAAATAGCATGACTCGCATGATCATCAGTCATTATGAATAGAATATTAGGTTTCTCAACCTTTTCAGCACACCCAAATTGCAGGATGATTGTAAAATAAATCCCAAACAGAAATAAATTTTTTTGCATACTAAATAGATTAAAAAAAGCACCCTAACCAAAGTCAAAGTGCTTTTAGATTATTTATTAACCAGACTATTTTACAACTACCTTCTTAATGGCTTCACCATTTTCTCCGGATATCTGTACTAAGTAAACTCCTTTGGTTAATCCAGATACATCAACCTGTGTATTATTGATAACTGACTTAACTAGTGTACCGCCTAATGAATAAATAGAAATTTTATCTATTTTATCTGTTCCTGTTACTCTGAAATAATCATTGGAAGGATTAGGAAAAATATTAATTGATAGTTCCTTAATATTATCTATGTCGGTTGAAACACCGTTATACTCGTAAGCACCCGTGTCTGGAGAAGCATCTCTCGAATATCCTCTAGCATCAATTGTTGGTAAGGTAATACCCGTTGCAGCCGTACAATAATCAATGGCATTCGCTCCATCAGTCAATGCTAATACTTTCACTTTACCACCTTCATCGGTTAAGGTACCTGATAAGCCTGCAAATGTTGCCGTTTTTCCCTTGGCGTTATTCTTTGCGACATCATCAATAATTGGGTTTGCTGATGCGGCTGCTTCTAAACCTCCAATTATACAGTTTACCATATCAGTTAGGCTGGCATTTGTAAAGTTAATTGCCTTAACCGATAAATCATCTGCTGATACAATAATAGAATTATGTGCACTTAAATTAGTTGTATAACCCGCTGTACCAGTAAATCGCAATCCACCTTTAACAAGAGCAGCATGCGTATTATTATAAACTGTAGCATGTACAAAATTCAAGTTGATATTACCAGATGTTCCGTCTCCTCCTGCATTTGTAGTCCACTGAGCGACTTTACACCAAACAGCGCCACCGCCAGCGCCACCTGAAGCACTAGTTGCATTATTATTAGAAACAGTTGTGTTTTCTACATTCACATCAATGGTATAATCATTACCATAATCATTATTTCCATTAATATATATTCCACCGCCATTTCTACCTGTATTACTATCAATTAATGACTTATTGATGTTAACAACACAATTAATGGCCGCACCATTATTTGGTACTGCAATCATTCCGCCACCATCAAGAGAAGACGTATTATTTGTAATAGTACATTCAATAATGTTTGCATTCGTACCAGCCAAACTAACTCCACCACCATTTTTAGCTGTAAAGTTATCTTTGATAATCAGATTCCTTAATGTAAGTAAGCCTGTTATCTTATCTGCATTAATACCTCCGCCATTATCAGTATCAGGTGCATTACCATTTTGAATACCTAAGTTTTCTATTGAAACAGTTGTAATACCCTCAACTACATTAATCACTCTGGTACCCGTTCCATCAGATGACGCAGATGCAGCTGCCTGAATAATATCAGTAGTTGGATCTGTCCCGCGAAGTGTAATGTTTTTATCAATGGTAATCGATTCGGTATGAATACCTGTAATTTCAATCACATCGTTATCAGAAGCTGCAGTTATTGCCTCTGTTATGCTGTTATAAGATGTACTACCGATTTTAACGGTTTGTGCAAAAGCTGTACCAATTGCCATTGCCAATACAAGTAGAGTAAACGTTCTTTTCATATTCATTTTATTTAGTTTTGATTTAATTCTTTGCTTCAAAATCAAAAGTATTTTTTGCAATAGAAAATAAGGTTTACATATTGGTCAGATGGGTTTAAAAACTGCCAAAAACCTACATATCTGCAGATTACATCCATGGCATATGTCCTGAATTCTGAATGTGCTTCATCAATTTTTTCCACAATTCTTTTTTAATAATTGCGTTTTCAACAGGTATTTCTACTGAACTGGTATCAATGATACGAATTAACTGATACGGTTCAAAAGGGGAATTCTGCATTAACTTATATTCACCATTGGAAATGGCATAATATGCTCGCCCACCATAACGATGACCTTCACGTCGCATAAAAACCATTTCCCTGTTCTCAGAATTAAATGATTCTCCCTTTAATAAGTTACCAATGCTTAAAGAGGAATGTTTTTGCTGATACTTTCCTCCCGCCAATTCAACTAAGGTTGGATAGAAGTCCATTAACATGATGGCTTGTGTAACTGTATCGGGCTTTATCTTCCCAGACCAGCGAACTACACAAGGAATTCGAATCCCGCCTTCGTATAAATCACCTTTACCCCCTTTTAACAGGCCATTATTGGCTCCATACTGCAAAGCACCGCCATTGTCTGATGTAAACACAATTAATGTATTATCTGCTTCTCCACTCTTTTCAATGACTTCCATTACTTTTCCCACACCAGCATCCAAATGTTCAATCAAGGCTATTAGTTTCTGGCGCTTTAAGCTGGCCATTGGTTCTCTATGTTTTACCTTATCTAACCAATCCGCAGGTGGCTGAACAGGGTCGTGAGGGGCATTGTAGGTTAAAAACAAAAAATAAGGTTTGTCAGGCTTGGACTGCATCTTGATATACTCCACTGCCCAATTAGTAAACACATCCGTAGCATGCCCCTTGGGGTTTATCTGCTGACTACCTTCACGCATCCAGTTAATACCGGCTCGTTTATGGGTATAATAGTCATCCATCATATCACCCACATAACCTTTGAAATGATCAAATCCTCTGTCGTTTGGTAAATCAGGACTTTCATAACCTAAATGCCATTTTCCAACTAAAGCTGTGTGGTAACCAAGCGCTTTTAACTGTTTGGGTAGAAAAACAGCTTCATCAGACAGATTCCCCCAGGTATTATCAGGCATATCTCTAATAACGCCTGGTACACCCACCATATCGGGGTAATTACCTGTTAATATAGCTGCCCGGCTTGGTGAACAAACCGTGCTATTGGCATAAGCTCTGGTAAACTTTATACCTTTCTCACATAGTTTATCAATGTTTGGCGTATAAAGGTCTGTAGCCCCATAACAGGATAAATCACCATATCCAAGGTCATCAGCAAGAATGAATACGATATTGGGCTGTTGTGCATTAGATAATAAAGTCAGAAATAGGGTTGTGCAGAATATTAAGATTCGCTTCATCATCTCTTTATTAAAAAAGCAGGCACCTATAAAATAGATGCCTGCTTATTAGGTTTGTAAATTACTTCTTGTTCTTCGGTACAAACTCAACGGCATCGGAAATTGGCAGTTGATAGGTGTATTCTTCCAAATAAACAGGCACATCTCCTAAACGTGGTGATGTACGTGTATATTTCGGTTTCGCCATTACCCAATAAAACCCTTCTTTTGGTACTTTATAGGATAGCTCTGTCAATCCTTCAACCATCATTTTTGCAGCCCCCGGATTATTCTCAGGAGCATAATACACGGCATAACTATCGGCCTGGTCAAAGGCTTGCCATTTTATAGTGCGGTACTTAATGGACAAATCCATGTTTTGGTATTCCAAAATAGGTTTATCAACTAAAGTATGGAAACAGAAGTCACGCGCCATATCCTGATAAGCGGGATCTAAAACCAGATTGTTTAACTCATCAGGATCTTCGACCACATTATACAACTGACTGATAATACCGTGCGTATAGATAAACTTGTAATCATCAACACGGAACATGCGTGATGGCAGGTTTTTAATCTCTTTAAAGCCGTTGTAGTTACCGCTACGATACTCCGACAATACCGGACGATTTAATAAACGGGTACCATTCTTCAAATTATCTACAATTGAAATCCCTTGTGCTGTCTCGGGCACTTGTGTGCCTGTCAATTCGCACATCGTTGGCATGATATCCACAAAGCTCACCAACATATCATTTACCTCACCTTTAGGAAAAGCCTTAGGGTATGAAATAATAAAGGGGACATTCACCGCATCCTCATACATACAATGCTTACCTCTTAAACCATGCTCAAACAAGTGCTCACCGTGGTCGGTTGTATATACAATGATGGTATTGTCGTATAGACCTTCTTCTTTTAGGGCATCAACAACACGCCCTACCATATCATCAACTTGCGTCACACAGGCATAGTAAGATGCCATAATATTTTTTGTGGCTACCGGGTACTTGTTTGGCCAGCCTGAGTGAATCCAGTCGGGAACCCATGGATATTTCCCTTTGCCATGCCATTCGGTAGCAGTTTCAGGCAAGGTGAAATCTTCCGGATTATACATATCCAGATACTTCTGCGTGGTGGTAAATGGCGGATGTGGTTTTTCAAAACCTACATGTAAAAAGAAGTTTTCTCCGTCTTTACCACGCTTTTTGATAAACTCCACTGATTTGCGGGCGACGACCATATCAAAGTTATCTTCATCTTTCTTCACCAAAGCTGGTTCATACTTCTCGTTTAAGTGACCAGGCCCTCCTTTATATACTTTAGCATACTTTTTAAACTGACGATAACGCTGGTAAGCATCTTCACCCACCTCATCCTGATAATGTCCTCCGGGAAAATGAGTGTAGTAACGAGTATTGATCTCATCCCAACCCAAATTATTACCTTCCGGATGATCCTCATCAACATTCTTTTGCAGCTCGCCATGCACATGCATTTTACCCGGTGAGGCAGTAATATAACCATTAGACTGAAAGGCCTCGGCTAAAGTCACAATGCCCTCATGGTATCCTGTTTCTCTAAGAAAACCAGAGCCTAAATGTTTTTCTTTGCCATTGGCCATTTTAACAGGTGCCTTGTGATAAGGAGCTCCGTTGGCAAACGGATACATACCAGTAATCAATGCCGCGCGACTAGGAGCACACACCGGCGCTGCCACATAACAATTGGTTAACCGTACGCCTTCTTTAGCCAGCGCATCAATATTGGGCGTAATCACCAGTTCATCGCCATAACAACCCAATGCATCTTTTTTATGTTGGTCAGAGATGATGAATACCACATTGGGGCGATTATTCTCTTTCTTTTTCTTTGCCTGCACCAAGCCTGGCATTAACACCAGACTTAATACAGCTATACACACAAATCTTATCATCACAGTCATTCTTATTCGTCAATATTATCGTTGGCAGACGTCTCGGTAATAGGAATTGGCCACGTATAATCCTCAGGACCACGAATACCCTGAATTTTACCCTGATTCTTCGGATCAAAAGCAATCTTACATTTTTCCTCATAAACACCCAGGCGCGTCAGGTCAAACCAGCGCTGACCTTCCATAAAGAATTCAGCTGCTCTTTCTCGTAATAATGCTTCTCTGAATTCAGCCATGGTCAGGCCAGTAAAATCTAAACCAGCCATTTCGACACGTGTACGAAGCATATTAACATCAGAATTCGCCAATGTAGGATCTTCATTTATTTCTGCTAAAGCTTCAGCGCGCATTAGATAAACATCAGCTAAACGAATCACATGCCAGTTTTGCTGACTTGTATATTCAGTTGTTGCATCGCTGTCGATAAACTTTGACGTAAAAACATTATAGACAGCTCCTTTTCGGTCGCCAGAATCCAGTAGGTAACGCGCATAACCGTTATAGGCTGGTAGTAATTCATAACGATAGGTATTATCTTCATAATATTGAATGATTCCTTTATCGAAGCGTACATCAGTGGCATCCACACTATTTTGCGTAAAACCGGCCACCATTTTATTGGTGCCACCCCAACCTCCGCCACTTAATCCGGCATTACGTGGGCTAAAGAGGTTGGAAACAGCAGTACCTTGTCCGGTAGCTGATGAGCCTTGAATATCAAATAGCATCTCAGGAAAATTTCCTTTATCTGCATCAAAAAGGGTTTGCCACTCTTCAAAAGAAGATGATAAAGCATAACCTGGTTGTATTAAAACAGAATCACACATTACTCTACATGAATCGTAATACGTT
This sequence comes from Carboxylicivirga longa, assembly GCF_050589825.1. NCBI lineage: Bacteria > Pseudomonadati > Bacteroidota > Bacteroidia > Marinilabiliales > Marinilabiliaceae > Carboxylicivirga > Carboxylicivirga longa. The sequence goes on along the minus strand of NZ_JBNGOZ010000028.1, from coordinate 563 downwards.
TTGTAGTCAGTGCCAAATTCAGCATATGGCGAACAGCCTTCGCTTCCTTCTGCTGCGCAACGGGTTGATGAGGCGATATGCAAATATACACGAGCCAATAAAGCCTGTGCAGACGCATCTGTTGCACGTCCTAAATGATTCGTTTCACCCAGGCGTGTCTCATTACGCCCCCAACAATGCTCTGAGGCATATTTCAGATCACTGATAATGACATTGTAAATATCCGTCCTGGTTGAAACAGGCAGGCCTGCATCTTCACCAGGCTGAACAGGCTCAGTACGCAAAGGTACTTCACCCCAGCAACGCACCAGGTTGAAGTAATGCAGAGCACGCAAAAATTTAGCCTCACCTATTATACGCGCTTTGATGGTTTCATCCATTTCAACATCGGCTACATTGTAAATCACATTGTTGGCATCGCGAACTGCAATATAAATCTGGTTCCATGTCTCTGGCAAAGTACCGTTGGTAGACGTCAGAATTCCTTTAGGCTATAGTTTAATAATGCGTTGTAAAACCGATTAGTTGTTGATAACATAGGTCTATTTTCAAAAACCTTTCCT
>NZ_JBNGOZ010000027.1:0-54254 GCF_050589825.1 Carboxylicivirga longa | reverse complement strand
TATGAAAAACAAAAAGGCTAATCAACAAAGATTAACCTCATATATTGTTCTTCATAAGTATCACTTCTGAAAGTGCCAAAAGAAAGGTAGCATCGCGAGAATGCTACCTTTCCTATTCCTTTTGAAGACTTTACAAGCTTCTTTTCATCAACTATCCTTCTGAAACACCTTGATACTTTGTTCATCTTCTTTTTTACACACCATAAAAACATCATTGGCTTCCGTTACAATGTAATCATTCAGTCCCTGTAGCACTACCTTACGCCCATCAGGTACGGTAATGATATTATTACTACAGTCATAGATCTTCACGGCATCGCCTACCACACTGTTGCCCTGTTCATCACGACTGCGTTTCTCCCACAGACTGCCCCAGGTACCCAAATCTGACCAACCAAAACTGGCCGGCTTGGTGTAGATATTATCCGCATGCTCCATTATACCGTAGTCGATGGATATATTCTCACACTGAGGAAAATACTCGTCGATAAAAGCCTGTTCCTCATCGGAGTAATATTTTTTCTTCCCTTGCTCAAAGATTGCCGCGACTTCAGGTAAATACTGTTCAAAAGCTTTTATGATTGATTGTGCCGACCACAGGAAGATGCCGGCATTCCAAAAATAATGACCTTCTGCCAGGTACTGCTCAGCCGTCTGTCGATCGGGTTTCTCTTTAAAAGCCTCCACTTTCAAGAACGGACCACCTTGCCCGATCCCTGACTGTATATAACCATAACCCGTCTCCGGACGATGTGGCTTTATACCTAAGGTCAGAAGCACCTCATTGGAAGCTACAAAATCAAGTCCTTCAGCAATGACGGAACGGAAGGTTGCCTCATCGGTGATCAGGTGATCAGAAGGTGCGACCACAATATTCGCCGCCGGATTCTTCTGCTGTATCTTATAACAGGCGTAGGCAATACAGGGTGCCGTATTGCGCATGCATGGCTCCATCAGTATCTGTTCCTCGCGGATATCGGGCAGTTGCTCCTTTACAAGGTCGCGGTAACGCTTACCGGTAACGATGTACACATTTTCGAAGGGCACAATGCCATCCAGTCGCCCGATGGTTTGCTGAATCATCGTCTGTCCCGTTCCCAGGATATCCAGGAACTGCTTGGGCGTATCGGGCGTACTCATGGGCCAGAAGCGCGAACCGATGCCCCCGGCCATAATGATTAGGTAGTTGTTGTTCATAGTAATTCGAGAAATGAGAAAACCTAAATGCAAAATTTCTCAGAGTGCCTGAGCATTGAGATCAGCATCTTTCTGACTTCTTCATAGTTCATTAGTAATTCTTTATAATCTTCGTCTTTTATATACCCACAGTTCAAGGAGTAATTTAACCACGTCTCCGTTTCAAATTCCTAGCCGAGGCAGTCCGTTAGCTTGTTTATAAATACTTTTTCATATCTTCTTTTAGCCCAGGCTTCAGCCAAATTAGCACATATTGATCTAGATGAACGTCGAATTTGATCTACTAAGGAATACCTTTCTTCTTTAGGAAAACGCTTCGTCAACAGAAAAATTTCCATCGAAACTGCATAAGCCTTCTGACATACTATTAAATCTCTGAAACTATTTATCTGTGCCATAATTTCCCAGATTACTCAATTCTCAACGCTCAACGCTCACCTCTACTTCGTATACCACTGATACATCTTCTCAATCCCTTCTTCGATATCAATATGATGGTGCCAACCCAAATCATGGATCTTGGACGGATCGGTTAACTTACGCATGGTACCATCCGGCTTATCGGTATTAAACACCAATTCGCCTTCAAAATCTACCTTTTCCTTGATGGTCTCAGCCAAACTACGGATAGATATCTCCTTACCCGTACCAATGTTAATGTGTGTATTGCGTACCTCAGCGGCACCTGCCTGATAGGTATCTTTAAAATCAACATTTTCCATCACATACACACAGGCTGCTGCCATCTCTTCCGACCACAGGAATTCGCGCATGGGTTTGCCCGTTCCCCATATCTCTATCGATACACGTGAATTGGACGAATCTTCACTAATTAAACGAATGCCGTACTTGTCAAGGATTGACAATATCTCTTCTTCGGAATGATTGCCATTGATGCCTTCGATGGGGTTTTTATCCAAATCGGCACGCAAGGCGGTCCAGTCATTGTTTTGCAAGCATTTGCCCAAATGATTCTTACGCACCAAAGCCGGCAACACATGCGACTTCTCCAGGTCGAAATTGTCGTTGGGACCATACAAGTTAGTAGGCATCACCGAAATAAAGTTAGTGCCATACTGTAGGTTGTACGACTCACACATCTTGATGCCCGCAATCTTGGCAATGGCATAAGGCTCATTGGTGTACTCCAGGGGTGAGGTCAACAAGCACTCCTCCGACATGGGCTGTGGTGCCTCTTTCGGATAGATACAGGTGGAACCCAGGAACAATAACTTCTTCACACCGTGTTTGTACGCTGTATGAATCACGTTATTCTGAATCATCAGGTTCTCGTAAATAAACTGACCCCGGTAGGTATTATTGGCCACTATACCACCCACTTTAGCCGCTGCCAGAATCACATACTCCGGTTTTTCTTCACTAAAGAATTTATCAACCGCCAGGGCATCCATCAGGTTCAGCTCGTCGATACTTCGCCCAAGTAAATTTGAATAGCCTTTATTTTGTAATGTCTTCCATAGTGCCGAGCCGACTAATCCTTTGTGGCCGGCAACATATATCTTTGAATCTTTATTCATAATTGATGATTATAGATTTGAGAGGTGAGAATTGAGAGATGAGACATCTTACTTGCAGAATTTTCCCGGGCTCTTAATCATTGAAATAAGCATTTTTCTTACTTCTTCATATTCATTCATTAATATGACATAGTCTTCTTCCGTAATGTATTTACAATCGACAGAATACTTCAACCAAGTTTCAGTCTCAAACTCTTCACCTAAACAATCAGTTAACCTATTTATGAAGACTTTCTCATATCTTCTTTTTGCCCAAGCTTCCGACAAATTAGCACAAATAGAGCGGGATGAGCGTCGAACCTGATCGACTAGTGAATATCTTTCTTCCTTGGGAAATGTTTTTGTCAGAACAAAAATCTTCATAGAAATATGATACGCTTTCTGATAAACAATTAAATCTCTGAAACTATTTATTTGTCCCATAATCACACTCATTTCTCACCGCTCACTTCTCTTGTTTTATCTTCTCTATGTTATTCGAAATAGTTGAGAACCTCGTACCCACCTTCTTTCAGGTAACGATCTTTCTTCATCAGTTTTACATCCGATTCCATCATGTCTTTTACCAGGCCAGCCAGATCGTACTCAGGCTCCCAGCCTAGTTTTTCTTTTGATTTAGTTGGATCACCAATTAGCAACTCTACCTCCGTTGGACGATAGTAACGCGGGTCTACTTTCACCACTTCGGTACCAACAGCTACCTGATAATCAGGATTAGAGCAGGCTTTAACCACGCCCACTTCGGCTTCATCCTTACCTTTAAATTCCAACTCAATGCCTACTTCGCCAAAGGCCATCTTCACAAAGTCGCGAACAGTCGTAGTTACACCAGTGGCAATCACATAGTCCTCAGCCTGATCCTGCTGCAGAATTAACCACATGGCTTTGATATAATCCTTGGCATGGCCCCAGTCACGTTTCGCATCCATGTTACCCAGGTACAGGCAATCCTGCATACCCAAAGCAATCTTCGATACCGCACGGGTAATCTTACGCGTAACAAAGGTCTCCCCACGCAGCGGACTCTCGTGGTTAAATAAAATACCGTTGCAGGCAAACATGTTATAAGCCTCACGATAGTTCACGGTAATCCAATACGCGTACATCTTGGCCACCGCGTATGGTGATCGTGGGTAGAAAGGGGTGGTCTCTTTTTGTGGTACTTCCTGCACTAAACCATACAACTCGGATGTAGAAGCCTGATACACGCGCGTCTTCTCACTTAGGCCCAACAAACGAATAGCTTCAAGGATACGCAAAGTACCAAGACCATCCGCATTGGCCGTGTATTCTGGCGTGTCAAAACTTACCTTCACATGGCTCATGGCCGCCAGGTTATAAATTTCATCGGGCTGCACCTCCTGAATGATACGGGTCAGGTTCATGGAATCGGTCAGGTCACCATAGTGCAAAATCAGGTTACGGTTCTCCACATGCGGATCCTGATACAAATGGTCGATACGATCGGTGTTAAACAAAGATGAACGACGTTTGATACCATGAACCACGTATCCTTTTTTCAATAAAAATTCGGCAAGATACGCGCCGTCCTGACCGGTGATACCGGTGATGAGTGCTACTTTAGACATTATAGATTAGTTTATATATCGAAATATAAAAATATTATCTGAAATACTCCTTTTTAAAGCAAGATACAGAATTTATTTGTAAAGTTGAGAAGTTTATTGCTTGATGAGATGATGGGTATTGAGGTAGATTGACTGAGATTGAAAGGATTGAAGAAAGATTGATGAGATTGAAAAGATTGAGGGGGTTGATAAAGAATAAAGGACTTCGCCATTCTCGTGTCTCCACGATCCAAATTCTTTGCGCCCTTAGCGCTAAAATACTTTGCGTTCTTTGCGTGAACCAAGGGATTGATCGGAGATTAAAGTGATTGAAATAAGATTGAAGTGAAATTGAGTGGATTGTAAAGATTGACAAGATTGTCCATCAGCCTCTTTACTCACTGTTCACCTCTCACCTCTCAATAAACTACTACAACAACCCCGCATGCTTCAAGGCTTCTCGTATATTATTATCCTTCTCGGCAGCTTCCTTCAGGGCCTTCACAACCCGTTTACGAAAACGAATCTCTTCACTGACACGTTGCTTCTCCATATCCAAGGCAGATGATACCGGCTTAATAGCCGTACGCCGATCCCAAATAACCAGCGCAATCAACACACCGATCAAGCCAAAGATGGAATAAATCAAACCCGCGATCATATTACGCAGCTCCGCCTGACCTTCCTGCATTTCTTTACGCAGTGCTGCCTGGCCCTCTCTTACTTCAACACGTAAATCATCCAGACTCTTCTCGACATTATCCAGACGTGTTTCCACCCGAACCATTCGATCACGGTCGGCCTGAGTATACGGAATCACCACCTCTTTCTCTTGTGAAAAAGAAATCGACATACTCAACACGAATAATATGACGATGCTTATAAAACGCATAAGGCTAAGGTACGGAAATTCTGTATAAAGTTGAATAGTTTATCCGTTGATAAGTTTATTGGTGAAGCGGTGAGACGATGAACTGATAAATTAAGGAACTGGGGAATTGGTTAATTGTTAACTGAAAAGACAAGCTATGTAAATCTGTCTCATCCCCTTCCTACTTCTTTTGTCCGCAGATTGACGCAGATGTTCACAGATGAGCAGCTTCGCTGTTTGAGGGGATTGAAAACTCACCTCTCACCTCTCTTCGCTTCATTCTTTTCTCTACGACCTTACGTCCTTTGCATGAAATTAAAGATCGAGGAGATTGAAATAAGATTGATAAAGAATAAAGGACTTCGCCATTCTCGTGTCTCCACGATCCAATTTCTTTGCGTTCTTGGCGCTAAAATACTTTGCGCTCTTTGCGTGAACCGAAAGATTGAGGAGATTGAAATGATTGAAATAAGATTGATGAGATTGAGTGGATTGTAAAGATTTACTAGATTTCAAATCAGTCTCATTACTCACTGTTCACCTCTCACCTCTCAATAAACTACTACAACAACCCCGCATGCTTCAAGGCTTCTCGTATGTTATTATCCTTCTCGGCAGCTTCCTTCAGGGCCTTCACAACCCGTTTACGAAAACGAATCTCTTCACTGACACGTTGCTTCTCCATATCCAAGGCAGATGATACCGGCTTAATAGCCGTACGCCGATCCCAAATAACCAGCGCAATCAACACACCGATCAAGCCAAAGATGGAATAAATCAAACCCGCGATCATATTACGCAGCTCCGCCTGACCTTCCTGCATTTCTTTACGCAGTGCTGCCTGGCTCTCTCTTACTTCAACACGTAAATCATCCAGACTCTTCTCGACATTATCCAGACGTGTTTCCACCCGGACCATTCGATCACGGTCGGCCTGAGTATACGGAATCACCACCTCTTTCTCTTGTGATAAAGAAATCGACATACTCAACACGAATAATATGACGATGCTTATAAAACGCATAAGGCTAAGATACGGAAATTCTTTATAAAGTTGAATAGTTTATCAGTTAATGAGTTTATTGGAAAACTTATGAATTGGAAAATTGAGAAATCGGGAAACTGGTATGCACAGAAAATACATGATGTGCTAATCAACTCAATCTGTGTCCTTCTATCTGCTATTTCTTTTGTCCGCTGATTGGCGCAGATGTTCACGGATGAACAGCTTCGCTGTTTGAGGCGATCGAAGACCGGAGAAAACTCACCTCTCTTCGCTTCATTCTTTTCTCTACGACCTTACGTCCTTTGCATGAAATTAAAGATCGAGGAGATTGATAAAGAATAAAGTACTTCGACATTCTCGTGTCCACACAATCCAAATTCTTTGCGGTCTTGGCGCTAAAACACTTTGCGTTCTTTGCGTGAACCTGAAAGATTGAGGAGATTAAAGTGATTGAAATAAGATTGAGTGGATTGTAAAGATTGTCCATCAGTCTCATTACTCACATCTCACCACTCATATCCCACCTCTCACCTGCTTCCAGATAACTGAATCTTGTTCCCTGGTCGCTGCACCCTGCAAATAATAGCACGTTAAAGCCAAATAAATTGCATTAATACCACTGGCAAATACATGACCTGCCAAACCCCCAATAATAAAATACTGACTCACCAAGAACCAACCCAAATAATTATTCATTTTAAACTTAAACAGCGTCTTAAATAGAACCCAGTAATAAATACCGGAACCAACAATCCCACCATAGGTAAACATATCTATCATATCCATCTCCACGAAGCTCGTAGCCGGATTAACACCGCCAAACAAATAATTATACCAACTCCAATTCTCAAATACGGCGGGTAAGCGCTCCAGTATTAAAAGGTTTCTAAACGAAGTAATCATCGTTAGCAAATCGGCCTCTTGTAAAAAAGTACGATAAAAGTCAAAAACACCCATTGTATACAGCCCATACATTAACAGTCCTCCAGCCAAGAGCACTCCACCTAACAAACGCCATTTATTAATTCGCTTTTGAGTAAAAACAAAGTAAATAGCCGCGGAGGCATATAAGATAAAATGGCCTTCGCCCCCAACAAAGCAGAAGCCAGTAGTAGCGTTACCAGTGAAAACACATAGAGCTTATGTCCTGTGTTATTATACTGTGCCCATAAAAAAACAAAAGCAATCACATAAAAAAAGTTGGCTTCGTTTTGAGCTATTAAAAAACCTGAATAACCGAAACGGTGACTTCCATAAGTTAAAAATACCGGCCAATCGAATATAAAGGCTGCTATCACCGTTATGCATTGAAGAAGGATTAAGCCTGCGAATAGCTTAAAGACATAAGAGCGTTGTGGAATAGATCGATCCTTTATAAAGTAGTACAGGACAAAAGGCAAGGCCAGCTTAAAGAGGCGAATTAACCAAGTAAAAAGGTGTGTATTATCACTGAAGTTAATGCCTACCAAAGCAAAAAAACTAACCAAAAGTAATGTAAGCCCTATATGTGGGAGATATTTCTTATACCACAAAAAGTAAGACACAATGCATACCATAGCCATTCCCTTGGTAATGGCAGAGAGCTTAATGTGAGCGCTTATGGGAAAAGTAGCAAAATAGTTGGTGTGCGACAGTATGACATTTAAAGCATCACTTATAAAAAACAAAAGGAGCATTCCCATTATCAGGGAAGCTCCTCTATCCTTAAAAAGTATCTTATTTAGCATTATTTACCTGTTCTTTTTAAATCGTTCCTTAAGAACCAGCCATATAAATTTGGAGTTACCCACCAAATAGCGCTTCCACATACGCTTTGGCTCTTGGGCAAAACGATAAAACCATTCCAAACCTACTTTTTGCATCCACAACGGCGCTCGTTTGGTAACACCTGCTACCACGTCAAAACTTCCCCCAACTCCCATTACAAAAGGCACCTTCATAATGGATTTATACTTATTGACGAAGATTTCCTTTTTAGGTGAGGAGATGGCCACAAACAATAGTTGCGCACCGCTTGCTGCAATATCCCTAGCTATTTGTTCTTCGTCTTCCCCTTTAAAATAACCATTGCGATAACCTGCAACAACATCAGGTGAGTATGTCTTAGAAAAAACATCAATTACCTTTTTAACAACCTCTTCTTTAGCACCCAGAAAATAACACTTTAAGCCCTTTTCATGAGCCATCTTTACCAGGTTCAGCATCAGATCAATACCTGCCACACGTTCGGGCAAAGGTTGCCCCAAAATCTTTGATGCCCATACCACAGCCTGACCATCGGCATTAATTAAATCGGCATCCAATACCGAATCGCGTAATTCAGCATCAGTTTGCATGGCCACAATCTTTCCGGCATTAACCACTACATGCTGAAGTTCTGTATTCGTTTCTATTGCAGCGGCAATCCGTGCAACTGTTTGTTGCATTGTAACTGCTGCAATAGGAATAGAGAACAGATTAACATCTGTAATTCTATTTTTCTCTAAATTCATATAAGTAAAATGATAATGCATAATACATCCATGCTTGTGCCCATCGCATGTAAGGAATCTTGGAAGTAAAGTATTTCTTCTTCTGGAAATAAAAATACCCTTTTGAGGTGTCAAACATATTTTCAACCGTCCAATTTAAAACCCTTTCTACTAAAACTTTCTCCTCCTTGAGTTTACCTAACTTAAATAAGGTAGCCACCAATTGAGCAGGAGCGTGAATATCAATTGGGTAAACTTTATTGTTGTAATACTTTGGTATCCCTTCCTCAGTAAAGAAGTTTTTTAAATAATAGTCTAAGCCTTTTTGAATAACACCTTCAAACTGTGTATCACCTGTATACTTTTGGTAATCTGTAAGACACTCTAAATTATACCCGGTATGAAAATTATCGACCCATTGGTGAAACGGCAAGGTACCATAAGCCCACGAACCATCTTTCTCTTGAGCTTTTACGCAGTATTTAACACTCCCCTCAGCTGTTTCTCTTAAAATTTCTTCCTTCGTATATGAATATACCCTTGCCAAGAGTCTGCTACCTAGTAGAGATGCATTATAAACCTGCGTTTTATCTAATGGTGAATAAGAAAAACAGAAAGTACCATCAGACAAATGCGTTCGATTTAAGTCATTAAGAACAAAATCGCAAGCCGAACGAGCTTCAGCTAAAAGCTTTGGATCCTTAAATAAATCGTAGACATCTAAAAGTGCATTGGCGATAAAAGAGGTTGCCACAACTGTAGGTGTACCTTCTGGTTGAAAAAAAGCACGCGCTTGCCAATCAAAATTATAGCCCCAGCATGAACCGCTAAACCCGCTTGATTTCAAATCTAATATCTTCTTGACAAGAAAATCAATTCTCTCACTTGATTGGCTCTTTTTTTCTCGTTCAAAATTCTTACATTCAGCTGATAAAAATAATCCCAACGCTTTAGGGTTATATTCTTTAGGTACTCCGGTAACTTTTCTGTAATTCAATGAACTTCGCTTGAAAAGTTGAATCCAGGCCAATTTACAGAAACGATATTTCTTAAATGGCAGTAACTGAAAAAGCTTGCTATTTAATCCATCGTAGGGATCCCAGCCCTTAAAATTCTCTTGAGAAACATAATTCTCAAGTTTCAAAAAAGTAATTTTGAAATTATTTCCTGAGTAATAATTGAAACTTTCCATTTTTATGTTTAATCAATTCTCTAACTTTCTTCACCTCAATTTCAGCATCATTATTCAAAACACTTTTAAAATGATCTTTGAGTGCCATTTCATCGTTTTCATCAAACTTCTCATTGGGTATAATCATAACCTCCAACTTTCCTTTTTCTACTTGGCGATATTGCAAACCATCAATTTTATCATAAATTTCAGTGTGAAGATTCAAGGCTGTAGTGCTTACCCAAGAGCCGTCTTTATTATACACTTTATCGCCTTGCCAGCGACCTAAAATTTTCGACAATACGATCCCTTCATAATCACAATGTGGACATTTCGATCCATAATACTCTGCAAAATCCCCAGTTTTATAACGAAGTAGGGGCATAACTTCATTGTAATAGGTACTTCCAACAATTTCACCTACCCCACCAGGTTCAAGAACATCGTTGCCATCCTGATCAATCAATTCAAAAAAGCCATAATATTGATCAACATGATAAAGGTTGCTATTAGGACAATTAGCAGCAAAAACAAGTTTTTCACTATGTCCGTAAAACCCCATCAATTTAACCTTAAATATATCTTCTATAAGATAGCGTTGATTATCTAAAATATTCTCAGAACTAGCTAGTACAGCCTTTAATGATGGCAAAGTAAATCCCTGATTCTTTAGATAAGAAAAAAAACTAAAAGCTGCCGAAGGGTATGCATGTAGAAATTTAATCTTATATCTTTTTAGTGTTTTATATATGCGATAGTAATTCTCGTCACTACTATCGAAATTATTAAAAACTACTTCTTTAGTAATTGGATTGACGAAGCACCACTTGTTACCTTCAAACTTATGATTACGCAATACTCCTCTTAAATGAAACTTATAACCCACTTTTTCCCAGTGGTGATATAAAGTACCATACTCTACGATATACCTATTCTTTGGCAACCGTATTTTCATCGGTTTGCCAGAGGTACCAGCTGTTGTAGACACATCGTAATCATTGGATGATTTATTTAAGAACTTGTCATAATTATTGAGAACAATATCCTTGTCGATTAAGGGGAGTCGCTTCTTAAAATCGTATATTGAATTAATTGAATCCAATTCAACATCTTCATAAAACGCAACTTGTCCTTCAATTTTATCTAACAATTGCCTAATAAGCTCAAACTGCTGCTTTTCATTCAGACACCTTTTATCATGAAGTTGATTCTTATAAGCTTTAAACTTATTTCCATAAACCAATGTATTTGAGAAATTAATCTTAGCAAAAATTAATCCAGTAAAACGATTACACTTCGATAATTTATTTAAAAGCGAGATTTTAAACTTGGTGATACTCATTACTCTTCTTTTACTTACACTTCTATGACTATAATACACTGTATTGCAACCTCTCAAAAACGATACATACACCTATGAGCTTTAAGATACCTTTCTCCCATGAAAACTTCGTCCTGATCTCAAATAATTCATTTTGGTTACATTTCTCATCGAGTACAATTATATCCTATTTTAAACTCCAAATAGGTAAAGCTGAATATTCTGACTGAAGTAATACACTTCCCTGCTCATCACAAATGACAACTACCAAATACTTTTCTTTTGGAGACTTTGACGATAGTATAAATTAAGAAAACAAACCTCACACTCTAAACAATCAAAACCTTAAAGTACTTTCAAACTACTCTAGCAATGAATCGGCCTTAACTAGTTAAGGTAATAAGAATCGCATATCTATGCTCATGTCTCGAATAAGGGTGACGAGAGAAAAACCTAAAATTGCCTAAAGTCCAACAGGCTGCTAATTTAAAAAATTTACTTTGAGCAAGATTTATTTTTAGTCCTATCAGAATACAATAACTCGATATAAATTTTACTTAATTGAGAAATTACATTCTCAGGATAAAAGGACCGTATCAATCCTTTTGAGCAATAAGAATACTCATGCCTATCTACTTCTATCATTTGTTTTATGCACCTAAAAAGCATTTCTTGATTACCAGGCTCAATAACAAAGCCATTTCCTTTAATAACTTCAGGAATCCCTCCAACAGTTGTTGAAATAATTGGTAATCCATATGACATTGCTTCTAATATAGAAATAGGCAAGCCTTCATTATATGAAGGTAAAATATACACATCCGAGTTATTCAATAAATGCTCTTTCTTTCTTCCATCAACCCAACCTACATACTCAACCAAATCGGAAATCTCTCTCTCTTTTATCTCTCTCTGGAGTCTTTGAATTTCACCATCCCCACCAATAAACAATTTAAAATTGCCGTTAAGATAATCCCGATGTTTAGCAATTGACTCTATTAAATCAAACACCCCCTTTCTATCTCCAATTCGTCCTAGAAACAAGAATTTGACAAATTCATTATTTGTAGGTTGCTTTTCTATAATATTAGGTTTTGGAACAATATTATTTACTACAGCAATTCGCTTAATATTATAAGTTTGAGTAAAGTAATTTTTCCATGACTCAGATAAGCAAATAATCTGGTCAACATTCTCAATAAAATCTTTCAGGCAAATTCTTGTAAAATAGCTTGCTTTATTGGAAAATAATTCAAAATTTGCACCATGTATATGATATACTATCTTTTTATTGCTAAATACGCTAACAAATTTATAGATAATATATTTCCTAAAAAAAGAGCCATATGAGGCCCCATGTATATGAATAATTTTCCTAGTGGAAAAAATTGCACTAAAGATGGTGTGTACCAAAATAAAGGGAGATAATAAATAGTTTACTAATTTATAATAAAAAGGAAAGGTAGAAACACATGAAAATCCTGTTATAAACTTTTGGTATGTACAAAGAACTGAATTTACTCCTCCCTTAGCCTTACTATGGTAAGGCCCAATGAATAGTACTTTATTTAAATCCATACTTCATCTATTATTTAGTCTTTAATTCTTTGGCTGGTACACCTCCAACTACAGCATCTTTTACAACATCACATATAACTACTGCATTGGCACCTATCACAGCATTATCCTCAATAACAATAGGCCCTAACACAGCTGCACCAGTTGATATATATACATTATTTCCAATTTTCGGCACATCATAATGACCAGATTTACCTCCAATAGTTACATTCGTGCCAATCATTACGTGGTTCCCTATGATTGCTCTTTTATGAATCACAACACCAATACCACCATATCCTAATCGTGTTCCTTTTCCTATTGTACATTGGTACGGAATACTACTATTGTAAACTAAAAAAATAACTAATTTTAGAAAACTTGGTATTAAAGGTACTTTATATCTATAGAGCAAGTTAGCTATCCTGTATATATAGATCGCGTTTATCATTATCAAAATATTTACATCTTAGTATTGGATATATAAAAGTTAACGACAAGCTAGCATATATCAAATTATTAAGTCCAAATGACCACAAACTATCAAATAGAATGGCTATATATATAGCACAAACTACTTTTACACTATTTTTCTTCATTAAATGAATTTTCGTTAGCAGCGGTAAACAAAGAACCATGAGATAAAAAATGGCACCAATGAGACCAACTTCTACAAATAAATGAGGATAATATGTGTCAGTGGTAGCCAAATGTGGCGTACTAAACCAATTAAAGTTAACTTCATTATAAAATGGTGAATTAAAAGCCCTTGACTCAGCTCCTCCAAATGCTCCTAATCCTTGTCCAACAAAGTTTAGATTCGCCACTTCATTAAACATAACGCGGTAAGACTCTGCCCTAACAGAGTCTCCATCGACAATGTACAACATCAGGCGAAGCATAATTTGATTTGAAAACTCCTCAAATACACTAACGAAGAAAAGTGCTAGAATTATAGAGATACTCAGAAATGTTGTGAAAATTATTTTTCTATTTTTATAAAAAAGAATCAATAATAGGATAAACACAACATAAGCCTTCATTGAAAAGCTAAAGATAACTCCTAGCAAAGATAAAACTAATGCCCATTTTCTAAGTTTTGAGTTTGAATTGTAAAAATAAGCAATAAAGAAAACAACTAGATTAAAAAATCCATAAGCCCCAAAAAAAACCAACAAACCAGTTCCACGTAGTACACCCATAAATGAATTAGAGTAAGCTATTCCACTATCAGTTACATTAAAAAACCATAGGCTGTACCCCAATAACCATAAAATATAAATACCAACCTGAGAAAGGTTATTAATGATTGAAAAGACAAATAGAACTGATATTAATTTATTGGAATCTTTTATTGTATACCCATAATAAAGAAATATAAATGGAAAAAGATATTTATAGTAAGAAATTAAGGCTGCAGGTAAACTAAAAGATATTATCACTCCGGTAATTAGAAAAATATTAAGTATATAAAAAAGGACTACATTGCTATGTTTCTGCTTCGAGAAAATAATTATAACCAATGCAAGCAATATCGAGATATTTTTAAAAATAACGCCAACTAAATTAGAAACAGGCGTTATACACTCACCTACAATTATTAATATCAAAGGGAGAATATTTGCAGCCCCAATATTTATCTTTAAATCCATTATATCATATACTTTTCAAGACAACTACTATCGCACAATACTTTATGGCCATTATTAGCACTTGATTTTTACAGACAACATGATTAGCTTTTAACTTAATCTAACAACCTCTATCTTTTTTTCTATCAATATCAATCTCCATATTGGATTAGAGTGTATTGATACAAAAAATTATCTGACACACTCGGAATTATCAAATAAGTCACCCCTCGTTAAATCATAAATTAGCAATTACAACCTAACCCAATCTTTCAATACAGGGAGAAATAAACTATAAGAGTATTAACTACAATCTTAATTTGTAGAGTCTAAAAAAGCATCACTGAAATTAATATCTGATATCCTTAACTTTTAATGAATTCTTCACATTGTTGTTTAAGCTTATTACTGAATTTCACATGCTCACTTTTTGTCTTAATCTCGTCTTTAGAAGATATGAAATTTCCATCTAATCCAAAATCGTTAGAGATCCCCTCTGGACTGATTCGAATATTATTGAAAAATTTATTCATTGAAGAAATCCTTCCAGAATCAGAAAAGTTCCTGTATCCAACATCTATAAAAACAACAGGAGTACCCAAACTAGTAGCTGGTAATGCACAATGAATCCTAGATGTTATAATTAATTTTGCATTTGCATAACGTTGCAATAAATCATTAGCATAACTAAATCTTTCCTCATCAGTTTCTAATAAAGACTTATGAAAAGAGTGCTTTATATATTTTGCCTCTAATAAAATATTTTTACTTATACATTTAGATAATGCACCAATTTGAAAATATTTTTTTATAAGACCTTTGATTCCTTTAAAATAGAAATAACCTTTATGTTGCTTTTTGAAATTTCTCCTGAACCCTGCATTAAGCCAGTAAAATATAACCCCTTTACAAACTAATTTTAAAACTAATAAAGGAGTCTCTTTTGGCGGCCTTAAAGCGGGATCTACGATTAGTACTTCATCTGTATTCTTTGTCTTCTTAATTGTTTTATTCAAAGTTAATGTCAAACAACTAGAATAATATGCTTCAACCCCCTTATCTTCGAGTACTTTTTTAGTATACATATCTCTACAGCCTACAGGACCATTCCTCTTTAAATAATCTACAGTGTTTTTATTCGATAAAAACTTATTTGCAGCATTAGAATTAATATGAATTGAGGTTAATAATGGTTTAATACAAGGATTTGGTGGCCAAGATTCAGGCTTTCTTATATACCAGCCATTTAAAATCATCTTTGTATCTTCACCATCATAAGCTGAAATATTTTCTTTCTCAATAAAAACGTCAGTATGTGGATAATACTGTCTAGCTGCAATACTTTGTATATGATCGCCAATGTTTAAATATCCTTTGTAATCGGAATATGTATATAGACCGTACTTCATGTTAGTTTGTTTTTCGAAATAATAAAATAACTTAAAAATAAAATTGGAATAAATGTAGCCAATACATTTATATTGAAACTACCATAAAAAGTTAACATCGCAATTGAAACACTGATTATTGAAGCGATTAATACTTTCGTATCAAGCTCAAAAGTAACATTTTTTAGAACATATTGAAGTCTGTATATAAACAACACTAACATTCCAAGCAATGTTGATATTCCGGCCCCCCACATACCAAAAAATGGAATTAAAATAGAACAGCTAGCAACTGAAATTAATCCTGATAGTAAGGAAGATTTCATTATTATCGAAGTTTGTCTATTTTTCATAAAATTTGCACCCATAAATGCAGAAAACGCTTGAAAACATACTCCTATTAAAAGAATAGGTACGTATTTAGATGATTCATAATATGTTTCATCTACGACTACTTTAATCAATGGTTTTATCCATACAATAATTAAAGCAACTACAAGGCATTCAAAAAAAACGTAGGTGTTAAATATCCTAGAAAACTGTGAATCATCGAATCTTTTGCTGATATGGTATTCTTGCCATGCCAAATTAAAAATCCCATTAAAAAGAAATAATATTGTAGAAAATTTTGTAGTTACAGCATAAATCCCATTAACAGAGCTACCATAAAAGTGAAACAAAAAAAATTTTGATGAAGAATTTATAAACCACCAACTGATAGTATTAGGCACTAAAGGACTTGAGTATATTACCATATCCTTTAAAACCTTAATAGACAAATATTTCCATTTGAAGTAATTCCAAACTCTAAGTTTGAAGCACAAAAATATACTAATGCAAAAATAAGCTATTACGTTGCATAACAAAATCATTTCGATTTGCATTCTACTTGTTTGTATGATTATGAGATTACAAACCAACAACACTAATGTCATCGCAAAACCAGATAATGCATATAGTACAGAATAACCTATAGCTCTAGTAATCTGCATCATAAAATTATAGACGCACATTGCCATAGTAAGTAAGAAACTAAGCAAATAGATATTTAGACTAAGCCTATACTGAATTAATGATAAGACAATGAATGATACAAACAGTGTAAGTGTAAAAAATAATACAATTCCCAATGCTGAATTTGAAATTACAACTTCCCTTTTATCCCTATACCCCTCAATTAACCACCTAAAGGCAGCTTCATGTAATTGCATTGTGAATATTGGAACAGATAAATTAATAGATGTCCATATTAGGTCATATACTCCTAAATCTTCTGTCGAAAGATAGTGCGTATATAAAGGAACAAGGATGAACATTATTAGTTTAGAACCAATATTTCCTACTCCATAAATAATTGCTTTCTTAAATAATTCACGCATTACTAAACAACGCCACAAAAATCCAATACCACTTTATCATTCTCCAAATCGAGCTTTTTAAATTCATCATGCGCCACCAAAAACGCAACAATATCAGCTTTCTCTAAAGCAACCTTATAGTCAGTTAACTTAAACACCTGATGCTCCTTAATATTGGGTTCTACAAAGTAGATGTCCTCATCATTGGCACTTTGCAGTACTTTTTGTGCAATGTATTTAGCCGGTGATTCGCGTAAGTCGTCGATATTAGGTTTAAAAGCCAGCCCCATAATGGCGATAGATGGTTTACGTCCATGTTTGAGTTCAAACTCCAATTTAGTATTTTGAATCTTCTCGGCCACCCAGAAAGATTTGTAGTTATTGGTTTCACGTGCTTTACCAATCATCTGTGCTTCGCGCGGGTAATCAGAAACAATAAAGTAGGGATCCACGGCAATACAGTGACCGCCTACTCCACAACCGGGTTGCAGAATATTAACACGCGGGTGCTTATTGGCCAGTTCAATCAACTCCCACACATTAATGCCGGCCTTATCGCAGATCAAAGACAACTCATTGGCAAAGGCTATCTGCACATCGCGGCTGGAATTTTCAGTGAGTTTGCACATCTCTGCAGTGCGGGCATTAGTGGCGTGTAACTGCCCTTTAACAAACAAAGAATAAAATTCGATGGCTTTTTGTGTACTTGCTTGGTCAACACCACCAATCACCCGGTCATTCTGAACCAATTCGTACATAACATTGCCCGGTAAAACACGTTCCGGACAATATGCCAAATAGATCTCACCTTCCAACTCAGGGCGTTGGGAAAAGATAAGTTGAGCCATCTTTTCTGTAGTCCCCACCGGCGAAGTAGATTCAATGATGTACAAATCACCTTCCTTTAACAAAGGAATAATATTCTTTGTGGCCGCCTCCACAAAGGAAATATCAGGCTCATGATTACCTTTAAAGGGGGTGGGAACAACCACCAAATAAACTTCGGCAGGCTGAACGGTAGTAGCTGCTTTTAGGAAACCCTTATCCACCGCTTCCGCCACATAACTGTTTAAGTCCGGTTCCACAATATGGATTTCGCCCCGATTGATGGTCTCCACCACCTTGGGGTTCACATCCATGCCATTTACTTTAATACCGTTTGAGGCTACCAGTGCACTGGTTGGCAAACCGATATAGCCAAGCCCTAATGTTGATACGGTGATATTCTTTGTCATTGTCGTTATTTTTCAATAATCCTGTGTAATACTCATCGGATGACTATTTAATGACTGGTAAACTAGTCATCCGATGAGTAAGATTAAGTTTAATTCTCTTTTAAAAAATCTGCGATGCGTTGTGCTGCCTTGCCATCTCCATAGGGATTATGGAGTTGACTCATTTGCTCGTAACGTTCAGTATTCGTTAATAAATCTGTGGCCTCGGATACGATCTTATCTTTATCGGTACCAACCAGGATAACGGTGCCTGCTTCCACGGCCTCGGGACGCTCAGTGGTATCGCGCATCACCAACACGGGTTTACCCAGGCTAGGTGCTTCCTCCTGTACACCACCACTGTCCGTTACAATCAAATGGGCTTTATCCATCAGCCAAATAAAGGCTTCGTAAGGTAAGGGCTTAATGAGTTGGATATTGGGATTATCACCCAAAATTTCATAAACCGGCTTTTGCACATTAGGATTCAAATGCACGGGATAAATTACCTGCACGTTGCGTTCCTCAGCAATCTGCTTTAAAGCTGCACATATATTCAGGAAACCCTGCCCATGATTTTCGCGTCGGTGCCCGGTCACCAAAACGAGCTTTTCAGCCGGATCAACAATTTCTTTCAAGCTGTTAATTTCCGGATTATCCTGAATGCTATTAACCAATTCCACAGATTTCAACAAGGCATCAATAACGGTATTACCCGTAACCAGGATACTTTCCTCAGAGGTATTCTCACTCAATAGATTCGCCTTTGACTGCGCTGTCGGTGCAAAATGGTAATCAGCCATCCGCCCTGTCAACTGACGGTTTAATTCTTCAGGGAAAGGAGCGCGTTTGTTATAGGTTCGTAAGCCTGCTTCCACATGCCCCACTCTGGCTCCACTGTAGAAAGCGGCCAATGCTGCTGCTGTAGAGG
Source organism: Carboxylicivirga longa (assembly GCF_050589825.1). Classification (NCBI taxonomy): domain Bacteria; kingdom Pseudomonadati; phylum Bacteroidota; class Bacteroidia; order Marinilabiliales; family Marinilabiliaceae; genus Carboxylicivirga; species Carboxylicivirga longa. The sequence continues at coordinate 35,029 of NZ_JBNGOZ010000027.1, read as the reverse complement.
TAGTGGTATCGCCATGCACTAAAACTACATCAGGTTTGAATTCTTCTAATACCGGTTTCATTCCATTGATGATATCACCGGTAAGCGAGTACAGGTTCTGATTGGGTTTCATCAGATTGAGGTCGTAATCGGGCTTGATTCCAAAAAACGACAATACCTGATCCAACATCTCACGATGCTGCGCCGTTACGCACACCTTGGTCTCAAATTTCTCTTTCTCTGCCTGAAAGGCTTTCACTACCGGAGCCATCTTAATGGCCTCAGGCCGTGTTCCGAATACGAGTAATATCTTTTTCATGATTAACTGTTAGTATGTAGTTATTAGCGCTTAGTTCTTAAGCTCATCACGCTAAATAAACAGATCATTTTATCATTTCCTTTGTCCGCGGATTTGCACAGATTATCACAGATTTAAAAAATAGTCCAGCAATATTTTTCTGCGTGAATCCCGCCATTGCGGGACAGGTACTGTTAAATCTGCAGATACTTTTCTTTTTTGCTGTACGCGAATTTAAATGTTGTAATATTAAAAGTTAGCCTTAATATTATTCCAAACCAATCGCCCGAATATAACGCCCAAGCCAATAAAGCCTCCTAAGAAAATACTCACTACTAAGATAATCTTCTTCTTCGGTGCACTCTTTTCAATGGGGACTTTGGCAGGCTCCAGTATGGTAAAAGCCGGTGTTTGCTCGTTGACGGCAATCTTCGCCTGTTCTAATTGCTGCGCCAGGCCTTTAAACACAGTTGAGGCCATGTCGTATTGATCACTCAGGCGCTGAAATTCAAGGTTGACACGTTCTGTTACCATATTACGGTGCTGATCCTTGTAATCGAAATAGGCTGCCTGGGCGGTTTCATATTCGGCTTTCTTTGAATTGTACTGATCCTGTACAAAGGCCAAATGTTCACGCGCCTGCTTAGTCCTATATTGAATCACATAGTCTTGCAGCAACTCAACCGCTTTTTGCACCAACTGTGCCACAAAGATAGGCTCACCAACTTCTGACGACACGGTAATTAAACCCGTCTTCTGATCCACTTCCACCACAATCACTTCCTCCAGTGCATCAATGGCCATTACTTCCTCTTCAGTCAGATTTAAAACGCCATAATCAGCCTGCTGCGCAGGTTCTTCTTTAAACAACAAAGCATCCTTAATTGTCCAGGGCAAACGAATAGTGTATTTGGCGATTTGACTTCCCAACGTAGGAATCGTATCGGCCAGTACATAATCGTATAGAGAAATAGGCTCCGCATAATCTTCGAAATGAAACTGCTGATGAATCATCTCCTTTTTGAAGGGATAGGAATTCACCACCTGGGGATAGATTTCGGCAGGAATCCCGGAAGTACCACCCATCATGGAACCCAGGTTAATACCCGCCATACCCGCCAAGGCTCCTAAGTTACCCATGTTACCACCTCGTTTCTCTTCCGAGGGAATTAAGGTACAGGAAGCTGCGTACTTTGAAGGACTTGTAAAGGCAATGATCAAGCCAACGAACAAGGCTATGCAGATACTGTAATAAATGGTTTTCCGTCCTTGCCAAATCGTTTTAATGAGGGCGATGAGATCGATTTCATCGTCCTTGATGATTTGCAGGTTTTCGTTTGTATTTTCTGTATTCATTAAGTGTACTGTTATATTTCCCTCAGATGAATAGTTTATAATTTCTCTTTGTCCACGAATTGACACGGATTAAAAAAACAAGTTGCAAAACTAGTTCTTTCTATAATAATCTGTGCAATCTGTGGTTTATTTATCTGTCCGCAGATTGGCGCGGATTAAAAAATAAATAGCATAGCTATTTATCATCTGTGTGATCTGTGGCTTATTTTTTTGTCCGCAGATTAGCACGGATTAACGCAGATGTAAACAAACGTTTTGTTTCACGATAAAATAAAACAGCAAGGCTATTTTTCTGCGTAAATCTGTAAATCCTATTCCTTCTCTCTTTGTCCGCAGATGCACGTTGATTAACACGGATCATAAAAATAAATAGCAGAGCTATTTATCATCTGTGAGAATCTGTGTAATCTGTGTAATCTGTGGATCACTTTTTCCTATTTCTTTGTCCGCTAATGCACGCTGATTAACACGGATCATAAAAATAAATAGCGCAGCTATTTATCATCTGTGAGAATCTGTGTTAATCTGTGGATCGCCATTTTTTCCTCTTTGTCCGCAGATTAGCACGGATTAACGCAGATATCATGAGTTAATCACTCGCTTATATTCCAATGACTCATTTCCAAAATTAACCAGGAGTGCCAGTTTCTTCCCTGTTATCTTTAAATAATTTATCACTTGTGCCAAGTGTTCGTCTGTTAATTCTGAAACAGCTTTTAACTCTAAAATAATCTCATCATAACAAATGTAGTCTGCTTTATACGTTTTATTAAGTCGAACTCCCTTATAATTAACTCTTAGTTCTTTTTCTCGTTGAAATGAAATTCCCTTTAATTCCAACTCAATACCTAAAGCTTCCTGATAAATAGCTTCTAACATACCGCCTCCTAACACGGTATGCACCTCCATGCAACATCCTATAATCTTATAGGTCTTTTCTTTATCAGGTAAGAGTGTCATTTCCACCTACATCAGTTATTATATTCGTTGTCCGCAGATAAACACTGATTCACACGGATTAAAAATAAATAGCAAAGCTATTTTCATCTGTGGAAATCTGTGCATATCTATGGATCCCTTTCTTTTTTTGTCCGCAGATTGGCGCAGATTTTCACGGATTAGAAATAAATAGGGCAGCTATTTATCATCTGTGTTAATCTGTGGATACTATTCTTTTTTTCTCTTTGTCCGCGGATTAACGCAGATGTTCACGGATGCATAAACAACTGAATTGTTTCACATTCCTTATCTGCGGTAATAATTTTCCACTTTTTCTACTAAAGCCGATCAACCAAAGTTACAATGGTTAGCGAAAGGGACGCCAATGCACTGGCCATAGCAATCCAGGCTGTTGCTGGAACGGGCTCCTTATCGGGCTTCTGCGGCACCACAACCTCAGATCCAGGCAGTACTTTTGGGTACTTGCGAAAGAAAAGGAAGTTTTTAGTAGATGACGCTGCTCCATTGGGATAAATCACATAGACCTTACGCTTTTTGGCACGGTCATCGAAGCCACCACCCTGTTGAATGTAGTGTTTCATTTTTTGACCTTTAACATAGGATACAGAAAGCGGATTAAGCACACTACCGTCAACGCTGACCGTCTGAAGCTCACGCGGAATCACCAGTTCATCACCATTTTGAAGGTAAATATCTGCTTTTGACCCAGGGTTCTTAAGTATTTTCTCCAGATCTATACTAACTACCTCAAAACCCAAATCGGAAAACACTAAGGTAGTATCAGTCTTCATCAATTGCTCTCGCAAGCGTTTTACTTTTTGCGACACCTTTGTTTTACGAGTTAACATGGCTCCTTTAGGGTAGGCATCAGGTGATAGACCTCCCGCCCTTTGGATCATTGTTGAGACGCGTTCTTTCTTCGAAGTCAGGCTAAAGTCACCTGCATAATTTACCTCGCCCAACACGCGAACAACGGCCTTTTCTTCAAAGCCCGGTGAGCGACGTACAAAAATCTGATCGAAGGGTTGAATTACAAACTGGGCATCTTCACCATTCATCGTCAAATTACGATCAACAGAAAACTGATAAACATGGGCTATCTTGTCGTTATTTTTTTGCGCCTCTTCATAAGATAAGCGGCGCGACACTTCAATATAGGCTTGAGAGGCCGATTCTTTAAATCCCCCTGCCTTAAATACAAGATCTGATAGCGTCATATCCTCTTGAAAATCAAACTCACCGGGATACTGCACCTCTCCTAATATTTCAACAGTTTGTATCTCACGCATATCATTAATAGAAGAAATGGTGACAACATCTTCACGCTGCAGAGAAATATCACGCTCTCCACGGAGCACAGCCTGTACATCAAAGGGAATATTTTGCAGTGACAAGTCATCCATCAGTCGGGTTACCAATCCTCGGCTTAGGAACACATCTTCACGTACTCCGTCGGCACGTTCAATCAATTGCTGCAAGCTCAGACCTTCTGTTAACTCATAGTTACCAGACCTGTAAACAGCCCCTTCAATACTAACCTTGTTGGCGAAACGCTCCAGAATAGGCCCCACAAAGATACTGTCACCTCCTTGAAGAACGAGATTATCAAAATCCTCACTGAGCACATCCCTAAAGGCACGCTCGCGGGAAGTAGTACGATACAGCTCCACACGATGTGTATAAGCCTTTTCCGTGAAACCACCCGCATATTCTATCATATCAGCCACACTCTCATCACCACGAGCTTCGAAAATGCCATTTCGCTTAAGTTCACCACCTACCTTAACTCTTTTTTCATAGGTAGGCACCATTAACACATCACCATCACTAAGGGATATATTAACATCAGCCTTCCCCCGCAGTAGATAGGCATAAACATCAAGTGTTTGCAAGACTTTACCATTACGAATGACTTGTATATTGCGGAATGACCCCTCTCTATTGGGCCCTCCGGACAAGTATAAAGCATTGAAAGCTGACGCTGTACCCGGTAATGTATAGGTACCTGGCACAAACACTTCACCTATCACATTTACTTTAATAGATTTAACGGCTCCAATATTAATGGAAGCAAAGGTTCGTGGCTGCGATGATTTAAGATCGCTATAGATGCTAATCAATTTATTGAACACACGCTTTTGAGCTGCATTCTGAGTGAGTCCGCCTACTTGCACTGGACCAACATTAGGTATATTGATGCTACCATTTTTATCCACCATCAGTTGATAGCTCTGTTGTGAAGCTCCCCATACGTCGATTAACACTTCATCGCCGGCACCCAGCACATAAGAGGGTGGTACCGGTATATTTACATTAGGCTCGAAAGTAAGGTTCTCATTGTTAAAAAAGGAAAAACCAAAAATGCGCTGATCCACCTCCGCTGAATCAATCGGTTCTTTTATAGAAGTTTCTCCCCCCACCAAGCCTCCTTGCTGTGTGCTTCCCATTGCTTTATCTGCACTCCCTCCGCTTATTTTAACAGCAGCAATTCGCTGCCGCAGCTTTGCTATCTGTGCACTACTCATGCCCCGGGCCTGTGCCAGGGCAATTGCCTGCTGTTCACTTAAGCCACGCTTCTCCATCTCCTGCACCATACGCAAAACCTGAGCATCGCTTAAATCATCGACATTTACCGATTTAACATCAACAGCGTTGGGATTTACATTTTGTGCAACTAATTCGTTACTGCTGCATAAACTGATTACAATACTGTAGAAAGTAAAGAGTAATACTTTCTGCAAACACCTATTAAACTGTACTTTATAATTATTCATAGTCATTTTTTGATACGCTACCGCTTCCTGACTCCCATCTATGCACGAGGGCACAAGCGGAAACAGCAAGTTAATATGAAATAGCAAAACATACGTTTTGGCTACTCTTTGCTACGAAAAAGTCGCCGCGAAGTTATGTATAAAAGCGCTTAAAAACATAATAAGGCCACAAATTTTAGGAATGAAACGCCATCAACTACTTGCAGGCCTATTACACCAAGGGCTTCAGTGTTCTGTTAAAAAACGTTTTTGAAAGAGCAGGATGCTCAAAATACCAATGGTAATGGCGGAATCGGCAATGTTAAATACGGGACGGAAAAACTCAAACTTATCACCTCCTACAAAAGGAAACCATCCGGGATAATAGCCCTCAAACAAGCGAAAGTGCAGCATATCTACCACGCAACCCTGGAATACAGGGGCATACCCATCGGTGCTTAAAACGGCCTGCCCGGCATACCCAAACCAACGTCCAAGTTCCCCATCATACACCATTCCCTTATCGAAAATTAAACCATAAAAAGTACTGTCAATTACATTACCCAGCGCACCGGCCAGCACCAGAGCCACACAGTAAATCAAACCCTTGGGAGCCTGCTTCCGATGCAGCTTCACCATGTACCAGCCAATGCCTCCTATGGCCACGATGCGAAAAATACTCAGAAACACCTTTCCGAATTTACCGCCTAGCTGCATACCGAAGGCCATGCCGGGGTTTTCCACAAAATGAATGATGAACCACTGTCCGAAAACAGGAATTTCATCCCCCAACATCATTTGCGTTTTGATATAAAACTTAACAACCTGATCAACAATGAGAACAAGAGCAATTAAAAGAACAGACTTCTTTAGTACGGACATATCTGATTATTAAAAATTTACTTACTGCACCGATACCAACCCCTTCAGGACACTCACCAGAAATAGGGTAAACATAGGTGTATTTAACGCACAAATGACCAATGGAAGTATCGTATAGTCCATTGGTCAAGTGAGCTGATTATTTATTTCTTAGACGACAGGGGAATTATTTTTGTCCCTGCTTGGCTTCAACACTCAAAGTAGCATGTGGCACTGCCTTTAGGCGCTCTTTGGGTATCAACTTACCCGTTACACGACAAAGACCGTAGGTCTTATTTTCAATGCGTACAAGCGCTGCCGACAGGTGTTGTATAAATTTCTGCTGGCGCTGTGCCAGCTTACCGGCCTCTTCTTTTGACAGAACCGCCGCTCCCTCCTCCAATACTTTGAAAGTGGGAGACGTATCCTGCGTATCGTTACCATCCTGGTGAGTAATGGTATTGCGCAGTAGTTCATAATCTTTTTTGGCCTTATCGAGTTTCTTCAGAATAATCTCTTTGAATTCCTGAAGCTCTTCATCTGAGTAACGGGTTTTTTCAGCCATAACGACTAAGTTTAAGTTATCATATAGGGCGCTTATGCTTTTTCAATATGCAAAGCGGTACTTATTTCATCATCAATATCAACGATAGTAACTCCTTCCTTCTCACATTGCTCCACCAGATCCACTTCCACAGCCAGGGTCTGAGCTCCTATGTATTCGGCATGTTTTTCTACCGCTGCATTAATCGCTTCGTGTCTTTGAATACGCAGCTTAATTTTATCTGTCACATCAAAGCCTGAGTCTTTACGCAAATTCTGAATGCGATTAACAAACTCACGAGCTATTCCTTCTTCACGAAGCGCATCACTCACATTAATATCCAGGGCCACGGTTATTTTACCCTCATTGGCAACCAACCAACCCGGGATATCCTCCGACATAATCTCTACATCCTCAAGCGTCAGCACCACTGCCTCTCCGTTGACATTCAGTGTATATGCCGCTTCTTTTTCGAAGATAGCAATTTCTTCCTGACCCATCGCATTTATTACACCTGAAATTGCTTTCATATTTTTACCATGCTTAGGACCAAGGGTTTTAAAGTTGGGCTTAATCTTCTTCACCAGCACACCCGTGGCATCTTTCAGAAACTCCATTTCCTTCACATTCACCTCGGCAAGCACTAAATCCTTTATCGCTTCCAACTGATGCTCGAAAGCCTCATCCAATATCGGAATCATAATTTTATTTAGCGGCTGTCGAACTTTCAGGTTCACCTTACGACGCAAGCCCAGCACCATGGATGAAATGGACTGAGCATATTCCATACGCTCTTCAAGAGCACTGTCGATCAACTGTTCGTTGCTGGTCGGGAATTTAGCCAGGTGAACGGACACATCGCTATGCCTACCCGATACTTTGTTAAGGTCAACGAAGAGACGATCGCAGAAGAAAGGCGCAATGGGTGATGCCAAAAGCGTCACCGTCTCCAAACAGGCATATAGTGTCTGGTAGGCAGCCAACTTATCTTCATTCATCTCACCTCCCCAAAAACGCTTGCGATTCAAACGCACATACCAGTTACTAAGATTCTCGATCACAAACTCTTGTATGGCGCGCCCGGCACGCGTCGGCTCATAATTTTCATAGGCATCACTCACCTCTTTCACCAAAGAGTTTAGCAGAGACATCACCCAACGATCAATCTCAGCCCGCTGGGGCACGGGAATCTGAGCTTCCTTACCGGTAAAACCATCGATATTAGCATACAGTGCAAAGAAAGAATAGGTATTGTATAGCGTACCAAAGAACTTACGCTTCACCTCATCCACCCCGGCAATGTCAAACTTCAGGTTATCCCAGGGCTGAGAATTGGTAATCATATACCAACGCAAGGGGTCGGAACCATATTTCTCAATCACCTCAAAAGGATCAACACCATTACCCAGGCGCTTCGACATTTTATTACCCTTCTTATCCAACACCAAACCGTTGGATATAATATTTTTGAAGGCTACCGAATCGAACAACATGGTAGCAATAGCATGTAAGGTAAAGAACCAGCCACGCGTTTGATCGACACCCTCAGCAATAAAGTCGGCCGGATAAATCTGGTCGAAACCTTCTTTATTTTCAAACGGATAGTGCATTTGCGCGTAGGGCATAGCACCTGAATCGAACCACACATCAATCAAGTCAGACTCACGCTTCATGGCTTGCCCACTGTCAGACACCAGGATAATGTCATCCACATGATGACGATGCAGGTCGATCTTCTCATAGTTATCCTTTGAGTTATTACCTACCTCGAAGCCTTCAAATGGATTTTTCTCCATCAAGCCGGCATCTACAGCCTTATTTATCTCGTTCATCAGCTCTTCTACCGAGCCAATGCATTTTTCTTCCGTTCCATCTTCGCTTTTCCAGATGGGCAGCGGCGTACCCCAATAACGCGAACGACTCAGGTTCCAATCCACCAGATTTTCGAGCCACTTACCAAAGCGACCGGTGCCCGTTGAGCCGGGTTTCCAGTTAATGGTCTTGTTCAATTCGATCATACGGTCACGCACCGCCGTGGTTTTAATAAACCAGCTATCCAGTGGATAATACAACACCGGCTTGTCTGTACGCCAGCAATGCGGGTAGTTATGTTCATGCTTCTCTACACGGAAGGCTTTGTTCTCCTTCTTCAACATGACCGAAAGGTCCACATCAAGCGTAGGTGCATCCTCACCCAATGAAGCATCGTAGGCATTTTTTACAAAACGCCCGGCATACTCACGGTAAGCCTCTTTATTAACAAACTGAGAAACAAACTCAGCATCCAAATCTTCGATACGAAAAAACTTACCAGTCTTATCCACCATGGGCTGACGCTTTCCTTCCTTATCGATAAGGATGAGCGGCGCAATGCCGGCAGCCTTGGCAACACGATCATCATCAGCACCAAAAGTAGGCGCAATATGCACAATACCTGTACCATCTTCGGTGGTTACGTAATCACCCAATATCACCCGGAAGGCATCACCATCAGGCTTCACCCAAGGCATCAACTGCTCGTAACGCACTCCCTCCAAATCAGTACCCACATACTCAGCCACAACAGTAAAAGGAATCTTCTTATCCCCGGGCTGATAAGCATCAAAATCCAGCTCAGCATTTTTCGGATTGAAATAATTATTCACCAGCGACTTGGCCACAATCACCGAAACAGGTACTCCCGTATAGGGGTTATACGATTTTACTTTGACATATTCTATTTTTGGACCAACGGCCAGCGCAGTATTCGAAGGCAGTGTCCAGGGCGTAGTTGTCCACGCCAGGAAGCTGAGATCTTCATCGCCCTCAAATAGCTTCTCCGAAGCTGCATCACGCACTATCTTAAACTGCGCAGTACAGGTTGTATCTTTCACATCGCGATAACAACCGGGCTGATTGAGCTCGTGAGTACTCAAACCTGTACCGGCCGCAGGCGAATAGGGCTGTATGGTATATCCTTTATACAACATACCTTTCTTATACAACTCCTTCAGTAGCCACCACAAGGTTTCAATGTAACGGTTGTCATAAGTAATATAGGGGTCGTCCATATCGACCCAATAGCCCATTTTGTGGGTTAAATCTTCCCACAAATCGGTATATTTCATTACATCTTTACGGCACGCCTCATTATACTCGGCTACCGAGATGCTTTTACCAATATCTTCTTTGGTAATACCCAAGGCTTTCTCAACACCCAACTCAACCGGTAAACCATGTGTATCCCAACCAGCCTTACGTTTCACCAGAAAACCCTGCTGCGTTTTATAACGGCAAAAAACATCTTTAATGGTGCGCGCCATCACATGGTGGATTCCCGGAATACCATTGGCAGAAGGCGGTCCCTCGTAAAACACGAATGTAGGCTTCCCTTCGCGGGTCGTAATACTCTTCTCGAATGCTCCGTTCTCTTCCCAGGTCTTTAAAACATCTTTGTTTATCTGGGACAAGTCTAATCCTTTATATACCGGAAATTTTGCGCTCATTAATACAATTTTTACCCTTAATTTAAAAAAGTGTACAAATATAGATTTTGAGAGAGTGAAAAACAAATGACAAAGCCCTTAAATAGATGCCATGCAGTTTTTTGACTTTTTGCCTTACTCACTACAAATTAGCTCCTAATTACACCGTTGCAGAAATTATTCTTTAATGACATTTATAATTTACTTACTTTTGCGCCATCAAAAACTAAAGTTATAAACTAATTATTAAAGATCATTCATGAAAAGAATTGTATTTTCGTTGATGGCTATTTTGGGGTTAAGCCTCAGCGCCAGCGCACAGAACCTGCAACTACACTACGACTTCGGCAAGGATCGTAAGATGGTAACTACTACACTGGAAATGTTTAAACCAGACAACTACGGTAGCACTTTTTTCTTTGTTGACCTGGACTATAGCAACGACTCGCGCGGCGTTGACAATGGTGTATCACTTGCCTATTGGGAGATTGCTCGTAGCTTCAAATGGAATGAGACACAGAAATTTGAGCCCCGCATCGAATACAACGGTGGTGTTGGTATTGGCGATGGCTTTAACTTCCCCATTAACAATGCCTGGTTAATCGGTGGTCAGTATACCTTCAACAACGCTGACTATTCTAAGCTATTAACTGTATCGGCCAACCTGAAACAGATTAAGGACGGTAAAATCAACGGTGATAACCTAACCGGTTTTCAGATCACTGCGGTTTTTGGTCTTCACTTTTTTGAGCGCAAGCTGTCTGTAGTAGGATTTGCTGATTTCTGGCGTCAGGATTCTTTTGGTGGCGAATACGTATTTCTTGCCGAGCCTCAAATCTGGTACAATGCCTGCCAAAACTTTTCAGTGGGTGGCGAAGTAGAAATTAGCAATAACTTTGTGAAAAACGGGTCCTTAGTTTGCCCAACGCTTGGTGCCAAGTGGACATTCTAATGAAATGACATTTAAATAGTTTTATCATGTTAGAAAAGTTTTTTCAATTACAAAAGAATAATACCACTGTCAAAACCGAGATTGTAGCGGGTATCACTACATTTATGACAATGGCATACATCCTGGCGGTTAACCCCGATATCCTTTCGGCTACCGGCATGGATAAAGGCGCGCTTTTTACGGCTACTGCCGTATCGGCTGCAGTGGGAACACTGGTAATGGCGCTATGGGCAAAGCTACCCTTTGCGCTGGCTCCCGGTATGGGACTAAACGCTTTTTTCGCCTTTGGCGTGTGCATCGGTATGGGCATGTCATGGCAATTTGCCTTAACGGCGGTATTTCTGGAAGGTATCATCTTTATCTTGATGACGGTTTTCAATATCCGCGAGTTAATCATCAATGCCATTCCCGGGAGTATTAAAAATGCCATTTCGGTTGGTATCGGTCTCTTCATTGCTTTTATCGGCATGAAGAACGCTGGCATCATCGTATCACACGAAGCCACTTACGTGCATTTGGGCGATATGAAAAGTGCAGCCGTATTATTGGCACTTGGCGGGATTGTAATTACCGGTGTACTGCTGGCGCTAAAAGTAAAAGGCGCTCTGCTTATTGGTATGGTTCTAACTACGCTGGTGGGTATTCCGCTGCAGGTAACACAGATGCCGCACTTTGATTTCTCAGTACCTTCTATTTCATCCATTGCCTGGCAATTCGAGTGGGAGTGGGTTAAATCGGCAGAAGGTATCTTCACCATGATAACCGTACTTTTCACTTTCCTTTTTGTGGATATGTTTGACACAGTAGGCACATTAATTGGTGTTTCTACTAAAGCGAAGATGATAGGCGAAGACGGTCGCATCCCCAATGTGAAGCAGGCACTGATGGCCGATTCTCTGGGTACTACTGTAGGTGCTGCACTGGGTACTTCAACGGTTACTACTTATGTGGAGTCGGCATCAGGGGTAGCCGAGGGAGGACGCACAGGATTAACCGCCTTAACAACTGCGGTACTCTTCATCCTGGCCTTGTTTTTATCACCCTTATTCCTAATGATTCCTGCTGCCGCTACCGCACCGGCGTTAGTATTGGTAGGAGTAATGATGATGACGCCTATTCAAAATCTGGATCTGGATGATTTTACCGAATCAATTCCTGCCTTCTTCACGCTTATTATGATGCCCCTCACCTTCTCCATTGCCGAAGGTATTGTGTTTGGTATCTTATCATATGTACTGCTGAAATTACTTACCGGTAGACTCAAGGAGGTATCCATTGTTTGCTACGTGCTCGCAGTGTTGTTTATTATGAAGTTTATTTTCATGTAAATCTTCAACAAGAGATAAATTAAAGAGAGGCCTTTCAAACGATTGGCCTCTTTTTTTATCATCTTCATAGTTTCTGAAGCTTTAAAAATTTAGTAATGATCCTTGTATTAATCCATCTTTTCCGAGGCGATAATCATGTTTCCAGCTACTTAAGAAACCGATTCCTTGTTTCCAAAGGATCAACAAAACAATACCATCTGACGTAAAAAAAACAGCCACCCGCAGGATGACTGTTCGTTATACATTTGTATGCGATAGCACTCATTACACATTTAGTGTATCATGTTGATAATCCATATGAATAACTACCTGACAATAAATTTACCTAATCAGTAATGTTAGGTCGTTCAAGGCCGTAGCCTTTTAATTTATCCTCACGCTTAATAAGTAAAGCCACCAGCAAAGCCACAAACGTTAATGAGACAAAAATAAGCCATGTGCTTGCATAATTATAAACCACATCCTGGCCGCCTGCCTTAGCTTCGGCCACACCCGGGTTTGTTTTATCAAGCACAATACCCACTAACAAAGGAATGCCCCACAAACCAAAATTCTGAATCCAGAATATTAAAGCATAAGCACTACCCAATTGCTTTTCAGGAATTATTTTAGGCACGGAAGGCCACATGGCCGATGGCACAAGCGAAAAGGCGATTCCCAAAATTAGAACATTGAAAAAAGCGATAACTACATTGCTTAAAAACGGCAGATAAAAAATGGTGTGCACCACAATCAACAGCAATGAACCTAAAATCATCAAGGTAGCACCCTTACCCTTCTTATCATAGATACTCCCGAAGAAGGGTGTTAAAAACATAGTTCCGAAAGGTACCAAACTAGGCAAAAGACCGGCCCACTTTTCAGATACACCAAATTTATTAACCATTAAGTCTGGTCCATATTTATAAAATGGGAAAACAGCAGAATAAAACAAAACACACAAAAGCGCGATCAACCAAAATCCCTTATTGCCCAAAATAACACTCAGGTCGCTGATTTTAAATTTATCCTCTTCACTCATCAAATCCTCGGTTTCGCCAAGTTGGTTATCCAGCTTTTTATCCATATAGTTATAGTAGAAAAAGCCAATTAAGCCAATAACCAGGAAAACAACTACCATTAAAACCGTAAAAGGCACACCGTAGGAGTCGGCAAGTAAGGCGCCAAAAGCCAGAGGAGCGAAAGAACCGATACGCGCAATTGCTACCTGCATGCCCATGGCAAGTGCCATTTCTTTCCCTTTAAACCATTTTACCACTGCCTTTGACACGGTAATACCGGCATACTCAACACCCACACCAAAAATAGCAAAGCCTAAGCCCGCAAAGAACACCTGCTCCTTAATGTTCCATAACCAAAGTACGTTAATCTCTTCGGTAGTACTAAAGCCGCCTTTAAAAGCAAACCATTTAATAAAACCCCCAATGATCATTAAGGCACCCGAAGCAATGGTGCTAAACCGAATACCAAACTTATCAAGCAGTATCCCTACAAATACCAACATCAGCAGGAATACATTAAAAAGGCCATAGGCACTTGTTACAACACCGAAATCGGCACTTTTCCAACCATAGGTTCTTTCAAGAATGGGTTTCATCGGAGATATAACCTCCGTAAACATGTAACCTGCAAACATTGTAAAAGATAATATTACAAGTGCGGTCCATCTCGCGCTCTTTGAATCCCGAAGAACGCGCTTCATTTGCTCTGTCATTTACTTTGTGTTTAATATTAAAAAAAATAGCCACAAAAGAATTGCAGCTATTCATATATCTATCAATTATTTTTAACAGGAATATTCCTTAGCGTCTCAACCAGATAATCCCAGAATTTCTGAACCGTTTCAATATTCACCTTCTCATCGGGCGAGTGTGGGAAACGGATGGTAGGCCCAAAGGAAATCATATCCCAATTCGGATAAGCACTACCCAAAATACCACATTCCAAACCGGCATGAATGGCCTTAATCTGGGGTATCTTTCCCCATTTCTTATTATAAACATCCTGCATGGTCTTCAGGATAGGCGACTCCATATTAGGCTTCCAGCCCGGATACTGACCCCCAAAATTCACTTCGGCACCAGCCAGACGGAAAACACTTTCCATCTTCGACTCCAATGCTTCAATAGCCGTATTAACCGAGCTGCGCATTAAACACTTAACTTCGATAATGCCATTGCCCGACTTAACAATGGCAAGGTTGGTCGATGTCTCCACCAGGCCTTCCATGTCGGTACTCATACGCATTACACCGTTGGGCGCAGCGATCACTCCATTAATAAGGTCGTCCTGAGTCACTTCGTCAATCAAGCTGCTTGGCAAATCCACCTTCTCGGCAGTAAATGACAGGTCGGGTTCCACGCTTCCGAACTCGGCTTTGTATATGTCTTCATACTCTTCCAAACTATCAATAAAATCATCGGCATTGGCTTGAGGAACCGTTACCACAGCGAAAGCTTCGCGCGGGATGGCGTTGCGCAGACTGCCCCCATCGATGGATGCCAGGCGTGCCTCATCGTTGGCCACTGCAAATTTCAGGAAGCGAAACATCAGTTTATTGGCATTACCCCGCCCCAGTACAATGTCCATGCCGGAGTGTCCACCCTTGAGGCCAATGAGCGACAGCTTGAAGGCCACCGAATCGGCAGGCACTTCTGCATCGGTGTAAGTAAACTTAATATTCGCATCGGAACCACCGGCACAACCTACATAAAGCTCACCTTCGTCTTCAGAATCCATGTTCAACAAAATATCACCTTTGAGAATGCCTGGCTTAAGACCATTGGCACCGGTCATTCCAGCCTCCTCATCCATCGTGATTAAGGCCTCTACCGGACCATGCTCCAGGTCGGTGGCTTGCAGCACTGCCATGGCAGCAGCAACCCCAATACCATTATCAGCACCCAAGGTGGTTCCATTGGCAGTTACCCAGCCCTCTTCAATATAAGTCTCAATAGGATCCGTCTCAAAGTTATGCTCTTTATCGCTGTTTTTTTGTGGTACCATATCAATATGGCTCTGCAAAACAACACCCATGCGATCTTCGTAACCCGGGGTGGCCGGCTTGCGGATGATGATGTTACCCACCTCATCACGAATGGTTTCTAAACCAAGTGATTTACCAAATTCCTCCATAAAATCGATGGCCTTGCCTTCTTTTTTTGATGGTCGGGGAATTTGAGTTAATTTATAAAAGCTCTCCCACAGTCCCTGCGGTGATAGCTTCGCTATTTCGTTATTCATAACTTAATATTTATAGTGAGGAATTCTTTAGTTTTTGGTTTTATCAATGCCTTGCAGAGCACCAGTAGCCGGATGAAGACGGATTGACACATTGTTCTGTTGCAGCACTTCCGCCGGCATGGACAACAGCTGTCCGTACTGTGCCAAATAAACTGTCTTTTCCTTAATCAGCTTATTTTTATCGATGATTTTAACCGTGGCTTTTCCGGGCTTGCAATAAAACAGACCGGGCTGTGGCGTATTTTTAACATCCGCAGCAGGGGCAGCAGGCAATGACGCAGTCTCTTCGGCTTCCAGTTCAAAATATACAGGTGCACCACTCACATCCATCTTATCTACAACTCCACTCACCGCTGAGAAACGAAATAACACATCGTTATTGGCACTCAATTGATCAGGCACAACATCAAAAGTGTATGTATTTGTAAAACGTTCGGTCTTACCAGTGAACAGCTCAAGGTGATCACGCTCCAATTGGTTTAACTCACGTACCATTACTTCATAGGATTGACCATCGGGAGGCAACTGCTCATAATCGCTGGCCAGTATTTTAAAACGACGCTTGCGTATTTTGTAGATATAATTGGCTGTTTCTTCTGCCATGGCCGCTGTGGATGTTTTGGTCAGCTGCTTCTCAATCATGGCCACAGCATTGAAATTAACATCCTCGAGTACCGGTAGTTGCTCAGCAGTAAAATCACGCAGGTAGTCCTGATCCATCACCATATCACTGTTTACACCGTAAAGAATACCGGATGGCGTAAGATTTAGAAAAGGTGCCACATTATCGCCGGCGTAAGAAATGGCAAATTGTTTTGTTTCATCAGGAACACCATAGGTTTCAATATTCACTGATTTGATCTTCCACGATACTTTATCTTCGGTCACCACATCACTAATATTCAGCATCTTTTGTGAATATCGGTAGAATGGCCCCACGCGACTGATCACCTTCTCTACCTCCACGTTAACACGGATAGCGGTGGTTGGCAAACTGTATAACAAAACATTATTGGTAGCATTGCTCAGATTGGCCACCTTTTGCACATGTACTTTTGAAGGAATACTTTGTTCGACTGCACATGAGGAAAGAGCAGTAACAACTCCAAGTGATAAAAGTAATTTCTTCATCATCCAATATTTTTTTCTGATTTACACGAACTTTTACCAAGTAGCAAGGCTCCACAAGCTGAAAAGTCCGACATATTTATCGCCTTTTTTTTCACACAAGACGAGGGACACCAAAGGTAAACGAAAAAAATTAAAAGCCAAGATGGTAATTGTCAGCTTGGAGCTTGTCACCTACTCATTTTTAAGATGCTTATAGGCGCTGCCGATGTTTGAAATAATATCGCTGGCAACAATGGCTTCCTCTGCCGATTGACCTAATAGAAGATCAGCAGCCAACCCATGAAGATAAACACCCAGTCTTGCCGCCTCTAAAGGCAGATAACCCTGTGCTAACAAAGCAAGCAGCATACCTGTAAGAACATCGCCACTCCCAGCCGTAGCCATCCCATAGTTACCACTTGCATTAAAATAACAATGCCCATCGGCAGCAATAACAGCAGTATAGGCACCCTTCAGCACCAATATCACGCTTTTTTCTTTTGCCAGTCTTACCGCTTTTTGCAACCTGTCGTAGGCATTGGTGCTTTTACCCGCCAGGCGATCGAACTCACCAGGGTGAGGTGTTAGAATGGCATTATCCGGTACCGACTCCCAAAGATAGGGATGAGCAGCCAGCATATTCAGGGCATCAGCATCGAGTACAATGGGTTTACCCTGAAGCCTTTGCAGTAGAGCACGCAGCGCACCAAATGTATTGGGCTTAGTGCCAATGCCCGGACCAATAGCCAAGGCGGCGTAAGCATCTAATTGTGGAAACTCGGAGAGCAATATATCGGAGCGATCGATACTGGCCATTGCCTCGGGCACCGCGGTTTGAATAATGGGATATCCCAGGCGCGGCACATGGGTTGTCAGCAGCCCAACGCCGGCCTTCAAACAGGCTTTGGATGCCAGCACCGCGGCTCCCATCTTACCGTAGTTACCAGCTAACAACAGGGCATGTCCAAAACATCCCTTGTGTGAGAAGCGACTGTGTTTCTTTAGTAAGATCTTCACATCGTGCGATTCACTTAATGAAAAACCCGTGACACTCTGCTGAATAATGTGTGGATGAAGCCCAATATCCACCACCTGCCATTGCCCGACATACGCTTCATTTTCGGGCAAGAGAAAGGCCAGCTTGGGAAACTGAAAACTAATGGTAAGATCTGCTTTCACAATCCCCTCCATATCATTGGTGGGATTATCCTCGCCAAACAAACCCGAGGGCACATCGATGCTCACCACCGCATTATCAGCTGTATTGATATATTGCACCAGCTGCTTATACAAACCTTTCAAGGGGCGGTTAAGGCCCGAGCCAAATAAACCATCCACCACAATATCCTGCGAATCTATCCGATCAAACTGATCCACTGAGATCAACACTTGCACATCATCTTGTATTTTTCGCAGGCGCTTCAGATTAAGCGCTGCCTCATCACCCAGCATTACTGAATCGCTCATAAGAAATACCTGCACCCGACGACCATCAAGCAGCAAAAGACGGGCTACCACGAGGGCATCGCCACCATTATTGCCCGGGCCTACCAAAACACTTACGTCGCCATGAGGATATATAGCCACAAAACGACGATAAAAAGCCTGGGCAGCACGTTCCATCAGGTCAATGGCAGCAATGGGTTCATGCGCTATGGTATATCGATCGATATTGGCAATTTGCGAAACAGGAAATATCTTCATCTTATCCTAGCATTTAAGGTTGTACTAACACCGAATCATCAAGCCGAAACACAGCCCAAAGGATTTTACAGAAGTAAGCACCCTAAATTATGAGCTCATTAGGAAGCTATCTATAACCGGCATAAGCAAATGTAAAAAGTTTTTGATTGAGATAACAGTTTTTAAAGCCGATAAGCGCTTATAATGGTTTGAAGTGTTTGTTCAATTATTTTTGAATATTTAAACACTTTACTTTTCTAACAATCACCCAATTACACGACAACTATCACAGAGCATGACTCTTACGATTTGTAAGTGCTTCAAAAAAATATATATTTGTTTCGCTTTGATTTAACAACTAATTATAAATTAAATAGATATGTTTAAAGGACATCCTAAAGGATTAATTTCAGCCTCCTTGTCCAATATGGGCGAGCGGTTTGGTTTTTATACCATGATGGCAATTTTGGTGCTGTTTTTACAGGCCAAATATAACATGACAGGAACAGATGCAGGAATTATATATTCTGTATTTTATTTTTTGCTTTATATACTTGCCTTAGTGGGAGGTATTATTGCGGATAAAACAGGAAACTATAAAGGCACCATCACATCGGGTTTGGTTATGAAAGTAGTTGGAGCGGTATTTATTGCTTATCCAACAGTAACCCCCGTTGCTAATGTAACAGTATCCTTGGGGATAATATGTTTCGGATTATTTCTTTATGCGTTTGGTACCGGATTATTTAAAGGTAACTTACAGGCATTGGTTGGACAAATGTATGACCACCCCGACTATAAAAAAATGAGAGACTCAGGTTTCGTACTTTTTTATGCCTTTATTAATGTAGGTGCCATTTTTGCCCCCCTTGCTGCTATTGGTGTACGCAACTGGTGGCTAAGCAAAAATAATTTCTTATATAACAGTAGTTTGCCTGAGTATTGCCATAGCTATCTAGAGGGTACTATCAATTCAGAATCTATTGTTCGATTTCAGGAATTTGCCGATGCAGCCAGTGGAACTGTCGTTAACGATTTAGCTGCTTTCTCCACCAAATATTTAAATGTCTTTACAACTGGTTTTCACTATGCCTTTGGTATTGCTGCTTTAGCAATGGTTACTTCGCTGGTTATATTTTTAATAAACAAAAGAACCTACCCGGATCCCAAGAGTGCTAATTCATCTGCAAACGAATTTACAAAAGAGGAAGTAAAAATGGAAGCAGCAGAAATTAGACAGAGAATGTATGCCTTATTTGCTGTGTTTGGCGTTGTTATTTTCTTCTGGTTTTCTTTCCATCAAAATGGATTGACTTTGACCTACTTTGCACGCGACTATACCGACTTAAGCGTAATTTCTTTTAAGATATTAGGCATTTCGTTCGAAGGAGCAGAGATCTTTCAGGTGATGAACCCATTTTTCGTTGTGTTTTTATCTCCAATTGTTGTGGGTCTGTTTGGTTGGTTAAGAGCCAAAGGTTTGGAGCCGTCAACACCTAAAAAGATTGCGATTGGTATGGCCATATCAGCTTTAGGCTTTGTAGTAATGATGATAGGATCATTCGGATTGCCATTATTTGAAACTATTAGTCCAAGCGAAGGCGGTATTGCACTAGGTAATACTGAGCGAGTGACGCCCATGTTATTAATCGGCACCTATTTTATCCTGACAATCGCAGAACTATTTATTAGTCCAATGGGTATTTCTTTTGTATCAAAAGTTGCACCACCACACCTGCAAGGTTTAATGCAAGGCGGATGGCTTGGTGCTACAGCCTTAGGAAATGGTTTATTATTTATTGGTGCTATTTTCTATGAAAGCATTCCACTTTGGGCCACTTGGTCAATTTTTGTAGTGGTATGCGTTATTTCTATGCTTACAATGTTATTTATGCTAAAATGGTTAGAACGAGTTTCAAAGTAACTTGAGAAACCAAATAAAAAAAAAGCGGCTCAGGCCGCTTTTTTTATTTCGCATCGTGTAAAATAAGCATGGGATGCTCAGGATGTAAAACCATTTTACGGGTCACACTGGGTCGGAACAGGCGCTCGAAGAACGACTCGTTATGGCGCACCAGGGTAACCATATCAGCATCTTTTTCCTCCATAAATTTTAAGATACCGTTACACACATCCTCACCTTCAATAAAGTTAAAGGACAGGTCAATGTCATCGAAATGGGCTGCGATTTTACTCTCTGCCTCCAAGCGATTCACATAGTCCTCCTCCATCACATTCACAAACATCAGCTCTGCCTTAAAATACTTGGCTAAATCACGCAGAGGCTCCACCACTTCATCCACTTTAAAGTCCCGAAGGTCGGTTGCAAAGACAATCTTATCCGGCTTTTTAAATTTGGCATATTTGGGTACTACCAAAATGGCTGAATTAATGTTCTTCACCACTTCGTAGGCATTGCTACCCAGCAGAAAATTCTCCAATGCTGTTTCACCCCGACAACCAATGACTATCAGCTCCGGCTTAAAATCCAGAATTTCGCTCTGCACAACATCAAGCAAAGAACCAAAGCGCGAGGCTAGTTCAACACGTGCATCGGGAAAACGACGGTGCAAAAGTGACAATTCATTCTTGAGGCCTCTGAGACTCTCTTCAGCCAATTCATCTTTCACTTGCATAATATAGGGGCTGCCGCTAAACTCAAGATCATAAGCATTCAGCAGGTCGAAATACACCTTTTCGTTTTCAAACATTTTAAGGGCGTACATGGCGGCATTCCTGGCAGTGTCAGAGAAATCGGTTAACAATAATATCCGTTTCATCTCTCTTTTTTTAGGAATTTAGCTTTTTCTTGCAGCACCGGCAGAGGTTGCCGTAGGTAGAGTCATTAACGAACCTTTTCGGAAAAGCAACTCGTGGTTTTGCATCAGAAATACACAACCACAAAGAGCGACCAACTCTATGTTATTATACGAAAATTTTAGGAATAATGTTTGATTTTTAATCTATGATAATATGTTGCTTGTCAATTAAAATAAAGCACTAGTCAATTAAACGAAACCCTTTTTAGCCCTAAGGGAGGATTTATAAAAAGTATCAAAAAGCTTACAGCGTAGACGCTACATCGGATCGCTACCAACGCGACGCAAAAGAAAGCGTCCTTCTAAATTCTGATCATCCACACTATGGCCTTCTATACGGTTAGGATTGGATAACTCGGCAATGCGATCATCAAGGCAATAAATAATATCTTCGGCGGACTCCAGAATTTCATAACGCTGCCCCTGCAACATAAGTCGGTCATCCACCACATCGCCCATCACATCAATTTCAATCAAAAAAGAGCCTTCACCATAAATATACTCACGATAAATAAGGGTTCCAGTCACCTTCTGCTTCACCTGCTTAAGGAGTGCATAGCCCATATCAAAACCTGCTTCAAATTGCTCAAAAAAATGCCAATGACCGGTTAAATTCATATAACAGTTACTACGTTAGAAGGCAGTAGGCAGGCGTGACTGACTAAAAACCTTATTTATAAAAAAAGAGCTGGCAAAGATAGCCAACTCTTATAATATTTTACTACTTGTAAATATACCCTTATGCAGCAGGGATAGCTCCCATACCAAATACCATGGCCAACAGGGCAACGGTTTCGATAACACCCATGGCAGCAATGTACATACCTGCACCCTGCTTGTCGTCTACGGCTAAGTTAGAACAAGCGGCAGCACCGGCACGTCCCTGCATAATGGCCGAGGCAGCAATGGCAATACCCACAAACAGGGCAAAAACCATCTGGTTGGTATAGCTGTCAGGATTTAGGTTAGCACCAATTAAAGCGTTCATGAAAATCATACCATAAATCACCTGAGAAAGGGGCATACCCACCATGGCCAGTGCTAGTGCTGGCAACTTCTTCTTATCCTTAATCGACTGCTTCCAAAGACCCATGGCACCCATGGCGGCAATTCCTGTTCCTATTGCTGAACCTACTCCTGCGATTCCTAAAGCGATGGCGTGGCCACCAAATCCATTTACTGCTGTTAATAAAGTCATTGTATGTAAATTTATTAGATTTTACTTATTTTTTAATTTAAAAGGGTTGTATTCGCTTCCCGAAAATTCTACACTTGCATGGCCTGCATACTCCAACATATTCAGTCGTACACCATGCACCAATACGGCCATGGCTGCCAAAGTCATATTTAAGGCATGCCCCAACACCAGAATGATAACGGCTCCAATGCCCGATGCCAAAGTGGTTATGCCCTCGCCAATGGCCATATCATTAAAGCTAGTAGCCATTAATACCGTTGATAAACCCACGGCATACAGGCGAATGTAGGAAATAACGTCGGAGAAACCGTTAATAACATTCAACGGCAGGTTACCCAGTGATGATAGCATTCCTTTGAACAAGGGTTGTCCCGGAGTTGAAAACAAGGCCACCAACACGGCACCTCCGATAAACATCCAAGGCATGAATACGGGTCCTTCTATTCCTAACACCATTTGATTCACCAGGAAGTAAAGTCCCCACACGATAGATACCCAACCCAGCTGAGCCACGGGTATAACACTGTTCATATATTTCCAACCTTTTTGCAGATGACCAATGCTTAAATGCACTGCTCCAATCAGGAACATAAACTGTTGAATCTTCAGGTTATCGCCACCAAAACTCGCTAGCTGTTGCACCTGCAGTTGCTTTAAAAACGGAATATTGGCAATGGCTTCAACACCAAAATAGGTACCGGTAAGCACACC
Organism: Carboxylicivirga longa; assembly: GCF_050589825.1. Classification (NCBI taxonomy): domain Bacteria; kingdom Pseudomonadati; phylum Bacteroidota; class Bacteroidia; order Marinilabiliales; family Marinilabiliaceae; genus Carboxylicivirga; species Carboxylicivirga longa. The sequence continues at coordinate 11,770 of NZ_JBNGOZ010000027.1, read as the reverse complement.
CCAGGTCATAATAGAGGCTGACAAGGTATACATCAAACCAAACTCAATCTGCTTGGTAAATCCTTGTTTCCAATGAACAAGCAGGGTAAGGGCAAAGAAGATAAGACCATAGCCTGCATCACCAACAAGAATACCGGTAAAAAAGGTAAAGAATATCAAAAATACTTTCGATACATCAATCTCGTCGTAGCCCGGCACCAGTCCCATAAAGTTCATCACCGGCTTTATCTTGTGGGTCCATCCCGGATTTTCCAGTAAAGTAGGCACCTGCTCATATTCATCGGGTCGAGGATCTTTCACCATATAACCCCAACCGTTTTCTTCGGCAGCATCGGTTATATGACTCACCTGATCTTCGGGCACAAAACCTTCCCAGCAGCGTAACTTACCATAAAAAGAAACGCCTCCGTACTGCACCAAACGCACTTTCAAGCGACGCTTTCTTTCAACCAGAGCTTCCTTCAACAGTTCCTTTTGTGCACTCAGTTGCCCTAGGAATTGCTTACCTTTGCTTAGCTCAGCTTCCTTTTCAGACAAAGTCTGCTCAACTTGCTTGAGCGATCGCTTGGGAAATTCCACCGGATGATAATTCAGGGTAGCATCCTTATCTTCAGAGATAAGCACTACCTGATTAACTCCATTAGACCGTCCCGCAATAAGCACATTTTCATTAGTACGGATATTTTTCAAATCCTTATCGGCCACTTCATAAAGACGTACAAATACCCCTTTATCATGAAGCGCCCTTACATCATCAATTGCCACCAATCCCCACGCTTCAAACCACTGCTTCTCGTTAGTCAGCTCGTCTATTTGCAGCTTCAGTTCAGCATTGTGTACATTGGTATCCAATATCTTTTCCAGAAAGGCAATTTCACCCCTTTCCTCACCGGCATAGTCACTCACCCGAGCCTGTGCATCAGCCCCCTGACCTTCATGCGCCTCCAATATGTCAATGGCACGCTCCATCTGCTCAATGCGCTCCTGCACACGATCAATGGAATCGTCTTTAGCCGGCTGAAAAGGTGAAATATGCATCAATCCCAATTGTCCGAGCACGGTTAAATCCTCATCCATATCGTTGACAGGATTCGTCATGAAAAGCAATAGCTTTTTCATTTTCTTAATCATACCATCACTCCTTCCTTTTGACTGGTTTTAACAACTTTAGCCGTAGCAATGGTCAAGCGCTCATCATCCTGCAGCTTCTGACCGATTTTGCGTATCGCCGTTTTTGCATTGGGGATACGTCGGTTTTCAAACAGCTTGATACGAGCGCGCACATCCAGCAATTCCTCTTCGAGCAAAAGTATCTGCTCCTGAAGACAATCAATTTCTGCCATCAGCTGCAATTGCTCCTTCATCAAATCAATGGCCTCATCCACCCACAACGGCGTATCGTACTGCACTGGCTCTACATTAAAATCAACACTATCGTACTGATTAACCCGCACACCGGCCACATCAACGTGCTTGGTAATGACTTTATTAACCGATATAAACGACTTAATATCTACCTTTGAATCGCTCATAACAGCCACCCACGGTCGAGCTGCCTGATTGTTCTGTTCGATAACCTGCCGGATCTCCTCAATACGTTCAGCAATAGTGTTAATTGTTGACATAAGAGATTTCTCCATGGCCTCGAACAAAGGCAACATACGCATTGACACCTTCAGAATTTTCTTCTGACGAGCACGCTCTGTCTTTGTATATTTTATTTTTACTCCTGCCATTACTCCTCCTTCTTTTTAGGCGGGTTAACAACCGATGCCAATACCTGCGAACCCTTTTCTGCATCGAATGAGTTCATACGGTTTAAAATTTGCAAACGCAATTTATAAACCATCACATCCGTTAAGGTGAACATTTCGCCAGCTTGTATGGTATCCAGTTCTTCCCATTGCCATCGCATAATCAGCTTTTCGCGCTCCAATGGATTGGCAGTGATGACCGTTCGGGGCAGATGCGCCAAACCCGGCGTGCGCTTGTGCACGCGGGCAGTCCTAATCTCCGAGATATCTTCCTGCATCTTGTTAATCAGTCTGCTAAAGCGCTGCAAAGCATGCTTACCACCCGCATCGGGCATCTGGTAGGCATCTACCGCTTCCAATTTTTTGAAGTGCCTGGCCGATAATTGATTCTTGGCATCGTGGGTGAACTCATCCATGGTAATGGGTGGTACCTGTCCAAAACTCAACGACGGCAAGCTACTCATTAAATAAACCAAGTTCGACATATTAGTCCTCCTGGCTTTTGGTTATACGCGCAACCAAATCCTTATTTAACAACGTAAACATGGCCTGTTGTATATCCTCATCGCTCAATACAAACTGCACGCCTTTATTTGCTTTTGACTGCACTACAATTTTAGCATCACTGTTGGTCAGCGGCTTCAACTCCACCTCGGCCTTCAAGCCTTCACTTACAATGAAGGCCTCCATAGCTTTAAGGGTATCCGCCGACACCGAGACCACCTTTTCACCTTTTATGGAAGCAACCACCGCTTTGGTTAACTCCTGTAAATACTGCTCCTGAGAGAATAAACTACCGGTAAGTCCACCAAAAATAGACTCCATATATTTCAGAACAGCCACCTTGGTAGCTTCAATCATATCACGGGCGGCCTGCTTAATGGCAGTCTGTGCATTTTCTTCGGCCTGCTTGGCTTTAGCATTGGCAGCATTTACAACGGAAAGCTTCTGCGCCTCAGCATCAGCGATAATTTGCTCTGCCTGTTTCTTAGCCTCCTCAATAATGCGCTGCTTTTCAGCCTCGCCTGCATCAATGCCCTGCGCTTTCAGCTTCGAAACTATCTTTTCAAGATTTTCTTTATTATCGTGCATTTCTTTCATTTTTAAAATAATAAATAACCGATTAGTTCTTATCCCAATACTCTTCAATCAGTTTTTTACTGAGACCCGTTTCGGTTGGATCAAAGTGGCGCTTAAGGATGGACCAACACCTATCCAAGGCAGCTTCTAACTCAATTGGCTCACCAAAAGGCTCTTCAATATTGTCGATAAAATCGGTACGGTAACGCAATAGTTTCTGCGAGTAAGGGTCATTGGCAGCTCCTACCTCAGAAGCCTCGTAGGCTTTCTCCGCATCTGCTAACAAGGAGGCCATCGCCGTCATAATAGCACGGTGATCATTACGGGTTTTACCATTCACCCCTTGCTTCAAGCGTGATAGTGAACGAGCCAATTTCAGCTTACCATTTTCGAGGAAAAACTGACCTTCGGTAATATAACCGGTGTTATCGGGCACTGGATCTTCCAATGACTCCAGCGTGGTAGCACCAATAATGGTGATAGAGCCTGCCCCTTCAATATCGGCAGCCACCTCGTAACGCTTCGCCAACTCGGAGTACAAAGAACCCGGATAACCTTGCAGCGAAGGAATCATATCCTGATAGTTGGCCACATTACGCAGGATGTTCGACCAGTTTGTCATATCGGTAAGCAGTACCAACACATCTTTTCCCTGATCGCCAAACTCACGGGCCACACTCAGTGCCACATCCGGCAGCATCAGTCCCTTAATCTGTGAGTCACCGGCCAGGTGCGTAAACATAATGGTTTTATCGATGTTACCCGACTGCGATAATTGCTCTTTAAAATACTGATACTCGTCAAACTTAAGACCTATACCGGCAAAGATAATCACATCAGCCTGGGCACCCTGAGCAATCTGAGACAACAAGCGGTTGTAGGGTTCAGTAGGACCAGCAAAAATTGGAATTTTCTGCGATTTCACCAGGGTATTAAACACATCAATCATAGGAATACCGGTCCACAACGCCTGCTTAGGTACGTTACGCACGGTAGGATTAAGCGTGTCTAAACGTGTTGACAATTGTTTTTCAAAAATGACTTCAGGGCCACCATCGGCCACTTCGCCCGATCCATCGAAGCTACGACCCAGCATCTTATTGGAAAAACCCGCTGTGAGTGGTAGCTCATGCATCCGTATTTTAGTACGTGTACTTAATCCGGTAGTACCGTTAAACACCTGAAAACGTGTTGAGTCTTCGGTAATATTAATGGCTTTGGCAAAGGACAGGCTCTGTCCTGAGTCGGCCTCCAGTAGCTCCACCACATGATTAAGTGCAACGCCCGGATTGCCTTCTACAGAGATGAGGGCCTTACCTACTTCGCTTATTTTATTTATTTCTTTCCTGATCATACGGCGTATTCCTCCTGTAAAATAAATTTATCAACTGCATTGGGTAGCTTGGCTAATTCTTCGTCGGTTTTAGCCGCATAGTTCCAATCTTTCCACCACTGACGCAATTCATCAAACTTGTGTTTAATCATCTCTTTCAGTTGCTCATCATCCATATCATTGGCCTCAAAAGCAATATCGCTGTCGATCAGGTTCTGAACGGCTTGATTGATGACGGCCAAACGCTCTGGACGTGTACAGGCATCCACCTTATCGAAGGCGTCCTGCTGCATCACACAGAAATCAATGGTCAGCCCTTTCTGAAACTGCACATAATTAGCTACCGGTACTTTCTTTAGTCCGATAGTACTAATCGTTTGATCAATATCGTTGGCATCATTAAGTGTCTGAATCATCTTCTGACGATCTTTCCACGACACAAAACCATCATACACAGAAGTAGTATATACCAAAGGATCGATGGCCGGATATTTTTTCGCATCGGCACGATCCTGTGACAAGCCCCAGAAACCCCCCGTGGCATCCATCGTAGCCTGAGTTACCGGCTCCTGGAAGTTACCACCTGCTGGCGATACAGTTCCAATAAAGGTTAATGACCCTCCAGTTCCTAAATCATCACCGGCACGTTGGTACATCCCTTTGATCTGATCGGGTATATCCATTGGAAAAGCTTCCGGTCCGGGAATATCTCCCTGACGACCGCTACGCTCGCGTAAGGCCTGTGCCCAACGTGATGTTGAATCGGCCAGCATCACTACTTTTTTACCCTGATAGCGATAATATTCACCTACTGTTAAGGCAATAAATACAGATGCTTCACGCGCTGCTACCGGCATAGAACTGGTATTACCGAAAATACACATGCGGTTCATGAGTGACTCACCCGTTGTGGGGTCTTCCAGCTCGGCAAATTCTTTAAATACCTCTACCGCCTCGCCAGCACGCTCACCACAGGCAGCCATAATAATAATATCGGCCACGGCATATTTACACAGCGAGTGCTGCAATACTGTTTTACCTGCACCAAAAGGTCCGGGGTTACCCACGGTACCACCGTATCCTACCGGCGCCAACAGGTCAATTACACGTGTACCCGTAGAAATAGGTTTTGTGGGTATGGCACGTTCTTTAAACGGAATCGGTGATTTTACCGGTTGACGGAAGGCCAACTTAAGTTCATGCTTATTACCCAACTCGTCAATCACCACTGCCACCTGCTGTGTGATGTTCACTGTACTTTTCTCAATAATGCTTTCTACCTTGCAAGGACCAAAGCTAAAGGGCACCAAAATTTTGTGATCAACCTTACCCTCAGGTACCGATCCAATCACATCACCGCCAGTCAGCGCATCGCCCACCTTAACGCTAGGTGTAAAGTCCCATAAGGCCTCCTCATCCAAAGATGGCGCCTGCATACCGGGTTTCAGATAAGCATCTTCTTCGCTTAGTTTATACAAGGGATTTTGAAGTCCGTCCCAAACACTGGTTAACAAACCAGGTCCGAGCAACACCGATAATGGTGTGCCTTTAAACACCACTTCATCACCAATTTTAGCACCGGTCAGATCTTCAAAAACCTGCATTTCCACAATACCGGCCTCGGCATTCTTCGGATCAGGTTGTATCTGCAAAACTTCTGCCTGAAGAAACTTCCCATCAACAGCAATCTCGGCAGTTTCCCCCATTACCACATCATCGAAGAAACGGGCCTTCACCAACGAATCCTGGATGGAAATAAGGCTTCCTGTCCTCTTTTTATTGATATCGTTCATAATTTATATTTTAAAGCCAGCTAAAATTATTTTAGCTGACTCCCCATTACAGAATAATAATACACAATAGACAAATAAGTGCACCATTGTGTTGAATTGTTACGCGAAAAGGCGTATTTGTGTTACTATGCAACAAAAGCAAGTCTCTTAATAAAGCTTAAAAGGCAGCCATTTTACAAGTCTACACTGCATATCTCACGGACAAAAAGCTAAGAGATTACACATTCACAATATTTTAGAAAATCAAATATAGTTTTTTTTACCTTTTCTCCTTCATCTGTTTAGAAAGAATATAAGCAAGGGAAGCGGCTGTTTAGGTTAAACCATAACGAATGTAGATAATTAATAAATCAAATAGAAGCATAATTGCTCGAACACTAATAATTTTGGCATAAAATAACATTTAACGCTAACGAATTTGAATATTAATAATAGCACAGTTAAAGAGCTTTATATCTTTTAGGTGTTCAAAAAAAGCCGTCCCACCACAGGACGGCTTAGCAAAACATTAACCATAAAAACCAAATTCAAACCACTTGTTAGCAAATGGTTGAATTACTCGCTTTCTTAACCACTTCGAAAGCGTTTGCTATCTGTTCTATCAGATCCTGCGGATCTTCTAGCCCTATACTTAATCTAATCAAAGACGGTGAAATACCGAGTTTCAGCCGATCTTCGGGCGACACATCCACGTGTGTCATCGTTGCCGGATGCTGCGCCAGGCTCTCTGTAGAACCCAGACTAACAGCTAATTTAAATAATTTTAAGTTATTTAAAAACAAGAATGCTTCTTTTTCGCCCCCCACAATATCAAAAGCAATCATGGAGCCGGCAGACAAACACTGACGACCAAAAATCGCTTTTAAGCCAGGTTCATCATCCAGCATACCCAGGTAATGCATTTTTGCCACCATGGGGTGATTCTTCAGATAATCTGCTATAATAGCTGCACTGCGGCTCTGCTCTTCCATGCGTACCTTAATGGTCTCCAAACTGCGCTGTAGCAGCCAGCATGAATTGGGATCTAGCTGACTTCCAAAGAAAGTACGCATTCCTTTAATTGGGCTAATATAGGCTGCCGGTCCAGTAACGGCACCCGCTATTACATCACTATGACCACCAATAAACTTAGTGGCGGAATAAATAACAATGTCAGCACCAAATTGCAAGGGATGTTGAAAAACAGGCCCAAGAAAGGTGTTATCCACTGCGAAAAGGCATTTTTTGTCTGCATTGCTGAAGTACTTTGCCACACGCGATACCATTTCAATATCAATAATTGAGTTGGTAGGGTTGCCCGGTGTCTCCACATAAACCATGGCAGGCTTACGTCCCGGATAGGACCTTTCAACACGCTCGATGATCACATCTTCTTCTTCGCCCTTCACAAAGCTGATCACATCAATATTAAATGCTGGCAATACATGGTTGAAAAAATGATCGGTACCCCCATACACAGGCCCGGAATACAACAGCAAATCACCGGGCTTAACAAAGGTAAACACAGTGGTAGAGATGGCTGCCATACCACTGGAGAAGAAGGCTCCTGCTTCGGTATTGTCCCACAGCGCAAGGCGCTTCTCTAGAATATTCATATTTGGATGATCAAGACGAGAATAAATCATGCCCATTTCCTCACCTTCCTCTTTATCGCGTAAGCCATAGGCCAGCTCAAAGAATGCTTTACCCTCTTCTGCCGAGTTAAAACAGTAAGTAGAAGTCTGATAAATTGGGCTCTTGACGGCCCCCTGATGAGCGTGCGCATCGTAACCATGCGACATCATCAGGCTTTGTGGTTTCATCTGCTTCTTCATCATCGAAATATTTTTTAACAAATTTAGCAGAAAGCAGTTTATTTAACCACATACAAAACGTATATTAGTCGTATATTCCACATACAGATATAATAATAGTTTTTTATTACTTTACATTCAGCTAAATATGTCACAATCAGAAAAATATTCTCCCATCAACCTGGACGCCACCGACAAGAAGCTACTAGGACTATTGCAGCAAAATGCAAAGATGACAACCAAGCAACTGGCACATCACTTAAATTTATCAACCACACCCGTATTTGAGCGTATCAAACGACTGGAGCGAACCGGTGTAATAGAAAAGTACGTTGCCATTATTAACCGTGAAAAAATTGGCAAGGAGTTGATTGCCTTCTGCCACGTTTCACTCAAACAGCATTCCCACGAAGTGATCGGGCAATTTGAAGCAGCCATTGCAAAGTTGCCCGAGGTAATAGAATGCCATCATATAGCCGGCATGTTCGACTATACACTAAAAGTCATCACCAAAAACATGGAAACTTACCACAACTTTATCTACAATAAACTAGCAGTGGTAGATCATGTGGGCAATGTGCAAAGCTATTTTGTAATGCGTGAAATTAAAACAGGCACAGCGCTGCATCTGGATACTTAAATACCTGCATGTATTAATTCATAAAAACGCATTAATAGTCATCAGAAACAAAAGTAGGCTTTTGGTGTTTCTTCATATAAGAAATGCATTTGAGCAATTGAACTAATAACATCAATACGCTTGAATGATTGTTAAAACGAAACACATTGATGCAAATGAATATAATTGATACACTCAACTGGCGCTATGCCACCAAGCACTTCGATACCAATAAAAAATTATCGGAAGAACAGCTTAACTTCATTCTGGAAGCCACCAATTTAGCTCCATCATCTTATGGTCTTCAACCCTTTTCTCTGGTCGTGATTGAGAGTGATGAACTTCGACAAAAACTAAAAAAAGCAGCCTGGGAACAACCACAAATTACGGATGCCTCGCACTTGATACTTTTTACTGTTAATACCAATCTATCGGTCGAAGAGGTAGATCGATTTATTGATCGGATTGCAAAGGTACGTCAGGTGCCTGTGGAAGCTCTGGGTGAATATGAAGCGATGATGAAAGGAAGCATCAAGCGCATGAGTCCTGAGGAAGCCGGCTTATGGGCGGCCAAGCAAGCCTATATTGCTTTGGGACAACTGATGGTGGCCTGTGCCAGCGAAGGCATTGATACCTGCCCCATGGAAGGCTTCGATAAACAAGCCTTTGATGAGCTGCTGGATCTACCTTCGAAAGGATTACGCTCAGTAGTATTAGCAGCTGTTGGTTTTCGCTCAGTGGATGATAAATATCAACACCTGCCCAAAGTGCGCAAGTCGTTAGATGAATTGGTAATTAAATTATAATATGAAATGGGGCTGATCAGACGATCAACCCCATTTATATTTTACTCTTCCGTACTCATGGATGGCGGATAACTGCTTGGTGATACGCCTCTTTTTTTATTCGGCTGAGAACCCATTTCAAAGGTCCACGTTCCACCTTCTAGCAATTCATGATGGCCAATGTAGTTTTTATCCCAAGAGGTATTATTTACCTTAAGGCTCTGAACATACACATTTTCTTTGCCATTATTATTACTGTTAATTACCAGCTCCTTACCATTGGGCAGGCTAAGTGTTACCTTATCAAATACAGGACTTCCGAATACATACATATCCTGTCCCGGGCATACCGGATAAAAGCCCATGGCACTAAATACGTACCAGGCTGATGTCTGACCATTATCTTCATCACCGCAATAACCATCAGGATGCGGGGTATAAAGCTTATCCATTACCTGACGCACACGATACTGCGTTTTCCATGGCTGCCCTGCATAGTTATATAAATAGGTCATGTGCTGTATTGGCTGATTACCATGGGCATATTGTCCCATATTCATAATCTGCATCTCCCGTATCTCGTGAATTGGAAAGCCATAGTATGAATCATCAAACACTGGTGGCAATTCAAACACTTTATCCAACTGTTGAATAAAACCATCGTTACCACCCATGAGTTGTTTCAGCCCTTCAATATCATGAAAAACCGACCAGGTATAATGCCAGCTATTGCCTTCGGTAAAGGCACCACCCCACTTAAACTCACTGAAAGGCTCCTGAAAACTGCCATCGGCATTTTTACCGCGCATCAACTTATTATCAGGGCAAAACAAATTTCTGTAGTTTTGTGCGCGTTTAGCAAATAAATCAATTTCCTTCTGGGGTTTACCCAGTGCTTTAGCCAACTTATAAATATTATAATCGGCAAAAGCATATTCAAGGGTACGTGCAGCATTTTCATGAATACCCACGTCATAAGGAACATAACCCAACTCATTGTAGTAGCTTGCACCGTAACGCCCTACAGAAGTAACCTCCTCCATATACCCCTCGGTATTTTTAAGGATGGCTTTGTACAAGGTCTCAATATCATAATCACGCATTCCTTTTAAGTAGGCATCTGCAATATTTACCGCCGAGTTAGAGCCAATCATACAGCCCCTATGCCCCGGGCTGGCCCATTCAGGCAACCAACCACTTTCCTTATACGTGTTAACCAGCCCTTCCATAATATGGTTATTGAGCTCGGGATACATTACGGTAAAGAAAGGAAAAACAGCTCTAAAAGTGTCCCAAAATCCGTTATCTGTGAACATATATCCTGGTAATACCTCGCCATTATACGGACTGTAATGCACGACTTTGTTATCGCTATCGAATTCATAAAACTTCCGTGGGAAAAGCAGTACACGATACAAGGTGGAGTAAAATATACGCTGCTGATCGATGGTTCCACCTTCCACGCGAATTTTATCTAACTCCGTTCGCCATGCAGTATAAGCTTTATCGCGCGTTGTTTCAAAATCGTCATCTCCAATTTCACGATTCAGATTAAGTTGTGCCTGATCAGGGCTTATGAATGATGAAGCTACCTTAGCATGTACTTGCTCTCCTTTAGATGTTTTAAAACGAAGCACAGCACCCACATGATAACCCTCTGCCTCATTGGCATCTGTTAGCGTCTCTTTATTCCATGTCTGAACAGCCTCAAAGGGCTTATCAAATTCAATCACAAAATAATTGTGGAAGTTATCGGGTACACCTCCGGAATTATTTCGACAATACCCTATGACTTTCTGCTCATCAGGAAATACTTTTACGTAAGATCCCTGATGGAATCCATCCACAAGCACATAGCTTTCATCATTCTCAGGAAATGTAAAACGAAACTGTGCAGCGCGCTCAGTAGGGCTTACCTCTACATTAACGTCATAATCAGCTAAATAAACCTGATAATAATGTGGCTTAACAGTTTCTGCCTTGTGAGAAAACCAACTCTGCCTTTCCTCTTCTTTGAACTTAAGTTCACCAGTCAAAGCCATCAGACTAAAAGCAGCATAGTCATTAATCCAGGGACTGGGCTGATGCGTTTGCTTAATCCCCCTTATTTTATGGGCATCGTACTGATAACCCCATCCATCGCCCATTTTATTGGTTTGCGGCGTCCAGAAATTCATCCCCCAGGGCGTTGCAATAGCCGGGTAGGTATTACCATTAGACAGGGCAAATTCCGAGTCCGTACCCATCAAGGGATTGACATAGTCAAGCGGATCCATGACTTTTGGAGAGCTAGTGTGCGCTGTGCAGCACGCAGACAACCCTAGTGCCATTGCGACACCCATAACAATAAATCCTATTCGTATTTTCATAATCGTAGTATATTTTGGTGCCAAAATACGAAGCTTTAAGCACTTAAGCACACATTGACTATAAAAGCGAACAAATCATTACCGACTAAACACATTTATCCACCTCCTACACATTATGGAAAAACCCAGTTTCTAACGCACCCCTCGCACGTGAATGCAAAACATATTAAACGCAAAAAACCTCTTACTCATTTCTGAATAAGAGGTTTCTCTAAAAAAAGGCGGCGACCTACTCTCCCACTTC
>NZ_JBNGOZ010000026.1:0-60745 GCF_050589825.1 Carboxylicivirga longa | reverse complement strand
CTCAATGCTGATGCTGGTTTCGATACAGTACCATTTAGAAATTGTCTTTTCAAACACGATATCTTTGACAATATTGACAACAATAAATGTATTGGCAAGAATGGTGTTTCATTCTTGGATGAAGCGCTTTATAAAGAACGTTTTGTTGTTGAAAGAATCAATGCATGGTTAGATGCTTTCAAGGCAATACTTGTGCGTTTTGAAACCCAGAAAATGTATTGGAAAGCTCTAAACATCATTGCGTTTTGCCTAATTCTTCTTAGACAACTTCAATATACCTCCTTGTCAAAGACTGCACTAAAGTTACAATTTGAGAGCAATTCACAAACATTCAATCAGTTAAAATGATGAGGTGAGAATTGTAAAAAGTCCCTTATTGAAAAATGAAAAAATGGCAATTCAGTCTTATTACGATACTCATTTGCTCCATAAAAGTCCAGTATTTATAATAAAAAACTGGACAAATACTTAATGTTTTTCGACAATGTTCATGTTGTTAAGAAGTAGATAATGTGTTGATTACAGTCAGTATTCTATCTGTGGGTCATGTGTTTACCTATGGTGATTTTACTTCTGAGGAGAATAAGACACACGCCGATATTGATTGCTTTCAGTATTTTCATTGAGATAGCCAACTAAAGCATCTGAGATGTGTATTCGAACCAAGGAGCACATTTAATTATTTGAGGTATTAAGACGGTTATCAATATTCTGGGTATTTTATATTTGGGCTATATCTTCAATCAGACCGATTATGTAATCAGCCCTATCCTCTCCTGCAGAGTAAGGTAAGGCACATTCAATACCTTCTGTTAAACCATCATCCTGAATTAATGTCATACACTGTTCCTTGAGATATTGCTTTACATCTGTGCTTGCTGACTTTATTTGTTCAAGAATAGCGCTACAGTTATCAAGTACGTAGATAATGTCTTCAAAATCATGACTGGTTCTTATGAGCTTCGAATTTGGCCGCTATATAATATTCAGGAGAGAACACATAAATCTCAGTTCCGTCATCAAGCGTTTTTGTTATTCTTTTTTCGATACCTTCTTCATACCAGCGGTTACTAAATCCAAGAACACTCGAATCTGTTGGCATTACATCTACTTTGATATTTTTGTAGACCCATCAGGTTATTATCTTGATTTATTTCGGTTGAAAGATCATCGGAAACGATTTGGGTTCTAATCGTTTGGTAAAGAGAGTGGCTGTTTCAGCGTAACCAAGTCATCCTTACACCTTACCTTATTGGTTAAACTGCACCATTTTCAGATATAGCGTCTATTCTATCTTAAGATTCCAAGCCACTTTGGCCAAACGAGTTTTAATCTGTTTCAAAGTATTCAATACATCACTATCATTTGGCAATTCCCCATAAACCAACTTTTTAAAGTCTCCGTTATAGGAAATTTTCAGTTCTTCCCAAGTTTCGTCAAGCTTGTCAAACATCAGTGCATTTTTCGGGTGATTGGTCAACCATGCATTGTTGTTTTTAAAGCTTACCACATCATCATTAGCAACTCTCAAGAGCATTTTATCAAATTCTGGTGAAATCAGAAAATCGGTATACTCTTTTTGTTTTAATAACTGGTGTAAATCGTAAGTGTGTCTGATTTTATTTTTCAGGTCCGTACTCGGGTTCTCACTGTAAGAAAACCTTACAAGGCTCATTATCTTTTCACAAATAGTTCTTTGGGGTTCCATCACATTGACCTTAAATGGTAGAAGACCAATGTCTTTAGCTATTTGTTCCTGATTAGTGTCTAACATCATTTGACCAACCATGGAAATAATTTCTTTTTCTGTGTGAGGGTCAGAATTCCCTAACCATGTTGCTTCAAGTACAATTGTATCCCTTACCTGACCGTATTCGCCATCGAATTCTTTGCTATAGGCATGTGCTGTTTTACGGGTCATTCCCATCTTATGGGTAAGTCCATTCACCTGTACTTCTGGCAGTACCTTACTGACAACGTTACCTATCTTCTTTATTTTATTGGAAAGCTGATTACCAGTTTCATCACCTCTTTTGAGTACTACCAAATCAATATCCTCAGAGAATCGCTCAATTGAGGCATAGCATTTAGATAAAGCAGTTCCTCCTTTGAATACAGTATCTTTTCCAATGCCATCTTTAAATATCGTATCCAAAACATAGGTAACCCAGTAGTCTTTTTCTACATAGATTGGTAATATTTCCTTTTGTTGAGCCGTAAATTCAATTGCTTGCCTGAATAACTTTTTATTTTCATGAAGCTTCATACGATATTCCATTTTTCAGTGGCAGGAAGAATGTTATTCAATCCACCAAGTTTATATTTAGTAATAGGATTAAGAGACCTGTACAATTGCTCTAAATTATCATAGTCAGTAGTTTCCAATATAGCACCCAATAAAGCCCTAGCTGATGGAGGGTATTTCAGAGCCAACCTGACTATTGTTGATTTATCATTATCAGTAAGTCCTCTAATAATGGAAAGTATACGCTTCACAGAAGCCTCTATTGTTGTATCAGGGATTTTCTTTATGTAACGAATCGAATCTAATATCTGCAATAGTGGTATATTATCCTTGGTAATCGTATTATTCTGGCGAATAAATGTTATTGAATATCTCTCACGTTTAAAGCCAGGACGAATTGTGTTTTTTCCTATTTGAATAACATTGCCAACCTGAGTTGTTAAACCTAATTGATTATAAATACTATATCCAGTTAAATAACCTACTACCTTCCCATTTTCTTCTAAGAGATCTTTAACTATTTGATATTGGGGAGGCTCTAAGTTGCCAAAGGGAGTTGTTTCCGGCTTATAATATTTGCCCTTTGACAGTTTTGCTATCTTTCCAGATACCACCATTCTATTGAGGGCTTTAATAATAGCTTCTCTCTTATTTACCTCGGTTATAAAGTCTGCATAGGTGAATATGTATCCTTTGGGCAGCCTGTTTATTGTATTTGTAATGTATTCAGTGGTTTTCATAGCTTATGTCTTATTGCAAATATACACAAAATGTCCAGTTTACTAGTTAAAAAACTGGACTTTTGGACGGGTAATTAGTGTTGGGTATAATTGTGTCCAATGATATCCTTCACAATCCTTTAAACTTTCTTTCAATCCTGATTTATCTGGATTGGAAATTTATTGTATCCTTTTCTTCAGTTCCTTAATTCCAATACTAACTTCTCGTGCTCTTCCAACCCGAATTGTGTCAATGATGACTAATAACTCATATAGCTGTTGGTCACATTTTACCACATCTGGAAGATGTTTATACAGTGGTTCAATTTCCTGACCTCGAAGTTTGCCATTAGCATAGGGCCAAACGTAATCATCACCTCCAGCATTAATATGCTCTTTGATTGGAGAAGCCGAATGTGCTGTTGGAATACCTCTAACAATCGCACCAGGTTCTGTGGGAAACACATATTTTAATCCATAGATCAGAAATTCTAGGAAGGACTTCTTATGTACTTTTCTCTTCTTAGAATCAATGAGTCGGGCAACTTTGCAACGGTTTAATGCTTCTGAGATTTCTGATGCACTAATATTTAGCGAATACGCTAAATCTTTATTTAGCCATTCATCATTTCCGATAGTCGATATTTTTAATAAAACCACAATATCTTGCGGCCGCATTCCATTATGCTTTTTCATAAACTTAAATTTAATTCGCGATTCGCGAATTGTAAATATATGATTTCTGAACTGAAAAAGAATTCTATTGGAAGGATCAGACATGCACGTATGTTATCCTTTGGCCGTTTTATAGACACCACGCCAATATTATACTTTATGAAAATATAGCTAAATTCAGTTAATGTAATCTATCATCATATCAATGAAATAACCTCATCATTATAGTTGTCAATAATCTTCTTGTTTAAACTAGCTAGGTAGATTTGTGTTGTACTTAGTTTTTGATGTCCCAGCATTTCACTAATTGCGGTGACAGGAATGGCCATGTTATTGGCAAGTGATGCGAATGTATGCCGAGCCACGTAAGAAGTTAGCTTAGTTTCAATCCCGGCATCTTCAGCAATAAGGCGCAAACGTTTATTGTATTTCTTTCTGGCTCGAAGTATGTGCTTGTATTGTGTAGAAGGCTCTTCACTTCGGATAACCGGTAAGATATAGTCTTCCTTAGACTTATCTTTAATGTAATAATCAAGAATCTTTTGAAGTTGAGGAGAAATCTTTATGTCGTAGTATTTTCCTGTTTTTTGCCGTTTGTATTGAATGCGTCCGTCAACAATGTTCTTAATTTGTAGGTGAGCCAAGTCGGTAAATGATGCTCCCATCAGGTAGAAGCTCATCATAAAATAGTTGCGGGATTTAAATAAGGCGGAGCCAGGCTTGTATTTAAGATTAGCTATCTTTTGAATGGATTCTAAACTAATGGCTCTTTTCTTTGTCGGTTCCATTTTAATGGTATAACGGTCAAACGGATAGCCCTCTTTTTCAGCTATACCTTCTTTAATGGCTTTATTGTAAATGGCTCTAACGGTACGCATAAATGATGCGAAGCCATTAACGGTGTAGCCATTCTTTATAAAGTAGGCTTCATAATCAAGCACGAAGCGGTAGTTGAGCTCGTTAAACCTGAAGTCTTTCTGGTTCCTAAATTTCTTAACGGAGTTGACGGCTGTTTTATAACTGCGTGCAGTTCCGATTCTTTTCTGCTCAATTAGCTTATCAATCAGCTCTTGTGAGTACGTGAAAAAGGTTTCATAGTTTTTCTTGGGAACAAGTTTTTGTTTAAGTTCCTGTATTGAAAGGTAAGCTATTTCCTTTTTATCTTTTAGTATGGTAATTTGGTCAATGTAGCGTGCTCGCTCTTTCTCCAGGAAATTATTTGCACGTAGAATATTAGCAATCCCCTTATAATTTGACTTTATGCGCCTGTTTCTTTCGTCCCAAAAATGTTCAGGCACGCTATAGCCTGTTGAGATGGGTAATGTTTTTTGGTAGTGGCATAGCCGAAAGATGATTGGATAAGTACCATCTTTTTTCTCTCTTCGTGTATCCAGGGTGATGACAATACTTGTATTCATAAGGCTCAAAAAATTTGCACATAATTTGCACTTAGTTGGTTGATTTCATTTGAAATCGTTTGAATACAAAGATAATGTAAAATGCAGATACACAGTACATATCAAATCAAACCAATTTAATATAAATTGTATTTTTTAAATCTCATAATCAGGGGGTCCCTGGTTCAAGCCCAGGTGGGCCCACCCTCAGAATAAGCCACTTACAAGAGTTTTCTTGTGAGTGGCTTTTTTGTTTCCTTAAAAATATCTGTGCCCTAATGCTTGGTCTATGCCTTTGGTGCTTTATCTTTAGAGTTTACAAGACGAAAAAAGTAACTCAACGAAACCATGAAGATTCACTTTATAGCCATTGGTGGTAGTGCCATGCATAACCTGGCCATTGCCTTGCATAAAAAAGGATTTGAGGTAACAGGCTCAGACGATGAAGTATTTGAACCCTCCAAATCGCGCCTGCAGGAATACGGACTATTACCCCGACAGATGGGTTGGCACGAGGACGCCATTAACGAACAGCTTGATGCTGTTATTCTGGGAATGCACGCCCGTAAGGATAATCCGGAGTTGCTACGCGCACAAGAGTTAGGGCTTAAAATTTACTCTTACCCCGAATATTTATATGAGCAGACCAAGGACAAGCAACGCATTGTGATTGGCGGCAGTCATGGTAAAACAAGCACCACGGCCATGGTAATGCACGTGCTGAAAACCCTGGGTAAGGACTTTGATTACATGGTGGGTGCTCAACTTGAGGGTTTCGACACCATGGTAAAGCTAACAGAGGCAGCCCCTGTTGCCATCTTTGAAGGAGATGAATACCTTTCTTCACCCATCGACCTAACACCCAAATTTCACTGGTACAAGCCCCACATTGCCATGCTGACCGGCGTGGCCTGGGACCATATGAATGTATTTCCCACCTGGGACAACTACGTTAGTCAGTTTACGCGTTTTGCCGATAGCATAGAAAAGCAGGGCACACTCATTTATTATGCCGATGACGAGGTGCTAAAAGCTATAGCCAACACGCAAAAACAACGTCTTGAAGTACATCCATACGGAGCACTTGAGAGGGAGACCATAGCGGGAAAAACCAGTGTATTGTGGGAGGGACAAGCCTACCCCATGCAGGTGTTTGGCGATCACAACCTCGAGAATATGAACGGAGCCCGCATGATTTGCGAAGCTATGGGCATCAACAGTAAGGACTTTTTATGTGCCATGCAGTCGTTTAAAGGAGCCGCCAAGCGCCTGCAGCTGCTGAATGAAAATAAGGAATCACACATTTATCTCGACTTTGCCCATTCGCCCAGTAAGCTACAAGCAACCACGAAGGCGGTGAAGAAGCAGTTTGAAGGACATAATCTTATTGCCGTAATGGAACTGCACACCTTTAGTAGTTTAAATAAGGATTTTCTGCCGCAGTACCGGCATACCATGAATGCGGCAGATCAGGCGGTAGTATTTTATAACCCCGATGTGCTCACACATAAAAGATTGCCCTCAATTAGTACCGAAGAAGTTCGTACTGCATTTGACTGTGAGGGACTTATGGTGCTGACTGAATCGGCTGCATTGCTTGACTGGCTTAAGCAGCAGGACTATACCAACACTAACCTACTGATTATGACCTCGGGTAATTTCTCGGGTCTGGACCTGAAGGCATTAGCTCAAGAGTTGATATAGCCCTTGTCATCATTTAAGGAACGGCTCTTTATACATGCCATGTGATAGGCAACCGTTCCTTGAAACTTCTTATAAAATGAGCTCAGTGCGAAACACTGGGCTCAGTTTTTTACAGCTCAATGCCAATGAGCAGAACATCATCCACCTGCTTTAGCTCACCCATCCAATCGTAAAAATCATTGGAGAAATGACGCTCAAAGTGAGCCATGGTCTGGTTAGGCTCTGACTCAAGTGCTTCGCGGATTCTCTTCGCTTGATATTTACGACCGCGAGGGCCTCCAACCTGGTCAGGCAGACCATCGGAGAAGATAAAGAACTGATCTCCCTTCTTATATTCAATCACATTGTTTTCAAAGTCTTTCTCCACCTTACGAGCCAAAGGCTTACCTCCAATACCCTTGCGCGATCCTTTATACACACTCAGCTCTCCCTCGCTAAGATAATACAGCGAGTTATGGGCTCCTGCAAACTGCAACTCATTGGATTCCAAATCAATCTTAACCAAGGCCAGATCCATACCATCGCGTCCGTTTGAGCCTTCCTGATCCTGACGAAGTGTGCGGCGCACATCAAGATGAAGCTGATCTAACAACTCGGCCGCTGTAACGCTATCATTGGCATTTACAATGTTATTCATCAAGAAATAACCAATAAAGGACAACAGTGCTCCAGGCACACCGTGGCCGGTACAGTCAACGGCGGCCACATAAAAGTGATTATCCTTTTTAAACATCCATGGGAAGTCACCGCTGACCACATCCTTAGGACGATAGAAGATAAATGAACGCGGGAAGAACTGCTGTAACACTTTAGTATCCGGTAAAATAGCCGTTTGAATACGCTGTGCGTAGTTGATACTGTCTGATATTTTCTTGTTCTTTTCCTTGATCTCCTGCTCTATCTTCTTGAAGTCCGTCATATCGTGAGCCACAAACAATATAGACTCCAGCTCTTTGTCTTCATTGAGTTCAGGGATTGCCTTTATCTCCATGATAAGGGTTTGCTCGACGGCCTCCACTTCAATCTCGGATATGATCTGCTTCTCCTCAGCACGTATCTGCTTTAACGAGGCCAGCATATACTCTTTAAAACGCTCATCAATAGCTAGTTCAGCCACCCTTTTCTTCACTAAGTCATTGGCTGTGGCACCCACAAAATGCGCTGCTTTAGGATTGACATACACCAACTTACCCGTAGTATTGATACGAATAATCATATCAGGTGAGTTCTCCGAAAGGGATTGCATACGACTTTTCATACGCTCCTCTTTCTCGGCTCTGATACGCTCGGTGATATCCTGCGTATTAAAGATAAGCCCCTTAATAGCAGGATCGTGTAACAGGTTCTTACCCGTGGTTTCAAGGAAAAGCTTCTCCCCACTCTTCTTCAAATAAGTATATTGTGCAGTTCGTTCACCACCGGGTGTCATCAGCAGGTACTGAAACAAATCATTAATGGTGCGGTATCCACGAGGCGTCATCAGCTCGGTATCCATACCCGATACTTCATCCTCTTCATCATAGCCCAAAATATGCTTTACTGAGGGACTCTCAAACACAAGCTCCTGCTTCTCGTTATATATGGAGATAAACTCGGAGGCATTGGTCAGCAGCGCCTGCAAGCGTTTCTGAGCATGCTCCACCTCTTGAATATGCCCTTCCAGCAGCTTGTTGGATTTCTCCAACTCTTCCTGCGCCTCCAGCATCTCAGCCGCATTCATTTGCAGCTGACGTTCATTCTCACGCAGGGTCACCGTCATATCCTGCGACTCCTTTAAAAGCGTCTCAGTACGCTCGTTAATCTTCAGGTTATAGAAGGTACGCCCGATAATACTACTCAGCTCCTCGGCAAATTTTAATACGTGTTTGGGTAGGCGCTCCTGCAAATAACCAATCTCGAACACTCCCTGCAATTCCTCCTCCTGCATCAGGGGAACAATAACCAGACTTTTGGGCTTACGATCACCCATCAGACCCGATGTAATATGAAAATAATCGTCCGGTATCTCGGTACGGTAAATCATCTCTTTCTCGTAAGCAACATCGCCCAACAGCCCTTTACCAATAGGCACTACCTGTTTTTCAAATCGTTTACGATTATAGGCATAGGTGGCAATATTAACCAACTCCTTGCCCTTTAACAGGTATAAAGATCCTTGCACACCACCCGAGTACTCAATAATACCGCGAATAACATCATCGGCCAGCACATTTACTTTATTATGCGAACGCAGGATATCTGATATCTTCTCTTTACCCTTGGAAATCCAGTTATAAGACTCTTCCTTGGTTTTGTTATTACGCAGGTTAACCCCCAGGTTAAACAATGCCTCGGACAAATGACCATCCACCTGTTCCAGGTCATCGAGGTCGCCACGACCAATCTGCTCGGCCAGCTCCACATTGCGACTCAGCTGATCTTGCAGACTGTTAATTTGTTGACTTAGTTTTCTCTTCTGCTCAAGGTTATAATTAACAATGGCCAAAATGGCAATGGGAATAGAGATCACCAGCAAGTCGATGCTCCACACTAGCAGCGAGCGGTGTATCAGCACAATATTTTGAAAAGAAAAATGCCTTCCATCGAAGGACAGGAAGCCTGACCAAACGAGCAAGAGGGTAAAAAGAAGGCCCAGGGCCAAAAGGTACCAGTCGCGCTCGCTAAGCACCGACAAGGAAAATAATTGTTTTATCTTTTTTGAAAACTTCGCCATAATCAACTTTTCTGGATACTACTTAAGCGCTTACTAATTGCTGCCATAGTGTGGCCAGCTCTTGCTTTTTAAAGGTTGCCACCTCTAACACAAAGCCTTTGTTATCATCACCTACAAAAGGCAAAATATAAATAAAAACCGGTTTTGACTGCCCCGTAGCAGATCCTACCTCAATATAATCAGCAGGTATATCACCCAACTCCATTGCCTGCCTGTCCTTTACTGCTTGGGCATGCAAGCCGTCATCGAGGTTTAAGGGTGGAAGGGTATAATCCTCATCAACACCAAATTGAGCCACAGGACTGAATCCCTCATCAAGGTTGCCCCGGTAGGCAATGGCGGCCATTACTTCGCAATGATCGGTGATATGACCCAATAAAGCCTCCTCACGGTTATCAGCATCACTACTCAAACAGGCAGTTAAAAGAGCACTAAGTTCCCCCTTATTTACTCCTTCCTTTTGCTCATCATCAATCTTGGACTCATAAGCCGCCAACTTAACTTTAAGACGCTCTATATCAGCCTGTCGCTTGCTACACTCCCGCTCACAATCAGCTTCTTTATGACCTTGCAAACAGGTTTCTACACAATGAAGCAAATAATAAACGCCATAAAGAATGACCATAAACGAAAGGACTTCAAAAACTATGAAGCTTGTTGGCAATTCATTCTTGATAAAAGCATACTTAACCAGTGCAAATACAAAGAATAGTGCGGCCAGCGAGAAAATATGTTTATTCTTCTTCATCGTTGTTAATTTTTCGTGTTCTAGCGCGGTTCCTTGTCTCGGTGCTAATGTTATCCTTCGGTAACACCCTTTGAGAACGAGAACAAATACTCCTCAAAAATATGATGCCTTGAGCGCTTAACTGTGCTCTTATACTATTATCCTACCAAATGGTTTAGATAATTAACAATTTCATCGGGCGAATACACATAATCGGGTGTTATCAACCTTGCCACGCTCTTGGGCATGGTATCTACTTCACAGGTTTTTGGATCCTGAATAATGGTAATGCCTTTTTTATCAGCGATATCCTTCATACCCTTAGCACCGTCTTTATTGGCGCCGGTAAGCACGATACCAATCAGTTTATTACGATACACATAAGCCGCTGAGGACAAGGTGTGATCGATAGATGGACGGCTGTGGTTAAGTGGTTTTTCTGTTGACAAAGAAAAGCTGCCATCGTACTCCACAAAAAGATGGTAATTGGACGGTGCCAGATACACCTTACCAGCCACGATCTGTTGCTTATCATCGGGTTCAATCACATCAAGCTTTGATTTTAAACGGATGCTTTCCACCAGCCCGGACCGAATATGCTTAAGCCTGTGCAAACAAATAATTATGGGTAGCGGAAAGTCCTCTCTCAACTGCGATAACATCTTAGATACCACCGAGAAGCTCCCTGCCGAACCTCCAATAACTACGGCTTTATACTTACGTCTAATCATCAATCTTTTAAAAAACTGTACTTACTGTATATTTTCTCTTTACTGTCAATGCATTCGAAACGGGTATCGAAAGGAGCTGGTAATTGCTCCTTAACGCCTAAACACAGATAACCACCTCTGGTCAACACTCCATCAATAATATCGCGCAACAGCAGATGATAATCACGGGTATAATAAATCAGACTATTGCGCAAAATAACGATATTACACTTGGCGGCAGGAACGTTGTTAAGGCCAGCCTGCACAAAAGTTACCGATCGTAACAAGGCCTTATTCAGATAACGTGCTCCATCTCGCTCTTCAAAATACTTATCAAGGGTATACTCGCCTTCAAAACGCTTATAATTATAAGCATTAACATCATTTTTCTTGTTACTTAACAAGCCCTCCTTGAGGGTATCAAGTGCTGCCTGCGAACTGTGGTTAACGGTTATTTGTGCCGAATCCATTAAACCCAGCTCGTCCATCAGAATAAGTAAGCTGTATAACTCTTCGCCCGTTGACACCTCGGGGAACCAAATATGCAAAGCCTGACTGCTATATTTTTCACGCATAATTTTACGCAGCTGCCGCCAAAAACTTGCATCCCGAAATAACTCAGTGGTATTTACGGTAAAAAATCGCTTAAAGGCATCCAGAGACTGATCATCCTGCAGGTGTTCAAACAGTTGGTCCGGTTTGCGAATAGCACAACTATCGAAATAGGCACTTAGTCTTCGCTTTAAAAACGAGTGTGTCATATGCTGAAACGGCATGTCCAACTCACTGCTCAATCGCTCTGCAATCTCCCTTAACTCACTTATACTAAAACTGACTGCCATAGCTACTGATATTGAAATTGAAACGCATTGCTTTTAGCATACACTGCGCCATTCTTACTAAATTTCGTTTTATAAAAACCCGTTAAACTCTCGTGGTTACCCAATATCATCATCCCTTTTGGAAAAAGCTGCTTGTGAAACACTTGATAAACTTTGGACTGCAAGGCTGCATTAAAATAGATAAGTACATTGCGACAAAAAATAACATCGAACTTATTGTAAAAGGGCATTTGCTCCTTTACCAGATCATGTCGCTTCACCTGTACTTTTTTCCTGAGAAAGTCTTTCACCTGAAGACGATCCTCCTGCTCATCTATATCGAAATACTTTGCAAAGTCGATACGCGACACTCCATTGATGGGTGCCTTCTTTATAACGGCTGCAAAATTATCCAGCTGCTGTTTATTAAAAGCATAACGGTAACTTCCCTTCTGACACTGACGCACCATATTATTGCTTATGTCAGTGGCATAAATACGTGCCTTATCAAGCAATCCCAGCTCGTTCAATATAATCATATTGGAGTATACCTCCATACCTGTACTGCACCCGGCATGCCATATATTAAAACTCTTTTTGGCCTTCAGAGCAGGATAGAGTTTATCGTAATAAGCCGGCCATAACTCCGGATCACGAAAAAGTTCAGTGGTATTCACCGTAATCTGCTCTACCAATCCTTCTACAAACACCTTATCACACTGTGTCTTCTCCAGTAGCTGATCGGCTGTTAATCCATTATCAGCAATGACCTTTTGCAGGCGTCTTTTTATTGAGTTATCAGAATAGTTACTAAAGTCATACGGTGTGTTCTCCTTCAACACGTGAAGGTAATGCTTAAAATCCATGCTTATGCCCGTTTCAGATTGTCTAAAATAACTCCACTTCTACCTGCTGAATAAAGGCGGTATATGAATGATCGTCACCCACCTGCGCCTCTGACAGGAGGAATAGTACGGGCTCTTCGCTTCCAACTTTGTTTTTAATCGGTGCCTCTCGGCGTTCACCAATAATCTTTGTCTTATCATTTGATACAAAGGCAGAGATAAACTCATCATTGGCAATGGTGGCCTCGGCAAATAACATGGACACATGCTGCCCCAATACTTCGGAACGATCATATCCCCAAAGCTTTTCGGCTGCCGCATTGAAAAACTCCACCTCACCCAGCTTATTAGTAGTGATAATAGCATCGAGGGCACCCTCCAGGGTTTTCTCATTACGAATCTTCACAGCCTCAATTTCTTTAAACTGCTCGGTTACTTCCTGCTTGGCCTCTTCCAACATCACCCCCAGCTCGTCTTTACTGTGCTTCAGTTCTTCCTCCATGGTCACCTGCTCCGTAATATCATTCTCAAGACTTAATATCTTTATGATTTCGCCCTCGTGATCAATTACCGGAGTATAAGTCGTTAAAAGGTATATTTCGTCACCCATCTTGGTGCGACGACGCACCCGTCCTTTAAAATTATGTCCGTTCTGAAGGTCCGTCAGTATCTGATCCATCTCCTCCACATCATCTTTAAAGGAAAATATTTTAATATTCTGTCCTTCGATCTCCTCCGGATTGTAGCGGAAGGTACGCAGGAAATTCTGATTCACATTAATGAGGGTACCGTCAGTTTCGAACTCAGAGCTGATGGCGGCATGTTCAATGGCTTCCAGAATACCTTTCATCTCCACCTCACGGCGGTCACTCTCTTCCTGGGTGGCCTGCATTTCTTCAAGGTTCTGACGCAGCTCTTCCTCCTGCTGTAACATACGCTCTGCCTGGTTCTGTGTTTCCTTCAGCAGCTTGGTAGTACGTATGGTATTCTGCACCGATGAAATGGTTAAGGCAATGCTCTCGGCAATTTTCTCGATGAACTCAACCTCAAACTCGGCAAAATCTTTGAACGAAGCCATCTCCATCACTCCATAAATCTCGTCGTTGGTCTTTAAAGGCACAATGAGTATGGAACGTGGGTTGGCATCACCTAAACCAGAAGTAATGTTCAGATAATTATCCGGAACATCCGTCAGGTGAATAGTAGCCTTCTCCAGCGCACAACGACCGATCAACCCTTCTTCCCAGTTGATGCGCTTATCGGTAAATTTCTTACGATCGTAGGCTACGCAGGCCGTAAGTTCAAAGTACTTATCCGTATCGTTAAGAGTATTCAACAAATAAAATCCTGCCTGATTAATATTGGCATAATCAACCAGGTAACGGATAATGTTGTAACTTAAATTCTCAATATTATCATTCTCCTTCCGCAACAATTCGCCAAAATGAGCTAAACCCTGAGTAACCCAGGTGCGCTGCTCTTCTTCAATACGGCGCTGCTCCTGTTCTTTTTTACTGCTTATTAAATAATCGCGCAAACGCAATAGTGACTGTGCCAGCTTATCTTTACGATTATTGAGTGGCAGGTCGGCATCGAAATTATCCTGCCGCAGGTTATCAATAAACTCAAGTACCTTCTCACTCTTATTGGCCTCCTGCTTGATGTGCTTGCGTTGCTTGCGGATGAATATCGCGAAATTTCCGGCAATAAGGTAGCCGGCCAAAGCCATCATCAGGGGCACCAGGGTGAGGAGCCACAAGCCCGGAAACATTCTGTACAGATTAAACAGGGCAGGTTGCTGATTGACATAGTCAAAAATACTGGTCAGCGTAAAAATAGTGACCAGATAGATAAACAAACCAAGCATGAAACCCCGCAAGGTATAACGACTTTTGATATTTTTAATATTGACCTTTGCCATGTAACTTACATTGTTATTGAAATATTGACGTCTGCTAAATATTATTATTGCAGTGCTTACAAAGCACTCGATAGGAGGTAGGGCGCTATTTTATCCAAGGCCATCACTTTATCAGCTGCTCCCAGCTTAATAGCCTCTTTAGGCATGCCAAACACAACCGACGAAGCTTCGTCCTGCGCGATGGTATGTGCACCTGACTCCTTCAGCTCCAACAAGCCTTTGGCACCATCATTGCCCATACCGGTAAGCAATATACCTGTGGCATTATTACCCGCATATCGAGCGGCTGATCTGAACAACACATCAACCGACGGGCGATGGCGATTCACCAGAGGACCTTCTTTCACCTCTACTGTATACTCTTTACCCACACGTTTCAGCAGCATGTGCTTACTACCCGGCGCAATCAGCACCCGACCCTGATAGAGTCTATCACCATTCTCTGCTTCTTTCACCTCCAGCCCGCAAATATTATTCAAGCTGTTGGCAAATGATTTGGTGAAACCTTCGGGCATGTGCTGTACGATGGCAATACCCGGCATTTTAGGAGGCAGCGCCTTCAAAAACTGACGTATCGCTTCGGTGCCCCCAGTGGAAGCCCCCAGCACAATCACCTTCTCGGTGTCGATAATCTGCTTAAAATGTGGAGCTTTCTCGAGTATTACATCTGCCGAATACCGGGGCTTAACCGAAGGTTGAACCACCGGTGCAGCAATCTTGCGCCGCTTTAGCTTTACCTGCGATGCCGCCTTTACAGCATCGCACAGCATAATTTTTGACTCATTGATAAACTGAGCGGCATTCATGGCCGGCTTACCAATGATCTCACTGGCACCATATTCAAGAGCCTTCATGGCCACTTCGGTACCTTCGTTTGTGAGACTTGAGATTACCACCACCGGAATGGGATGCTGCGACATGATTTTGCGCAGGAAGGTTAAACCATCCATGCGCGGCATTTCTATGTCGAGGGTAATCACATCCGGGATTTCCTTCATAATTTTTTTTACCGCAATAATGGGATCGGCAGCCGTTCCCATTACCTCAATGCCCGGATCAGATTCAAGGATGGATGACAAGCTCTGTCTGACAACTGCAGAATCATCAACTACTAAAACTCGAATCTTTTTACTCATGCGCTAAAACTTTAATTAAAATCGAAATCCCCTGGTTTTGTCTTACACAAAACATCTCTCTCTTCTCTCTCATCATCCTTTTCAAGTGACACGCCCACAAGGCCTGTCTGCAACTGAAATAACCTGCTCACAGGTGGGATAAACATCCCTTTAACAGTGCATTAATATACCTTTTTTTCAAGAAACTTATGTCTCACTTCACCGGTATCGTTGAAAAAAATAATTTTCCTACCCCTTCTTCCACCTGTGCTTGATGCCACAATGGGTATCTTCTTCTCTTCCAGCATTAAACGCGCTACCCGGATATTTCTTTCACCAATCATGTTGGAGTTACCCGTGGCTGTTTCCAGCAACTCACCACCTCCGAAAATCTTGGCCTGTATATCCTTGATATCACTGCCCATATACAGCATGCGTTCAACCAATTTATCAATGGC
Source organism: Carboxylicivirga longa (assembly GCF_050589825.1). Taxonomy (NCBI): domain Bacteria; kingdom Pseudomonadati; phylum Bacteroidota; class Bacteroidia; order Marinilabiliales; family Marinilabiliaceae; genus Carboxylicivirga; species Carboxylicivirga longa. The sequence continues at coordinate 44,695 of NZ_JBNGOZ010000026.1, read as the reverse complement.
TATATTACCGTACTTGGGCGATGCCAGATCATTACCATTCCAGTTGGGAAGCATAAAGTGGTTCATGCCACCTATCTTAAGTTTTTTATCCCACAGGCAGATGGCTACACAGCTACCCAAAATGGTTTTGATGACGTAGGGCTCTTTGCTGGCAAACAATGAAGAAGGGTATAGAAAATGTTGCAAATATCTATTATCCATCTATCACTGTCTTAAAAAATCTCATCATCCTCATCAAAGAACACATCGTTACCATCACCACTAAATCCTTCCACAATATTTCCGGCTTCAGGCAGTGAGATGGAGAAGGTTGATCCTTCACCTTTCTGGCTGGTGATGCCGATGTCGCCACCTAACACATCCAACAGTGCTTTGGTAATGGACAATCCTAAACCATGTCCGCGGTTAATGGAGTTAATACCGGAATCGAGTCGCTTAAAACGTTCGAAAATAATTTTTTGATTCTTTTCTGAAATACCGGTGCCAAAATCCTGAACAGATGCAAGCAATTCATCATCATCGACCCACAACTTCAGTATAACCTGACTATCTTTATAACTGTATTTTAAAGCATTGTTAAGCAGGTTGCTTAAAATGAGCTTTAACTTCTCAGAGTCGGTTTTAAAGTAGAAATTCTTTCCAAAGCCATGCTCAATATTAAACTCAATTTTAATATCGATACCCATCTTGCGCGAGATGATATTGAAACCATCTACGACGGTTTGTACCAGGCTACGGATGTTAACTTTGGTAATATTAGGAGCAATCTCTCCGGCTTCAATTTTGGCGGCCACAAAAATATTACGCAGCTGAAAATCGAGGTTAAAGGCTTCACTGTGAATCAGCGCCACCATAGAAACCACCTTCTTCCAATCATTCTTTTCCACTGAAAGAATGGCCTTTGACAGCCCAAGAATGGAGGTAAAGGGGTTAACGATTTCGTTAGATATATTAGAGATAAAGTGGCTTTTCAGGGCTTCTGATTCCTTCAGTTTCTTTGATACGCTCTGAAAGTCTCTTGACAATTCCTTCATCTCGTTATCTAACTTTTTCCTTTCTTCAAGTCGTAACCTGAGTTCACGTAAAAGTTGTTTGTCAGACAAATTGCTCATAATTAAATTTTTATTTTCCGGACTAATTATATTTTTCTAAAAATAGTGGGCTTGATGTGCGACAATGGCACATCCATTCCCGATAATGATTCGGAGTGACCAATAAAAAAGATCCCTCCCGGCTTAAGGTAATTGCATAGTTTACCTATTACCTTTTCCTGAGTTGCCCGATCGAAGTAAATCAACACATTACGACAAAAAATTACGTCGAAGGTTTCCTTCATATCGTAGTGGCTATCCATTAAATTAACATGCTTCAGCACCATCTGCTGCTGCAGCTCAGGCTTGACACGCACCGTGGGGTTAAGGCGGTCTTTACTCTTAAGAAAATACCGCTTTTTAAGCTCCAGTGGCAGGGTAGCTATCTTGTGCTCGGCATACACACCGTTGGCTGCATTTTTCAATACCTTATTGGAAATATCAGACCCATGTATCGAATAATTAAAGCCACCTCCCTTTAAACGCTTGTACTCGTTTAGTACAATAGAAATCGTATAGGGCTCCTCACCGCTGGAACACCCAGCACTCCACACCTTAAAAAAGTTGTTGCTGCTGTGCTGGGGCAAAACCTCGTCGCGCAAGAAATCGAAATGCACAGGCTCGCGAAAGAAATCGGTTTTATTGGTGGTTACAACATTTAAAAAGTTAAATATCTCTTTCGCCTGTCCTTCCTTACTAAAAAAGTACTCTTTGTACTCGCTATATGAATTCATATTCAACTCGCGAATACGCTTCAGCAAACGTCCCTGCAGCATCACCCGCTTCACGGGCGGCATTTTAATCCCATATTCGCTATAGATAAATTCGCTAAAGGCACGGAAATCCTTCTCCGACAATTCGGCTTTAAAAGCGTCCAATTCCTTTTCTTTACCTAATTCGTTACTTGAAAACATTGATTCTTCCCTACTTAATCGACTTTAGCACTTCATCAATGCTGATAATATCTTTCTCACTGAATATCATATCTGCATTCAGAATCATCACCAATTCTTCGTTTCGCTGATACGAAGCCAGTATATATCCGGGCTTATAATCCGTTTCAATGGCCTTCAGCTTGCTGTCGTCGGCCTCAAACACATCCGATACGGCATCCACCAGAATAGCGATATGCATCACTCCTGAACCATCGGCCTTATCAATCTCCAGCACCACGCAGCACGACTGTGGTGTAATTACCACCTCGCCCAGGTTAAATTTGGCAGCCGCATCAATCACAGGTATCACCTGCTCGCGATGCTCCGTTACCCCTTTCATGTAGGCCATGCTTTCGGGTACCGATTTGGGCGCCTCATATTCTTTTATTTCAATTACTTTTTCAACATGAACACCAAAAACGTTGTCCCCAATACTAAAAGTAAGATATGCATTTACATCCTGACTCATCGGTGCTTATTTTTCTATTTCCTTTACTACTTCTACTAAATCAATGATGTGAATAAACTCATCATTTTTGCGTATGCTTCCTGTAAACGTATTTATCAGCCCAGTGTTACCATTTATCACAGATTCTTTTATATCGGCTTCCTCCAGGTCGAATACTTCCTTTACTCCATCTACAACGAAGCCGATTAAAGACTCGGTTTTGTCATCATCGGAAACGACGATAACAGCGGTATCCTGACTGTTTTCAATATTTTCGATACCCATCATCATACGCAAATCGGCGATGGGAATAATGTTACCGTGCAGGTTGATAACGCCCTTGAGGTACTCCTTGGCATTGGGCACCCACGTTACTTTATCCAACTCAAGGATATTACGCACCTTCAGTGTATCGAACGCAAACACTTCATGGTCAATCAAAAACGATATAATTGAGGTCATTTCTTTCATTCTTTAGTTCTTTGTCCGATATTTCTTTATGGCATTGTTATGGATCAGTCGATTAGTATCAATCACCATGGCGATGGTGCCATCTCCCATAATGGAAGCACCGGAAATATTCTCCTGCTTCTTCAGGAATCTTCCCATGGGTTTTACCACCGTTTGATACTCACCAATCACCTGATCTACCAGAAGGCCCACTTTGGTATCTTCGTATTTAACCAGTATCAATTGCTCAGTGCCCTTATTCACTACTTCCGTTTCAAAGGCTTCGCGCATATCGATAAACGAAAATTGCTCATCGTCGATATTCACCACATGGTTAAAGGTTTTACCGAAGGAGACACTATCCATGGCAAATATTTTTTCAATATTGGCAATGGGTATCACATACTGATTACCGGTCACTTTCACCAATAGCCCGTCAATAATTGACAGTGTCATGGGCAACTCAAGGGTCAGTGTAGTGCCCTTACCCATTTCCGAGTCGAGGGATACCTCACCTCGTATCTCCCCAATCTTCTTGCGCACCACATCCATGCCCACACCACGACCCGACACATCGGTTACCTGTTCTTTAGTTGAGAAACCACTTAAGAATACCAGGTCGAAAATCTCCTTGCGACTCAACTCGGTTTTCGCATCGATCAGTCCTTTGGCAATGGCTTTTTTACGGATAAACTCAGGATCAATCCCCTTACCATCGTCCATTACTTTTACAATTACGCTGGCACCGGAGTAATAGGCCTTAAACAGAATAGTACCCTTGGGCGACTTTCCGTTTTTAATCCGTTCGGCAGGTAGGCCAATACCATGATCAACCGCATTACGAATGATGTGCAACAAAGGATCGGTAAGGTGCTCGATAATATTTTTGTCCAGCTCAATATCACCTCCTTCAATCACAAAGTCGATATCTTTTCCCAAGTCTTTGGACAAGTCGCGTACCAAACGTTGAAAACGCATTAGCTCACTTTGCAGTGGGATAAGACTAATGGAGAATGCATTATCGCGTAGCTGACGACTGAGCTTCTGAATATTTTCTGCCAAGGCTAAAACGGCAGGGTTACCATCATTTTCAGCAAACAAGTTCAACTGCGCCTGGATCGTCACCAGCTCGCTCACCAAATTCACAAGTTCATCAATTTTGGTAGAACTCACACGCATACTGGATATCTTATGCTCCTTCAGTTGCGCCTTCTTTTTACTCTCTTTCTTGGCGGCACCCCCTTTGGCAGTGGCTGCCACATTAACCAGCACATCTTTATTTAGTTGCTGCTGATGGGTGGCCGCTTCTGTAATCAGTTCCACCATATCGTCCGAGGCAAGTAAGTTGCCTGCCCCAAGCTCTTCAATGGTTATTTCACACTCATCTTCTACGAAAATGAATACGTCTTTGATATCATTAACCGACTCCTTGGTATTAAGCACCACCTGCCAATGGCAATAATTATTAATGGGGTTAAACACCTCCATCTGTGGCACTTTCTCATAATAAGCAATCACCTTAGCATCGCCCATGGCATGCAAGTCATCCAAGAGATAAAAAGGATTGGTACCATTGCGCAGCAAATCCTGATTGGGCTTGATACCTACCAGGTAGGTTTTAGATCCATCGCCCTTCGCCCCGCTCGTTTCACTGCTCTTTTGGGGTGCCACAGCACTCGGTGAATCGCTGTTGGTATAGCTCTGCACGCGCTGTATAAAAGCAAGCTGCTCATCAAGCTCTTCCTGATCATCCACATCGCCCACTTCCAGCATATGCTTAATATGGTCAATGGATTCGAAGGTCATGGAAATAATATCATCGCTAATGCTAAGTTTATTATTCCGTACCAGATCGAAAACCGTTTCGAGGTGGTGTGTAAATTCACTGAGCTGGTTAAAGCCAAACATGGCTCCCCCTCCTTTTAAGGTGTGCATGGCTCGAAAGATACGCTCTATAATCTCGTTATTCTCCGTATCTTTTTCCAGGAGCAACAAGGCTTCCTCAAGGTCATGAACGTTATCGTTTGACTCCTCTACAAATTTTGCCTTAAACTTATCAATCATTTGTTTGTGCTTTTAACCGGATATCGTGTTAAAAAATTCAATCAAAACCTTTTGCTGTTCTCTCACATCAGGCTTATGGCTCTGCTCTTTGTCGAGCAAAAGCAGTAAAACCTTGAGGGCATTCAGGGTTTGTTCCACCACATCAGCCCCAAGAAAATCTTTATTACCAGGTGTTCTCTTATAAACACATTCAATGGGCGCTGCCAACTGAGCTAACTCATCATAACCCACCATAGGCGCGGTACCCCGTAGGGTATGCATGGTTCGGATGACTTGTTCCACCACTTCATCAGAGAGCTCCTTTCCGTCGATTAACGCCTGCTCAAGAACAGCTAAATTGTTACGCGTTTCGTGTATGAAAATGTGCTTAACGTCCATTTACCTCAATACGCGCGAGATGGCGCTTAATAACTTAGCTGGTACAAAAGGTTTGATAATCCAACCGGTAGCACCGGCCTGCTTGGCTTCCATCTTTTTAGAGGCCTGCGACTCGGTAGTTAAAAACAGAATTGGAATATGTTTATAGGCTTCTATTTCACGAATTTTACGAATCAGACCCAAACCATCGAGGTTAGGCATGTGAAGGTCAGTGATAACAATATCAATTGTTCTGCCATCCAGAAACTTTTGAGCATCTTCGCCATCAACACCAACCAATACCTCATATCCTTCGTTTTGGAGGGTAAAGTTGACTACTTCCCTGATACTTTCTGAATCATCAACGATGAGAACTGTTTTAGCCATAGTTGTATTTTATCTAGTTATTTAATTAATTAAGAACGTATTGAAACCCTGAGTTTTTAACCAGTGTGTGCAACTCCTCTTTGAGATTTGCTTTAATACTGGTTGAGCATCCATTGGCACTAAGCGTTGCTTTCAAGCTCAGTACCAACTGAATAAAAGTAACATCTAAACTATCCGGGTTATCGATTTCAATCAGCAAATCTTTATCTGCTTTCAGACCGGCTTTAACGATGTCGGTAATCTTTTCGATGTGGTTAATAATCAGCTGCCCTGAAAAGCGCATTTGTCCTTTCTCGGGCAGCTCATCAATAATAACCTTATAAGGTAACTTATCCATTCGTTTATGTCTTAGAATTTCTCGTAATTATCTAAATCAAAGTCCTTATCGAAATTAGAGAAGGGGTTTTCCGGTTGTCGGGGTGCCTTCTTCTCATTATTCTTGGGCGCAACAGGTGCCTTCTTCACCGGTGCTTTGGTATCAGAAGCCTTAGGCGCTGCTGTCTTCACTTGCTGCTTATCGGCAGATGGATTTTTAAGCGGGGCTTTTTCGGCTACCTCAATTTTCTTACTTGCGGCTTCTTTCTGTGCATCCACCTTAAAATAGCTAATTGCGTCATTTAAGTTATCGGCCAGGTTAGCCAGCAAGTCTGAACTCTGCGTCAACTCATCCGACGACGAAGCGTTTTCCTGCGTAATCATATTCAGCTGCTGCATGGCCAGGTTAATTTGTTCGGCACCTGTTTTCTGCTCCATACTCGCGGCAGCTATCTCCTTAATCAACTGTGTCGTTTCTTCAATATCGGGCACTAAGGCTTTTGACTTTTCACCGGCTTCGGTAGAAACCTTCAAGCCAGTGGATACCAGTGATACAATTTCGTCGGCAGCCGACTTACTGCGCTCTGCCAACTTACGCACTTCGGCAGCCACAACAGAAAATCCGCGACCGTGCTCACCTGCACGTGCTGCCTCAACTGCAGCGTTTAATGCCAGTATATTGGTTTGGAAAGCAATATCGCTAATGATGGTAATCTTCTCCGACACCTCTTTCATCACCGAAGCGGCCTGCGTAGACAGCTCATCAGCTACACTCACGTCCTTGGCGGTTTCCACAGTTATCTTCTCTGTTTTAACAGCATTATCAGTGTTCTGATCTATATTGGCTACCATTTCCTCAATAGACGTTGACACCTCTTCGGCTGATGCCGCCTGATCGGCAGAACCCTTTGACAGCTGCAATGAGCTTGATTTGAGCTGCGTACTGGAAGTCACCAGGTCGGTTGCATTAGACTTAATGGTGTTAACCGTATTCTTAAGGTTCTCGGCCATGGCAATCAATGCCTTCGCCAGGTCACCAATCTCATCACTCTGATCTACGTCAACAGTAGCCGTCAGATCCCCATCGCCAATGGCACGGGCAAAGGTAACCCCTTTGTTAAGCGGTGCCACAATGGAGTTATAAAGAAGATAGGCCGTTCCCAGGGCACCCAAAATCACCAACAGACTCATTACAATAACAACAACTTGTAACACAGTGAAACTATTATTACTGGCAATCAGCGCCTCATTAGAAATCTCTTCGTAATTGGCAATCAGCGCATCAATTTCACTTTCTACCTCCTGGCTCAGCGTCATAATCTCTCCTCCTTCCTGCACCATGGGTTCCACTTCAAAAAGCACCATGGCATCTTCGTAAGACTCGAAAGAATTAAGATTATTCATCACATACTGCTGCAGCGTGAAGAGTGAATCCACATCGTGAAAAATTTGCTGCAGAACATCCACATCCGCCTTGTTCCATTCCTCACTCAAAGTCAACAATTCTTCCTTCAAAGCAGGATAATCCTCCTTATGCAACTCACCCAAACGTACTTTATCGGGCGTACCCGACTGCGTATCAATGAAAACCCAACTACGGATCAACATCTTTGAGCTGTTCACCATTTCCTGCAAACCGGTCAGCTTGCTTGACGAAGGCGCATAAACCCCGGTTAATTGGCGGTTTTGTGTCTTGCTACCCGTTAGGGTAACATAGGTCCACACTCCTTGAATAATAATTAAAAGCAGGACTATTCCAAATCCGGCTAACAACTTTTGGGCAATATTAAGTTTGATATTTTTCATGGTTTAGCTTTTACGTAACATGGCAGGTCAATTCTCATTTTGCGATCCATAAATCAACTGTGCCTGCATGTTTTTGTTTACTCTACTAAAGGCTGATTGCATTTGCCATTCCCTCTAACTTAGAGCTAATCTGCAAACCAAACTTGGCTGCATTGGCTTTATGAATCTCAAATTTGAGTTTATCATCCTTGATTACAAAGTTAATCATGGAACCGGAATTACAAGCACCTGCCGATTCAGTAATTATTAATGTACTCTTACCATTCACTTTACTGGCAATGGTAGCCGCATGACGATCGAAATTAACATTAGAAGACACATATACTACTTGACAATCCGTCACTTCCTCGGGTGACTTAAATTCTTTAATCACTACGTTTTGAAAACCGAATTTCTTGCCTTTCGAGAGCTTTGTCATCCAGTCGGAAATCTCACGATCGCGCACCACGCCAATCACAAAATCGCCCTCCTTGGCCGACTCTGTCCATCCAATATGCCGGATAAAACTTAAGGTAAAAATCGACTTAAACTTGGCCACTTGTGCCTGTCCTGCCATGGGAAGCAGTATTAAGCTCAAAAAAAACAAAATTTTTTTCATAATTATTCGTCCTTCAAAATTCAACATCTTAATGGGCTTTGGTACGGACAACTCACTTTTAAGTTTCTTTTTATGCGAATAAATTTATTTTTTCGATAAAAAGAAACCTGATTAAACCACGCCTTTTAAGCCAATTACCTTACCTTTGTGCCACTTTACCACACCCGTTAAGCACTGCTAAACGGGCATCGCATAAGCACAAACTCCATTACAATAGTCATGCAATACACTTCATTAAAAATAAACAGCGATTTATTATTTCAGGACAAACACGAAGAAATAAACCGCGAGCTAAAATCATTTTTTAAGGACCTTAAGATTGCGCACAAAACAGTAGTGCAAATAACGTGTCACGCTGCCATCAGACAGCACGATGACTATGAGGCCTGCGCCAACACGCTGCGCACTGCGCTTGATACACTTTTTAATTCAGCACCACCAGCTACAACGCTCATTGCTCAGGAGCCGGCCAAGGATACTAGCAAAGTGCTGTTCCGAATTGGCCTCTGCCGTCAGCCGGAAGCTAAGGTGGAGCACAAAGTATTTCAAAAACATCCTTACACACTATTAAGCATAAAGGGCGAAAAAATGCTGTTTTCCGGCGGTATAAACGGTATCCTGCCCAATGATATGTTGCGTAATATTCAAAGCGTATACGATTTTGCCGAGCAGTTGCTCGATCATGAAGAAATGCACTTTGGCCACATTGCTGTAGAAAGCAACTTTGTGGAAGATATTAACGGCAAAGAAAACGCTGCCACAGGCTGGAATAATAAACAGGCACTTGAAGAGATACGACGACTCTACTTTGACCCTACTTTGTTTCAACATGGAACACCCCTAGAACAAACAGCCGGCATTGATAGTGGCACCTGCCTGATGGACTTTATTGCCATGGCCAAAGACGGCTTTCCGGGAGCGCAACTAAGCCACACTGAAAGCACACAAGACATCACACGCTGCGCCTATCTGCCGCAACTTAAAAAAGTATTTATCGGCCATACCAATGATGGAAACGTTTCATCAGCAAGCGATCAGCTAAAGGCAGCCGTCGGGCAAATTGAAACACTAATGAACAATACACAACTAACTTTTGCATCATATTTCGACGAGGTTAAGCTAACACTGCCCGAGAATAATGAGACAAAAGCAATCATAGATAAAACAAGGGAAATCCTGAAAACCAACAGACTAACCATTGTATTCGCCCCACTAAAAAACAAACAAGTGAAGCTGGAGCTGGAGGTGATTGCCACAGTAAGTTAATGATTCTTTATTCGTTGCCCAACAAACCCATTTTACCTATTTTCGCAACTTTACTAAAAAAAGAGAAGAAGAACCGATGTGGACGAATATAGCACGCATTATATTGCGTAACCGAATTGCCATTTTAGCTGTCTTATTTTTAATAACGGTATTCATGGGTATTATGTCTCGAAAAATTGAGATGTCGTACCAATACGCTCCTTTGTTACCCGAGGATGATCCCACTTACCTGGAGTATCAGGACTTCCTGAGCATCTATGGCAACGAGGGCAACATGGTAATTGTGGGTATCCAGAATGAAGACTTCTTTGAACTCAATAATTTTAACACCTGGCAGGCCTTTTCCGAGGAGTTGCTCGAGATTGAAGGTGTCACCTCTGTGTTTTCAGTCGGCCAGGCCTACAACCTGGATAAAAACACCGAAGAGAAACGCTTCGAAATAAGCCCCATTTTTCCTGAACGTGTAAAATATCAGGCTGAACTGGATTCTCTACAGGCCGTTTTTCACAGCTTACCCTTCTATAAAGAACTGCTGTACAACGAACAGACTGATGCCTACCTGCTGGCCATCAGCCTGGATGCTGATATGTTGCACAGCAAAGAGAGGGTAAAGCTTATCAGCGATATTCAAGCAGCCGGCCAACAATTTGTTCAGAAGAATAAACACGAGCTGCATTACTCAGGACTACCGTATATACGGGTGGTAACGGCCGAGATGGTGAAGAAAGAACTGAATATGTTCATCTTCCTGGCCCTGGGTATCACAGCCCTGATCATTTTCCTATTTTTCCGATCATTTAAAGTGGTACTATTCTGCATGTTGGTAGTGGGCATCGCCGTTATATGGGCGCTGGGCATACAGGGTATTTTTGGCTATAAAATAACCATCTTAACCGGTATGATACCGCCACTGATCATTGTTATTGGCATCCCCAACTCGGTTTTCCTACTTAATAAATACCATCAGGAGTACCGAAAACATCAGAACAAAATTAAAGCATTGCAAAGGGTAATACGTAAGATTGGTAATGCCACTTTTCTTACCAACCTGACAACAGCCTCGGGATTTGCCACCTTCATCTTCACAAGCAGTAAAATATTGGTGGAGTTTGGTGTTATCGCAGCCATCAATATCATGGTTGTCTTTATATTATCCATCCTACTGATACCCATTATATTCAGTTTTATTGACGGACCGAAAGAGCGTCACCTGAACCACCTTAACAACCGTATGGTTGATGGCGCAGTGAATGGTTTGGTGCGCATTTCACTAAAACATCGCACTAAAGTTTATTGGGTGGCCGGCTCAATGCTTGTCCTGGGACTTATCGGCATATCAAAAATAAAAACCACGGGTTACATGTTGGATGATATTCCTCATGACGACCCCTTGTATGTTGATCTGAAATTTTTTGAGAGCAACTTTAACGGCCTGATGCCGCTGGAGCTGATGATTGACACCAAAAAGCCCAATGGCGCTATTACAGGTAGCAACCTCAAACGCATGGATCGCCTACAGGAAGAACTGAAGAATTTTGATGCTATTTCGCACCCACTCTCTATGGTCGAAGTGGTTAAGTTTGCCCGCCAGGCATTTTACAAGGGGAAAGAGAAATACTATAAAGTACCCAGCAATCAGGAGCGTAACTTCATCCTCTCATATGTAAATAGAAGTAATACTGGTGCCGCCAACAATGGCATTGTGACCACATTTATTGACTCTACCAAACAACGGGCACGCCTTAGCTTTCGCATGAAAGATATTGGCACCTCGGAGATGGCACTACTGGACGGCAAAATACACGATGCCATTAACAAAGTGTTTCCGAGCGATAAATACTACACTTCGCTAACCGGTGCCAGCGTGGTGTTTTTTAAGGGTACCGACTACCTGGTGCGCAACCTCTTTACCAGTCTTATGCTGGCGGTTATCCTTATCGCATCCTTTATGGCCTGGATGTTCTCATCCAAGCGCATGGTACTCGTCTCGCTTATACCCAACATCTTCCCCCTGATTATGACGGCGGCACTCATGGGTTATTTCCAAATTCCCATTAAACCCTCTACCATTCTGGTGTTTAGTATTGCTTTTGGCATCAGTGTGGACGACACCATTCACTACCTGGCCAAATACCGTCAGGAACTTTCAGAAACCAACTGGAGCATACGTGCAGCCGTAGTCCTCGCCCTTAAGGAAACAGGCGTCAGTATGATTTACACTTCCATCATCCTGTTCTTCGGCTTTGGTATATTCAGTGTATCCCAGTTTGGTGGCACCGTGGCACTGGGTATACTGGTGGCAGTTACCCTACTCATTGCACTGTTTTCAAACCTTATACTGCTTCCTGCGTTATTGTTAACACTGGAAAAAGCGATTACAAATAGATCGTTTAAAGAGCCCTTGTTACACATTTACGATGAGGATGAAGATATTGAATTAGAAGATCTTAAGATAGAAAAGAAGAACTAAAACCCAAATAATACCGCAGCATGTACACAATCGCCGACCTTCAGAAAATTATTGAGAATCAACTACAAAACGAGTCTTTTGTTGTTGAGCCCAAAGGCCTGTATCAACCCATCGATTATGTAATGGGCATGGGCGGTAAACGCATACGTCCTACCTTATGCCTGGCCGGGTGTTACCTCTTTAGCGACACCCTTGAGCAAGCTATAAAACCCGCGGTGGCCCTGGAGGTATTTCATAACTTCACCCTGCTGCACGATGATATTATGGACAAGGCCGATGTGCGCCGCAACCAAGCTACGGTGCATAAGAAATGGAACGAGAATACCGCCATCCTGTCGGGCGATGCCATGCTGATCAAAGCTTATCAATATGTGTCGCAGGTGCCGGAAGGGCAGCTCAAAAAGGTACTGGATCTGTTTAGCCAAACGGCGCTGGAGGTGTGTGAGGGACAACAGTACGACATGGAGTTTGAAAACCGCAATGATGTTAAGGTAGATGATTACCTGACCATGATACGCCTTAAGACAGCCGTATTGCTGGCGGCCAGTCTTAAAACCGGAGCCATTATAGGAGGTGCCACCGATGAAGACGCCCAGCTCCTGTATGAGTTTGGCGAGAATATTGGCCTGGCCTTTCAGCTGCAGGACGACTTTCTGGATGTGTACGGTGACGAAAAAACCTTTGGGAAGGCCATTGGCGGTGATATTGTGGCCAATAAGAAAACATTTTTAATGCTTCACGCGTTACAAATGGCATCGGGTTCGTTGCGCGATGAGCTCCTAAACTGGATTAATGCCCTTGATTTTAATACCGATGAGAAGATTAAGGCCGTTCGAAGCATCTACACAGCACTGAAGGTAGATAAGCTGGCACGCGAAAAAATGGATGACTATTTCCAAAAAGCTATCAAAGCATTAAATCAGGTACAGGGACGCCAGCGCATGAGGGATGAACTATACCAATTTGCGGTTAAGCTCATTGAACGTTCCCGGTAACAAGGAACTTTAACAACGTGAGATAAACCGCTTAACATGAAAAATCTTGTTGGTACCATCATTCAAATTGTAGGTCCGGTAGTAGATGTAAGTTTCGATCTGAAGGATCAGGAACTGCCCAGCATACTGGATGCGCTGGAAATAAAACGCGAAGGATATCCTTCCATCATTATTGAGTGCCAACAGCATATTGGCGAGAGCACCATCCGCTGCATCGCCATGGACTCCACCGACGGTCTTACCCGTGGCCTGGAAGTAAGCCACCTGGGACATCCCATTACCATGCCGGCCGGTATCAATGTAAAGGGCCGGCTGCTAAATGTGGTGGGTAACGCCATCGACGGTATTGGACAAGTAGGGAAGGAGGGAGGCAGTCCTATTCATAAAGCACCGCCTTCCTTCGAAGATTTATCCACACAGGCAGAGATACTCTACACAGGCATTAAGGTGGTCGACCTTATTGAACCTTATGCCAAAGGTGGCAAAATTGGTTTATTCGGCGGAGCCGGAGTGGGCAAAACCGTTTTAATTCAGGAACTTATTAATAATATAGCCAAAGGTCATGATGGCCTGTCGGTGTTTGCCGGTGTGGGCGAACGAACCCGCGAGGGCAACGATCTTTTACGGGAAATGATTGAATCGGGCATTGTTAATTACGGCGATGCCTTTAAGGAGGATATGGAGCAAGGAGGCTGGGACCTCACTAAGGTTGATAAAGCCGCCCTGGATTCATCGCAGGTAACCATGGTTTTTGGTCAGATGAACGAACCACCGGGAGCCCGTGCACGCGTGGCACTGTCAGGCCTTACCATAGCCGAGAGCTTCCGCGATGGTGATGGCACAGGCTCCGGACGCGATGTACTGCTCTTCGTTGATAATATTTTCCGCTTTACACAAGCCGGATCTGAGGTATCAGCCCTTTTGGGTCGCATGCCTTCTGCGGTGGGTTATCAGCCCACCTTATCGTCAGAGATGGGTGCCCTGCAGGAACGTATTGCATCCACTAAACATGGATCCATTACCTCGGTGCAGGCGGTTTATGTGCCGGCCGATGATCTGACCGATCCGGCACCGGCTACCACCTTTGCTCACCTGGATGCCAAAACAGTGCTCAGCCGCAAAATTGCCGAGTTAGGTATTTATCCCGCCGTAGATCCGCTGGATTCTACATCGCGCATGTTAAGCCCCGAAATAGTGGGCGACGACCATTACAACACAGCACAGGCGGTTATTGAAATACTGCAACGCTACAAAGAGCTGCAGGATATCATTGCCATCCTGGGGATGGAGGAACTTTCGGAAGATGATAAACTAGTAGTACACCGTGCGCGTCGTGTGCAGCGTTTTCTGTCACAACCCTTCCACGTAGCTGAGCAGTTTACCGGCCTGAAAGGCGTTTTTGTTTCCATCGAGGACACCATCAAAGGGTTTAAGATGATATTAAATGGCGAGGTGGATGAATACCCTGAGGCCGCTTTTAACCTGGTGGGTACCATCGAGCAAGCCATTGCCAAAGGCAAAGAATTGTTGAAACAAGCTAAATCGGCCTAATGGAAGATCTGCATTGCGAAATAGTAACCCCTGTGAAAGTCATCTACGACGAAACAGTAGGTCTAATCACCGTTCCGGGTGAGAAAGGACAGTTTACACTTCTGAAGAATCATGCTCCTATCATTTCGGCGCTTACCAAGGGTAAGATACGGGTGATCAGCAAAACGGGGCGTGAGGAGTATTATGACTGCGATGGTGGTGTGCTCGAATGTGAAAATAACCGGGTCATCATTCTAATTAACCGATAAATTACGGAAGGGCTGTACTGTGAAAAACGGAAACAGGCCCTGCAAGCTTACCACCGAAAGAAATAACCCAAACTAACGATACCCTTATGGCCAAAACCGGCCTGCCCACTTAAGCCATGCTTCTTCCCCAGCGTAAAGTTGAGTACTTCTACATGAAAGAAAAAGTCAACCTCATTGGCTTCTCCATTAAGAGAGCCCTCATACTCAGAGTGCTCATACATCAGCGAAACACCTACTAAACTGCCCAAACGAAATTTATCGCGTCGCAAGTAATCAACGCCCGCCTGTGGCCCCACAAAAAACCACTGATATTTCGCCAGGTCATTCGTTCGTTCAGTGATGGTATTGTCATTATTCGGCCACTGCGGTGTATAGTTGGTCTCATTAAGGTTTTTAACCTTATGAGTTTCGTAGTTAAAGCTAACACCGAGCTTAAACCAATCGTTCAGGTAACGGTTATATTCAACACCAAAATTACCGCTATGCGAAGTATCAGACGATTTTGTATCCCCCATATAGATACCACCCCCGGAATCTATGCGCGACAGCGGAATGGGCGAATATTGCACTTTCAGCTCGTTTTGCTGACCGTACAAACAGCTTGTAACGCACGCAAGCAGCAGGAAGATTTTGATTTTTTTCATTGCTTAGGTCAGTTAAACACATTCATACTATGAATCATTTTGTTAAAACTAGTTAATTCTAAACAAACTACAAATGACTAACTGATAAACTGTAATTTTATACTTTTGCGGATAAATAAGAAAAGCACTCATCAATTACCCATTTTTTTAGCTGGGGTAAATGAAAAATGAAATTAGCACGAGATGAAGATACTGATCATACGATTAAGCTCCATTGGCGACATCATACAATGCATGTCGGTGGTAGGCGGACTAAAGCATAAATTTCCGGAAGCAGAGATTCATTGGGTAGTAAGGGCCGATATGGCCTCGTTGGTGAAGATAGATCCGCGCATTGACCGCCTGTGGGCCTTTGATCGTAAAGAAGGGCTGGCAGGGGTTTTCAAACTGGGTGCCCTTCTGCGAAAAGAGCATTACACACTGATTTATGATGCCCATAGCAACATCCGTTCTAATATATTAAAAGCATTTCTTTGTCCTTTTGGTTTGTGCAATCTGGGTGGTAAAAATAAACTGGTCACCCGCCATAAGAGCCGCTTTAAGCGCTTCCTACTGTTCCGCTTTGGGATCAATAGATTACCAAAACCTTTCAGAGCCTTGGCGTCGTTTCAAACACCACTAAGCAAATGGGATGTAAATACTTTTGACACCCCCTTCAACGATTGGAATTTTCCGGCTGCTACCAAGGACAAAATTAATCAGTTAATGCTACAAGAGCTTCCCGATAAAAAGAAGTTTGTGACGCTGGTACCCTCGGCAGCCTGGGCACTTAAGCGGTGGCCTGTCAAGTATTGGCAGGAGTTAGTAAGGCTACGAGAAGACCTTCATTTTGTGGTACTGGGTGGGCCTGATGATACCTTTTGTGAAGACATACGCTCGGCCGCACCTGAACGGGTTATCAACCTGGCGGGTCGCACCTCGCTAATGGAGAGTTTCTGTGCCGTTTGGCACTCACCATACGTAATTAGCGGCGACACAGGCTTTCTGCATGCTGCCGATTTATTTCAGAAACCGGGTCAGGCCATCATCGGCCCCACCGCCTTTGGCTACCCGTCCAATCCTCGAATGAAAATTATGGAGGTTGATCTGCCGTGTCGCCCCTGCACCAAGGACGGCAGCACCCAATGTAAAATTAAGGAAGAGCGGAAATGCCTGATGGACATCTCCCCTCGCCGGGTGGCCAAGGCCATTGAGTTTTAGTTATTTCACTAGGGCTGTAATGTAACTGGCCACCTCGCCGTGTCCATTGGATTTGGCAAAATCCAGTGACGACTCGCCATCCACATCCACCATGCTAAGGTCGGCACCATGCTTAACCAACAGCTTAAGCACATCAAGCTGACCTTCGGCGGCTGCCATCATGGCTGGTGTCCACGACTCATGACTATCCACAGCGT
The DNA here is from genome assembly GCF_050589825.1 of Carboxylicivirga longa. Classification (NCBI taxonomy): domain Bacteria; kingdom Pseudomonadati; phylum Bacteroidota; class Bacteroidia; order Marinilabiliales; family Marinilabiliaceae; genus Carboxylicivirga; species Carboxylicivirga longa. Next base: position 27,673 of record NZ_JBNGOZ010000026.1, on the reverse strand, counting down.
TTACTTCGGCACCGGCATTAATCAGCAGCTCAACAGCCTCGAGAAAGGGACCAGTACAGGCAAACATCAGGGCTGTGCGCTGAACGCCATCAACCGCATCGATTTGTGCTTCTTTTTCAATCAGATAAGCCATCACGTGATGGTGCCCATTATAGGCTGACAACATAAGTGCCGTATGGGCATTCTCATCTTTCACATTTACATCAACCCCCTGCTCAATGGCGCTTTTAAGACCATCGAGGTCGCCATTAAGAGCCGCCTGAAAATAAGCGGGCAGAGAGGTGGTATTTCCCTGATCATGAGCTACCTGCTCATGATCATTCACTTTCTTTTCTGCATTGGCTTTCTTCTCATTGGCAAAAAACTGGCAGCTTGAAAAGCTCATAAGTACCAAGGCACTCAACAAATAAATCTTCGTCATATCGTTCGTATATTTTCTCTTCTTATTGATATTAATAAATTGCCTCCGCCACTTTACGGGTACTGGCCGTAGCCATCATGGTATAAAAATGCAGTATGGGCACCTTGGCATCCATCAACTCTTTAGATTGCTGAATACACCATTCAACACCCACCTGTTTCACCGCGTCATTATCTTTGCACTTGCGCACCTCTTTGGCAAAGGCCTCCGGTATATCCACGTGAAATATCTTGGGCAACACCGTCAACTGATTCATCAGTGTAATGGGTTTAAGCCCCGGCACAATGGGCACCGTAATACCCATGGCACGCGCCCGCTCAACAAAATCGAAATACTTAGTATTATCAAAAAACATCTGTGTGACGATGTATTCGGCACCGGCATCCACCTTCTGCTTCAGCCAAAACAGATCAGAGTCCATATTGGGAGCCTCCTCATGCTTCTCAGGATAAGCTGCTACACCATAGCTAAAAGGCGTATCGAAGGCATCCACCAAGGTGCCGTCCAGGAACTTACCCTCATTGAGCTCATTCACCTGGCGCACTAGGTCCAGGGCATACTGATTGCTCTCTTCTGCGGCAGGTGCAAAAGGCTTACTATTGGCATTATCCCCCCTCAAAATCAATAGGTCATGAATCCCCAGAAAGTTAAGATCAATCAGTGCATATTCCGTTTCACTTTTGGTGAAGCCACTGCAAATAATATGCGGCACCACTTTAATACCGTAGCGATGCTGTATGGAGGCAGCCACTGCCACCGTACCCGGTCTCTTTCGAAGTACTTTACGCTCAAAAAAGCCATTGGCCGTATTGCTGTAATGCATCTCATCGCGGTGCGATGTAATATTGATATACAACGGATTGAACTCCTTTAGCTGCTCAATGGAGTCGAACACCCTGGCAATGCTATTGCCTTTTAAAGGTGGTAATAACTCAAAAGAGAATGCGGTTTTTGACGATGATTGAATTAATTCGGCAACGGTCATTTCACTATTTATTGGCATGTTGTTGAATTGATAAACTACTAGCAGATAATTATTTACCAATTCAACAAATTAATAACTGGACATTTAAACTCTACTTATAATCAAGATTTAACGGGATCCATTTCTCCACATTCTCCAAAGTAGCGTTTTTCCGGCGCGCCACATCCTCCACCTGATCCTTACCTATTTTACCCAGACCAAAATAGATGGCCTCGGGGTGTGCCAGATAAATACCACTCACCGATGCATTAGGATACATGCTATAATGCTCCGTAAGGTGAATACCGGCATTATCCTCCGCTTCCAGAAGATCGAAAAGCGTGCGTTTCTCGCTGTGATCGGGGCAGGCAGGGTAGCCCAAAGCCGGGCGTATACCTCTATACCGCTCACGAATAAGGTTATCATGATCAATCTTCTCATCGGGCGCATAACCCCAAAACTCTGTGCGAATACGATAATGCAGCAGCTCAGCAAAAGCCTCTGCCAGGCGGTCGGCCAATGACTTCAGCAGGATGCTGCTGTAATCGTCATGGTCTTTTTCAAACTCGGCCAGCCATTTCTCAATACCTATGCCTGCGGTCACAGCAAAACCCCCTATATGATCAAAGCGACCACTTTCCTTAGGCGCTACATAATCGCTGAGGCAATGAAATACTTTTTTACCGGGTTTATCCTGCTGCTCGCGCAAATGATGGAAAGTAGCCACCACCTGCTGCCTCGACTGATCGGCATATACTTCGATATCATCGCCGACACTGTTGGCCGGGAAAATACCGAACACCGCATTGGCCTGCAACATCTTATCCTGCTCAATACGATCGAGCATGGCCTGTGAGTCGCGATAGAGTTTAAGGGCTTCCTCAGCCTTGGCGCGGGCTTCTTCAGTTCGATAACGGGTGAGCCACTCTTCCTTAGATGCCTCATCCACCACCATATCCATATTGGCATAGTTTCCGGTCAGTCGCCAGGCCTGGTAGAAGAAAGTCCAATCGATGAACTTACGGATCTCAGCCATAGGATAGTCGGCCAGCACACGCACACCAACCTCGGCCGGCAGTGGCGTAATGGTGTTCTTCCAGTCGATGATGTGCTTGCGGGCACGTGCGTCCTCAATGGGCAACAAATCAATCGCTTTTTTGCTAGCATTGCGCTCACGAAGTCCCTCATACTCCTCCTTTAAATTCTGCACAAAATTATTGCGCTCTTTTTTCGAAAGCAACGCACTCACCACCTGCGCACTTTTCGAGGCATCTTTAACATGCACCACAGGATGTTCGTACTCGGGCTCTATTTTAACGGCGGTGTGTATCTTCGATGTGGTAGCTCCTCCAATCAGCAAGGGAATATTAAAGCCATTGCGCTTCATCTCTTTGGCTACCGTTACCATCTCTTCCAGCGAGGGAGTAATCAAACCACTTAGCCCGATGATGTCAACACCATGTTCGATGGCTTTCTTCAGAATCTCCTCGGTAGGCACCATCACGCCCAAATCAATGACCTGATAATTGTTACATCCCAAAATTACACTCACTATGTTTTTACCAATATCGTGCACATCACCCTTCACAGTGGCCATCAAAATCTTACCATTGCTTGATGACCCACCGGATTCAGCTTTTTCCTCCTCAATAATGGGCTGAAGAATAGCTACAGCCTTTTTCATAACACGTGCTGTTTTAACCACTTGGGGCAAAAACATTTTACCACTGCCAAAGAGTTCACCCACCACATTCATCCCATTCATCAGCGGCTGCTCAATGATATCAAGTGCCGTTGGATATTTCTCCAAAGCCTCGGCAATATCGATATCCAGATGGTCACTAATTCCTTTAACAAGACAATGGGTAAGGCGCTCTTCCAGGGTTCCTTCACGCCATGCTGCCTGTTTCTGCTCACCCTCATCCTGAGTCGTATTTTTTATCTTATCGGCATAAGCCACAAGACGGTCAGTGGCATCATCGCGCTTATTGAACACCACATCCTCAACATAGCCCAACAGCTCTTTGGGTATATCATCGTACACCTGTAGCATGGCGGGATTCACAATACCCATATCAAGTCCTTCCCGAATAGCGTAATACAGAAATACCGAGTGAATGGCCTCGCGCACCGTATTGTTGCCGCGGAAAGAAAAGGACAGGTTACTGATTCCGCCACTGATGTGGGCATACGGTAGGTTTTCCTTAATCCATTTACAGGTCTTGATAAAATCCACGGCATAATTATTATGCTCTTCAATACCGGTGGCAATGGCCAGCACATTGGGATCGAAAATAATATCCTGTGGTGGGAAGTTCACCTTTGTGGTAAGCAGATGATAGGCACGGCTACAAATCTCTTTACGGCGCTCGAAAGTATCGGCCTGCCCCTTTTCATCGAAGGCCATCACTACCACTGCAGCCCCGTATTTCTTAATGATGGCTGCCTGTTGGAGAAACTGTTCCTCACCTTCTTTCAGGCTGATGCTGTTTACCACCGACTTACCCTGCAGGCATTTGAGTCCAGCTTCAATCACTTCAAATTTCGATGAGTCAACCATTACCGGCACTTTCGACACATCAGGATCGGCCATCAACATATTTAAAAAGGTCACCATCTCTTCTTTGGCATCGAGCATGGCATCATCCATATTCACATCGATAATCTGGGCCCCATTCTCCACCTGATGACGCGCAATATCTACCGCCTCTTCGTATTTCTGCTCTTTAATCAGGCGCAAAAACTTACGGGATCCGGCCACATTACAGCGCTCACCAATATTCACGAAGTTGGTATCCTCACGCATTTGCAGAGACTCCAACCCGCTGAGGTGAGTGATCTGCGATGGGGCTACTTTTTTATGCACACCGTATTTTTCGATCTCTCGGGCCATGGCAGCAATATGCGCCGGTGTGGTACCACAGCATCCTCCAATAATGTTAACTTTTTTATCGGCCATCCATTGCCCTACCAGGCCAGCCATGCAATCGGGCGTCTGATCATATTCGCCAAACTGATTAGGCAAACCGGCATTAGGGTGGGTGCTGATGTAAAAGGGAGCCTTATTGGATAGCTCGGTTACATAAGGTGCCAACTCTTCGGCACCCAATGAGCAGTTAAGACCGATACTAAGAATATCCATGTGCGAGATGGAGTCCACAAAAGCCTCCAGCGTCTGACCCGACAAGGTACGCCCGCTGGCATCTGTAATGGTACCCGACACCATGATGGGCAGTTTATAACCCACCTCGCCAAAGACTTCATCGATGGCCAGCAAGGCGGCCTTGGCGTTGAGCGTATCAAATACCGTTTCGATCATCAGCAAATGCACGCCGCCTTCCAGCAGGGCACGTATCTGTTCCTTATACGATTCTTTTACATCATCGAAGGTGGTGGCACGATAACCCGGATTATTCACATCAGGCGAGAGTGACAGCGCCTTGTTCAAAGGGCCAATAGAGCCACACACAAAGCGAGGCTTATCGGGCGTTTTAGCAGTAAAGGCATCGGCTACCTCGCGCGCTATCTTAGCGGCCTGATAATTAATATCCCACACAGCTTCCTGCAGATCATAATCGGCCTGCGAAATGGAGGTGGCATTAAAAGTATTGGTCTCTATGATGTCTGATCCGGCCTCCAAATACTGAGTATGGATCTCCTTGATCACATCCGGACGGGTAATAGATAATATATCGTTATTGCCTTTGATGGGCATGTGGAAGTCTTTAAATCGCTCACCCCGGTAATCGGCCTCTTCCAGCCCATAGGTTTGAATCAGACTGCCCATCGCACCATCAAGAAGCAAGACGCGCTCCTCAATGACTTTATACAAATCTCTCTGCGTCATATTTCCGTTTTAAAATACAAAAGTGGTTAATGTTCTATGGTGTTATTTGCTTTTCAGCCACGTCCAAGCGCGGCGGGTTGGATCTACAGGACTAACAATCATCAGCCTTGATGTTTATGATCCGAATGAACAAAATTACGATAATTTTTCAGCATTAGTGCACAATGCAATAATGAACTATTGCACACTAAACATCCTCAAGGGAAGAAAATAGCCACTGATAAAGCAGCATACCCCTTTCATAAAATATCGCAGATCCGATCGTGCTAATTTGTTATTTTTGAAGTAACTAAGCCAATCAACCATGATTTATAATAAACTATACGGGATCCTTCTTTTTCTGCTATTTCCATTTTCCCTGCATAGTCAGTCGCTGATGGAGGTCATCAACCGCACCGAAAAAGCCGTTTTTGAAGCGCGCACTTACACGGGCGGGCGCACAAAGCTTGCCAAGGCCTCGGGCTTTTTCATCAGTGCCGATGGACTGGCCATTACCATGGGTCATATATTTGAGCGTGCTGACTCCGCTGTGATTACCATGCGTAGTGGTCGCACCTTTGGTGTGGATCGCATCATTGCCCTGCACCCCAAAAGCAACCTCGCCCTTATTAAGGTGAAACAGGCCCGACAAAAAACTTTCAGCTTTTTACTGCCAGCACGTCAATCATTCCGACAACACGAGGAGCTACTTTTCTTTACCCACCCGCTGGAAACAGAAGACGGCATAACACTGCGCCCCGTCCACGACCTCGCCTACTTCCCTTTCTTAAGCCGCTGCGGTATAGTCGATGGCAGCTATCACACCCATTCGGCAGGAGCACCCGCCATCAACAGACACGGACGTTTGTGTGGCATTGTCAACGTATCGAAAGACGGGAAACACAAGATACTCTACAACAGTTACCTGCTAAACGATACCAACTGGGTAACTATCAACAAGCCGGTGAGTCAAACATATACCACCGATCCATTATACACCCTGTTTAACCCAATGATGAGCGAGGCACTCCTTTACATCATCAGTAATGAACCCATTGAGGCAGCCAAGAAACTTAGCAGACACCTGAAAAAACACCCCGAGGATGATGAGGCCTACTGCCTGCGTGCTTATGCACGTTTTCATTATCAGAACCTGGTAGGCAGCCGTGCCGACCTGAATATATGCCATGAACTGAATCCCACCGGCTTTTTGCAATATTTCTTTAAGGCCACATTTGCGCTAACACATAAAAAAGACGAAGAGGCACGTACCAACTTTACCCGGTGCCTCGATTATAAAAAGGACTTTGCACCCGCCATCAGTCAGCTGGCTGCGCTTAACTATGCACGCAGCAAAGATGTACGCACTGCTTTTGCCTGGTACAGCAGGGCCATAGAGGCAGATTCACTGCTGGCACAGGCCTATTATGAACGGGCTCGCCTTCGACTGCAACACTCTAACGATCAGGCAACCACCCTATTGGATATTAATAAGAGCATCTACCTGGAACCCGACCTACCCGGCATCTATTCCATCCGGGGGTCTGTGTATTTTTCAAATCAGGATTATTTACTGGCCATCAGTGATTTTGACCAGGCCATAGAGCGCGACATTAAGGATGTACACGCGTGGTTCAGTCGTGGAGTGGCCAACTACAACATAGGGTTGCATCAACAGGCCTGCAACGACTGGAATAAAGCCGGCCAACTGGGCAATTACGATGCCTATAAGTACATGGCGCGCTACTGCAAAGATGTGAAGCGCAATGTGTATGACCAATAGCAGAGCAAAAACACTCACTACCCGTTACTCATATCTCATTTCTCACGACTCTTATCTTCATTACTCTCATTAAATACTACCCAATACGCGCCATAAACTATTGTAACAATTAGTACCTTTACAATCTTAATTTTATATAATGATAACACAAGAAATACTTAAAGATTTAGCAGGACGCGAGTTAGCGTTAAGGAGGTATCTTTGACATCGATCGTAAAAAGGTTGAGATAGAAGAAGAAGAGCTGCGCTCACAGGCACCCGATTTCTGGGATGACGCTCAAAAAGCCGAGCAGCAGATGAAGAAATTACGTGAGCTCAAAAGCTGGGTAGGCGATTATGAAGAGGCCGCAGCCGCAGTAGAGGACTTACAGGTACTTTTTGAATTTCAAAAGGCCGGTGAAGCCGATGCCGATGATGTGGATCAGCAATATGAGTTGTGTAAAGAACTGATTGAAAAGCTGGAGCTGAAAAACATGCTGCGCCGCGAAGAAGATAAGATGGGTGCCGTATTGAAAATCAATGCAGGTGCCGGCGGTACCGAGAGTCAGGACTGGGCAGAGATGCTGATGCGAATGTATATTCGCTGGGGTGAAGCCCATGGCTACAAGGTAAAAGAAGTAAATTACCAGCCGGGCGACGATGCGGGCATCAAAACGGTGAGCCTGCAATTTGAGGGTGATTATGCTTATGGTTATCTAAAGAGCGAAAACGGTGTGCATCGTCTGGTGCGGCTGTCGCCCTTTAATGCAGCCAATAAGCGCATGACCTCATTTACCTCAGTGTTTGTGATACCTTTAATTGACGATACCATCGATGTGGAGATCAACCCAAGTGACATAGCCTGGGAAACTTTCCGTTCGGGGGGTGCCGGAGGGCAGAACGTCAATAAGGTTGAGACAGGGGTACGACTGCGTCATGCACCCTCGGGCATCGTGATTGAAAACACAGAATCGCGCTCACAGCTGGGTAACAAAGAAAATGCCATGCGTCTGTTAAAGTCACAATTGTATGAGATTGAGCTTCGCAAGAAGTTGGAAGAGCAGAACAAAGTTGAGTCACAAAAGAAAAAAATAGAGTGGGGCTCACAAATTCGCTCTTATGTGATGCAGCCCTACAAGCTGGTGAAAGATGTGCGTACCAACTATGAAACATCGAATGTACAGGCGGTAATGGATGGCGACATTGATGGCTTTATCAAGGCCTATCTCATGGAATTTGGTGCCCAGGAAGTTTACTAAGTAAGAAAGTCAGTAGCGCATTCAATCGGTCGTATGGAACGGTTCTCCATCATAAGGCACTTATGAAAAACCGTTCCGTAAACGCTTAATGAATAGAAAACTTTCGAAACCCACTACTAAAAACTAAACAATATGATTACAATATTGCATAACCCACGCTGCTCGAAAAGCCGGGCCGGCGTAACCCTGTTGGAAGAGAAAGGGGTGGAGTTTGAAATACTGAAATACCTCGATGATCCTTTAACTCCGGATGAACTGGAGAGTGTGATCGATAAACTGGGTATTAGCGCCCACGATCTTATCCGCAAGAACGAAGAGGTTTATAAAACAGAATTTGCCGATAAAGAACTATCGGAAGAAGAGTGGATACTGGCCATGCTTGAATATCCTCAACTCATCGAACGCCCCATTGTTGTGAATGGCAATAAGGCCGTTATAGGGCGCCCTACAGAGCTGATAGAAAGCATTCTTTAAGAGCACAAGGAATAACCTTACGGTTTATTCCCTGCCCTAAAATAGCAGGGAATGAACCGTAAGGTATAATAACATGCCCCTAGCGGTATGACTGACTGCCTGAGCTGCTGGTACCTGTTACTTTAATGGGCCCGCCATCGATTATCAGCTTTTTACGCCCGCTGCTGCCTTTGGCATTTAAACTACCCGACGAGGCTTTCAGGGCAAAGCTTAGCTCTTGTTTATCATTACTTAAGTCCATTGATATACTACCCGATGATGATTTAAACGTGGAATTACCGGTCAGTTTAATAGTAGATCCGCGCTGACTTCCACTGGTTGATGCAAGGTTGAGCGCACCCGTAACATTACTTAGACTCATCCCGCCCGATGATGTTGTACCCCTTACGTCACCCCTTACCTCACTAATTTTGATACTCCCAGATGAGGCCTGAGTGTACAGGCTTGATCCAATGGAATGTATTGACTGACTACCGGAAGTACTTGTAATATCGGTTTCTCCCTCTACTTCCGACACCTTGATGCTGCCCGATGAAGATTTGACCTTCAGGCTACCCCCAATGGCTTCGTGGCGTTGCCCACCCGAGGTAGTAGCGGCCCTTGCATCCCCCGATATTTCAGAAAGTGATATACTACCCGAAGAAGCCTCAGCGCTAATATCAGAGTTAATATTAACGGCTTTAATGCTGCCACTTGAGGCCTCTAGCTTCACCATTGCTCCTACAATATCTTTCACACTAATGCTTCCGCTTGAGTTATCCACCTCAATGTTAGTTTTTTTAGGCACATACAGGCTCAGTTTTCCTTTAACGTTGCGCAACGAATTGGGTCGGTCGATCCACACGCGCAGGGTACCCCCCATAATATGATGTCGTATCTTAACATCATACTTAGACGGCCCACTTATTTCGCCACTTAATTGTACCTCCCTATCGGAACTTCCCATAATATCAACAGCACAAAACGAGCCTTCAATTTCAACTGCACTAATATTTGTAAAAGTCTCATCTACCTGATCGATGACCTCCTGTGCTTCTATACCGGCGGAAAACACAAGGGCAATAAATGCCATTGCTGCACTTAATATCTTCATTTTTTTCTTCATAGCGTATTATTTATTGGGTTAATAGATGTCATGCGATGGGACTCTTCACGTCCCGCTCAATAGGACGCCGCTAAAGCACAAGAAGTTACAACAAATAGAATAAAAGTCAACATTTTATGCGGGCAGCTGTTTGGCTTCTTAGAAACCTAAAATATTGCGCATTAGAAGCGTTTGATTAATTTTGAAACATGGAGCAAATGAAAGCAGAGGAATTTGAATTGGCCTGGGATGCCCTCATCCTAAAAATCAGCAAGCACTTTAAGGTAAGTGCCGAATATGAGTTTATCCTTTTTGTGTTAGGCATTCAGGAAATGGGCTGGGGCTTCCGCGAATATTCTAAGACAGAAAAGATGGATTTAATTAACGTAGCACGCTGCCGCATTCTTGTGCGTCAGGGCTACATCAAAGAGACGGGCATCGATGCCGAAGGCTTTCCTATCTTTGAAGCTTCACCGCGTCTCAAATCCATGATGCCCTCTTATCAAAACCAACTGATTAAAAAAGGATTGATTGAGTATTTCAAGGATGTTGAGTTTGCCTGATTAAAGCTCGATAATTAACAATAACAATATGAAGCAACTACTTGCACTGACCTTGTCTGTGATGCTATTCGCAGCCTGCAGCCAAAAACCCCAGGAGGGGGTTATGCTGATGATGGAAACATCAAAAGGCAATATGAAAATTAAGCTGTATGATGAAACGCCACAACATCGTGACAACTTTGTGAAGCTGGCCCAATCGGGCTACTACGATTCACTTTTGTTTCACCGCGTTATCAACGAATTTATGATACAGGGTGGCGACCCCGATTCGAAAGGTGCGGCAGCCGGCGCGCAACTGGGCAATGGAGGCCCGGGCTATCAAGTACCCGCCGAGATCAACTACCCGGCGCTCTTTCATAAGAAAGGAGCTCTAGCCGCGGCTCGCACGGGTGATAAGGTCAATCCCGAGAAGAAATCATCAGGATCGCAGTTCTACATAGTACAGGGGAAAACGTATAACGATGAGGGATTTGCGGCCATTGAAAAGCGCTACGAAAGCATGAAGCGGCAGCAGCTATTCTACCAGACACTGGAAAACTACAAAGACACCCTACAAAGCATTCAGCAAGCCGGCAATCAGGAGGCATTTATGAATATGCGTGTGATGATTGAGGAGGAAGTGGAAAAAGCGCTGGCAGAGACGCCTACACAGACCATTCCGGAGAATGTAAAACAGGTTTACCGCACCCTGGGTGGCGTTCCTCACCTGGATGATAACTACACTGTTTTTGGCGAGGTGGTGGAAGGCCTGTCGGTGATTGATTCCATTGCTACAGTAGCCACCAATCCCGATGACAGACCTGTAGAAGATGTTTACATCCTAAAGGTAAGCGTACTGAACTAAATTAATAAATACAGTCAGACATCCGGTAGCAGTCATTTCTGTTACCGGATTCTTTTTTTTTATCTTGCAGCATCTAACTATCATTTTTATGCGACAAATAATAACGACCGTACTTAGCCTGTTTCTGCTAATTAGTGCCAGGGCACAGGAGCCGGTGTACTATGTCAACATTAGCACCAATATGGGTACCATGAAGGTGAAGCTTTATAATGAAACACCCAATCATCGCGATGAGTTTCTAAAGCTGGTAGGGCAGCAGCATTTCGATGGTACGCTCTTTTATCGTGTAGTGAAAGGTTTTGTAATACAAGGCGGCTCCTCCGACTCGCGCAACGCAGCTCCGGGGCGCGCCATCGGCTATGGGAAAGCCATCAATATCGATGCTGAATACCACGATAATTGTTTTCATCAAAGAGGTGCCCTCTGCGCTCCACGCCAACCCGAAGAAGTCAACCATTTTAAGATGTCGGATATCTCCCAATTTTATATTGTGCAAGGCCGAAAATATACCGATGAAGAACTGGATAACATAGAAAAAGCCACCAACAACCCCATTAAAATAGAGCTAAAAAAACAATATTACCTGCCGCATAAGGAGGAGCTTGCCCGCCTTAAGAAAGAAGATCCCAAAGGGTTTAATAAGCTATTGCGCGAGATCAAGGATAAGATCAATTTTCATTATAGCATCTCCGATAAAATTGAATTCACCGATGACCAGCGTAAAATCTATACACAAGTGGGGGGAACCCCTGAACTGGATGGCGACTACACCGTGTTTGGCGAGGTAGTTGAAGGTCTTAGCGTAGTGAATAAAATTGCGGCGCTGCCTGTTGATAAGAATAATCGACCCCGCACTGATGTGAAGATAAAGGTGAGTATTGTTACACAATAAATGACAAACTACATCGGATAAAAACCATCCTATGCATAAGATATTTATTACCATACTCTTAATGGCTGGGCTTTTGTCGTGCAAGCATACAAGCAACCAGCAGAGTGCCAACGATACTTTTAAAGGATCGTATCAACAGAATGTAAAAGGCATTGTCAGCTTGCGCACCTACGATCATTATACGCGCCGCCTCGATGATGGCTATGGCTTTTATGTGGCACCTCGTCTAGTGGTGACTAATCTGAGCTACCTCAAGGGTGCTTATAAAGTAAAAGCATCCCCCATGGGCCTTCAGGATTTTACTACCGTGCAGGGCTTTGTGGCATACGATCTAAACCTGGATATGGCCTTGCTAAAAGTGAACCGACGTAACCTCAATTACCTGCACCTCGATGAAGCGGCCGGCGCTACTGACTCCATCTATCAGCTTTTTCGCAAAAATCGCCAGTTATATGTAGATGAGGAGCTTAAAAACCCGGTAGTAAGCAACGACAGCATTGCCTACAGTCCTTACAGTGGCAATTTCAAAGCCGGCAAACCTGTGTTTGCCAAAAATCACCGCCTGGCCGGCATCGTACAGAACACCGATGCGGGACAACGCATACTGGAACCCCAATGCATACAGCCTTTGCTGGATAATCCGTCACTCAGCCCCACATCCATATACGAGCTGCGCAACAAAAGCAACAAGGTGTATATATCGCATACCCGCGTGAAAGGATTCCGCATTATCACCAATATGGGCAATATTGAAATCGCCCTGTCGGACAAGACACCGGCCTATCGCGATAATTTCATTAAGCTGGTGAGTGATCAATACTATGATAGCCTGCTGGTACATCGTGTGATCAAAGACTTTCTCATTCAAACCGGTGCTGCCGACACTAAATATGCCAAAAAAGACGATGTGGTAGGCTGGCAGGGGCCGGGCTACACCCTAAAGATGAATATACAGCCCGATCTGTTTCATAAGCGAGGCATGATAGCGGCCTCCAAACTGCCCAAGGACCGAAATAAACACAACCGCAGCGATGGCTCTCAGTTCTATATCATTTCCGGTCGTTTATTCAGCAATGCCGAGCTCGATGATTTAGAGGAAGAGAAAGGAATCACTTACACAGCGAAACAGCGACAAGCCTACACCACCATCGGTGGGGCGCCCTATCTGGATGGCGACTATACCGTATTTGGATGGGTAACGAAGGGCATGAAGGTAGTGGATCGTATCGCAGCTGTAAAGACCTACGCCATAGATCGACCTGTAGAAGAGATACGCATTGAAACCATTGAAATAATAAAGAAATAGAAGTGGGGTTCACTTCTGCTGTGTGTCGCAGTGCAACACCTATCAAAAAAGAAGCCTAATAATCACCACTCATCCCAATGGTTTTATTAATTTTGCAAGTCGCTATATTAAAGTAATTAAACTACCATGCTAGATAGAATCAATCAATTAGTTGAAGAAATTAAAGGCCTTGCAGCTTCATCGGCTGAAGAGGCCGAACAGTTGCGAATTAAATATTTAAGTAAAAAAGGTTTGGTTTCTCAGCTATTTGATGAGTTTAAAACCATTCCCAACGAGCAGAAGCGCGAAGTAGGCAAGGTGTTGAATGTATTGAAAACACAGGCCATGGATAAGATCAATACCCTCAAGGAAGGTTTTGCTTCTGCAGGACAAGGCGAAGATGGCAACGACTTAACACTACCGGGCACCTCCTTTGCACTGGGTAGCCGCCACCCCCTTTCCATCGTTAAGAATGAGATTGTAGATATTTTTGCTCGTCTGGGCTTCACCGTAGCCGATGGGCCGGAAATTGAGGATGATCACCACGTATTTGAAGCGTTGAACTTTCCGCCCGAACACCCGGCACGCGATATGCAGGATACTTTTTTTATTGCCACCAACCCCGATGTGTTGCTGCGTACGCACACCTCGTCGGTACAGGTTCGTGTAATGGAAAAGCAACAGCCTCCTATTCGGGCTATCTTCCCGGGACGCGTATTTCGTAACGAAGCCATCTCGGCACGTGCCCACTGTATCTTTCATCAGGTAGAAGGGCTATATATTGATAAGAATGTATCTTTTGCCGACTTAAAACAAACACTATTATATTTCTCCAAAGAATTATTCGGAGCGGACACCAAAATACGTCTTCGCCCTTCCTACTTCCCATTTACTGAGCCTTCGGCCGAAATGGATATTTCCTGCTCGCTGTGTGGTGGCAAGGGCTGTAATGTATGTAAATACACCGGATGGGTTGAAATACTAGGCTGCGGCATGGTAGATCCGGCCGTACTCGAAGCCAGTGGCATCGACAGTAATGAGTACACTGGTTTTGCCTTTGGTATGGGTATCGAGCGTATAACCATGCTTAAGTATCAGATTAAGGATATCCGCCTGTTCTTTGAAAATGATAAACGCTTCCTTGACCAGTTCAGGTCGGCAGGACAATAATAATATGGATGAATAAGAAAACCCCGTCTGATGCAGGCGGGGTTTTTTGTTTGTTAAAAAGTCTTGATCTCTTTAATAAATTTGATGTTTTAAAACATTTTTTAAACTAGTCAATCACCTTAATTTCGGTGGTAACAGGTATGGCCATTTTATACAAAGCCGAAACACCGCAGTACTTTTCTTCCGATAAACTAACAGCCTTTTCCAGTTTATCCATGGGCAGATTTTTTCCTTTAAACTCATAAATCACATGCATGCTCTTATAGTACTTAGGATGTTCTTCGGTTAGATCACCCTCTACAATAATTTGAATATCTTCTACTTCTACACGCATCTTTTTAAGAATAGAGACCACATCCATACCCGTACAACCTGCAAGAGCTGTTAACATAAGCACTTTGGGTCGTGGCCCTTTGTCCTCGCCGCCGTTATCTGTTCCGGCATCTAATGTAAGTTTATGACCAAATAATTCGGTCTCCCACGACATGTTTCCTGTCCATTTAATCGATGTTGATGTTTTCATATATCAATATATTTAGATGTTTTAAATAATGTAAATGCCATGCCTTTTTATATCTTTGTTTTCAAATGATGACATTTATCACTTTTTTATTCATTCAGTTGTTAGTCAAGTTATGAAAAATATTCAAAGTGTCCCTTTCAGCGATGATGTAGATTTACTTTCATACGAAATTTTTAGCGGTTTAACCGAAGAACAGTTGGACATGTTAACGCAGTCGATGAGCTGCACCCTCCACAAACGTGGTAACATCCTGTATCACGAAGGTAGCCGAATAAACGGAGCCTACATCGTGATTAAGGGAATTTTGAAAATATACAAAACAGGTTTTGATGGTAAAGAGCAGATTATACGCTTTGCCAAAGACGGCGATTTAATCGGTTTCCGATCAGTAGTAAGTGATGAATTGGCATGTACTACAGCCAAAGTGGTAAACGATGCTGTGCTGTGTTACTTGCCGGCTGACGTAGTTACCAGCCTAATAAAAGTAAACCCTGAGTTTGCCATGTCATTAATGAAACTGACTTGTCGTGAACTGGGTGAATCCAATAAGTTTTTGACCGATATTGCTCAAAAAACCGTGCGCGAACGCTTGGCAGAAGTACTACTGCTGCTGATGGATACCTTTGATCTGGACGAAGACAGCACCCTTCAGATTTCGCTAACGCGGGAGGAGCTGGCCAATATGGTAGGTACGGCAACTGAATCGGTTATAAGACTTCTGTCGGAGTTTAAATCCGATAAGCTAATTGAACTGAACGGACGCAAGATTAAGCTTATTAACATACCTAAGCTCATTAAAATTGGTAATGTGTATATCTAAACATCATCACCCAAAGATCATACAAGCGCCTGCGTTAACTTCAACGCGGGCGTTTTGCTTATCAAGTGTGGCAATAACGTATAAAGCTTGTGTTATTAACAAAGGCGGCTTAAATTTGAAGCAGGGAGAAAAGTAAAAAAACGATTGACCCAATGGACGCATGACAAACTACGCTATTATTGTTGCCGGTGGCAGCGGCACACGCATGGGAAGCTCCATTCCCAAGCAATTTCTGGAAATAAAGGGGCTGCCTGTATTAATGCACACCATAAGTGCTTTTCATCTATTTGATAAACAATTACAACTGATATTAGTACTTCCGGAAGACCAGATTCGCTATTGGCAGGAACTTTGTCAAAAGCATCAGTTTACCATTCCACATGCGATTACGCAAGGTGGTGCAACCCGCTTCGAAAGTGTAAAAAATGGTCTGGCTCTTGTACAAACGCCGGCCTTAATCGGCATTCACGATGGAGTACGGCCATTTGTATCACCCGATACTCTAAGACGCTGTTACCATCATGCAAAAGCGTTGGGCAATGCCATCCCGGTGCTCGATGCCTTTGAATCGATACGACAAATAAAAGGAGGAAAGAGCAAAGCGCTGGATCGCTCTACGATCAAGTTAGTACAAACACCGCAGGTCTTTCATTCCGACTCTCTTATGCCGGCCTACGAACAAACCTACACTCCTCTGTTTACCGATGATGCCTCGGTGGTGGAAGCCTACGGAAAAACCATTCATCTGGTAGCCGGTAACCGCGAGAACATTAAAATAACCACACCCTTCGATTTGGTATTAGCCGAAACCTTTATTCAGGCAGGTTTTAATCGATGCGAGGAGTCCGATGATGAAACGCTTCCTGATACAACAGACTCATAAAATTAGGTAGAAACGAACACAAAAGTAATCAGCCACCATTAAAGGAAAACTTATTCAAAATTCGAAACTTTGGATAGGCGATGATTGTAAAATAAAAGGCCATCTCGCATGAGACGGCCTTTATATATTTCTTAATATCACTAATTAATAGCGATAGTGCTCAGGCTTATATGGTCCATCAGGACTGATACCGATATAGGCCGCCTGCTCGTCCGTTAAGCGGGTTAGTTTAACGCCCAATTGCGCCAGGTGCAAACGTGCTACCTCTTCATCAAGATGCTTAGGAAGCGTGTAAACGCCCACTTCATAATTGTTTTTCCATATCTCAATCTGCGCCAGCGTCTGGTTAGTAAATGAGTTGCTCATTACAAAGCTTGGGTGACCAGTAGCATTACCCAGGTTCACCAAGCGACCGCGCGACAAGAGGATGATACTGTGTCCATCAGGAAAACGGAACTTATCCACCTGTGGCTTGATGTTAATTTCTTCGATACCGGGATATTTCTCCAGCTTCTCAACCTGTATTTCATTATCGAAATGGCCAATGTTACAAACAATGGTCTGATCTTTCATGGCGGCCATATGATCAACCGTAATCACATCCTTGTTACCGGTTGTGGTCACCACAATATTCACTTCAGGTAAGGCCTCTTCAACAGTGGTTACCTCATAACCTTCCATGGCCGCTTGTAGGGCACAAATCGGATCAATCTCGGTAACAAGCACACGAGCACCAAAACCACGCATACTCTGCGCACAACCTTTACCCACATCGCCATAACCACACACCAAAACGGTTTTTCCGGCCACCATCACATCGGTGCCACGCTTAATACCATCCGCCAGGCTTTCGCGACAGCCATACAGGTTATCAAACTTCGATTTAGTAACTGAGTCATTCACATTAATGGCCGGGAATAACAACTCACCACGTTCCATCATCTGGTATAAACGATGCACACCGGTGGTGGTTTCCTCACTCACCCCTTTAATGCCATCAGCTACGTTTTTCCAACGTTGCGGGTCTTCATTGAAAGTGCGCTTCACCAAGGCCATCAGCTCACGGAAGTCTTCCCCTTCGCCACTGTAGTCAGCCTCCAGAATAGCTGGATTACTCAACGCCTCTACTCCTTTATGAATCATCAGGGTGGCATCACCACCATCATCAACAATCATATGCGGCCCCAAGCCATCACCATAATTCAGTGCTTTTTCGGTACACCACCAATATTCTTCCAGGCTTTCACCTTTCCAGGCAAAAACAGGTACACCGGCGGCAGCAATAGCAGCAGCAGCATGATCCTGTGTGCTGTATATATTACAACTACACCAACGCACATCGGCACCCAGCTCAACGAGGGTCTCAATAAGCACTGCCGTTTGAATGGTCATGTGTAATGAACCCATTACGCGAGCTCCTTTTAAAGGTTTCTCATCACCATACTTAGCCCGAATGGCCATTAATCCGGGCATTTCCTTTTCCGCTATTTCAATCTCTTTTCTTCCGTAATCAGCCAGGCTCAGGTCAGCCACTTTGTAATCTGCCATAACAGTTATTTATTTTTTTAATGTTGTCATAATCAAAAATGACTACAAAAGTAGTAAAAAATGTTAGAAAAAGCTGATTGCCAATCGCTACTCGCAGGGCAAACAAATCTAAGGATTGAATCCCTTCAGAATTCAAAAACACGGTTTTGATATGCCCCGGATATCATCCAGAGCTATTTAAGTGAAACCCCATTCGTGGTTTTTAATACAATAATCCTGAAAGGAATTAATATAAATCGCCCTGCCATAATAATGCGCAGAACCCTTACTGCCGCTTTAGCTTCCAACGGCGGTGACTCCACAACCAGGTGGAAGGCGACTGTTCAATACTTTTTTCAAGATGCTTCGAGTAGCTCTCGGAGATGGCCTCCACAGTAGTTTCTTCGATGGGATGCAGGTTAATGCAGTATTTTCCCCGCTTTTTCTTTTCGATAAAAGAATACAGGATAGTTTGATCAAACTTAAGGGCCAGACGGGCACTACCTGAGTAAAATGCCGTTTCCTGATTTAAAAATTGCGTCCAGTAGAAAGTACTCTTCACACGCGGGCACTGATCGCCAATGAGAACGAATAGCTCGGGCCTTTCGCTGTTTTTAGACTGTGCAATGTATCGATGTGCCTTATCGGAGGGTATGCAATGTACGCCAAAACGAGAGCGTATGGTTTTGAGCAGCTTATCGAAATAAGCATTACTAAGCGGCTGATAAATAGCATGTACCTTATAGCGCGTAAGTAAGGGCAGCACTAGTAACCACTCCCAGTTACCCTGATGCGCGGCATATACAATCACATTTTTTCCCTGCTTATGCAAGTCATCCAGTAGAGCCGGATTGGCCAAGGATATTTTTGAGGTAATCTTTTTAGGTGATATGGTAAGCCCTTTAACCGTCTCAACCATAATATCGCAAATATGACGATAATAATCTTTGGCGATGGAATAGGTGTTTTTTTCTTTGAACGAGTTGTTCAGATTTTGTGCCACCACACTGCGGCGATACTTAAATACACGAAATAGCAGAAAAGAAAGAATATCTGACATCCGGTACAAAATGATGAAGGGGAGTGCCGATAAAAAATAAAATGGCGCAAATTTAAAATTTGGCAGCTGCAACGATAAAATTCTTGTTTTCAAAGTAATGTTCTTTCATGCGGTTAATAACTCACAACAAACCACTCAAACCTTTCACTAAGGCTTCAATAATTCATACAGTTGTAGTAATGGCAGTTGTTTTTTGTCTTTGCCGTGTTACGCAAAGTGCTGTGAAATGTTGCTACTAACAGGCTCTTTTTCTTTATCATGATGAAAATCATTGAAACAGCGCCCTTCTTTGATCATCTATCTCAATAGACATGCTAGCAAGCTAAATTGACATTTAAAAAGGCTAAAAATGGAATATTACCAAGAATTATTCTTCCTGCCTCAATTCTTTGGCAATGAGCCAAATTTATTTTCCAAACACTTATGATAGTGTCCCGGCTCTTGCTCTAAAAGCAAAGGCCGGGGGTAAGCTATCTATAGGTGAGTTGCACCTTCCTTAGAAATCGAAAATTTTACTAATTCCCAAAGAGCCATTCCATCACAATGGTCTCGCGCAACTCTTGCTCTTTGGGGTTTAATTCAACACCGGCAAAATTTCGCGCGCCGCTGCTCACCATTCTATCGCTTTCCTGATCGGCCTTGTAAAAAAGCGGTTGAGGCGTGTTACCCGGATTGCCATAATGGATGGCGGCCACTTTCATGATCTTAACATTGGCAGCCTGTGCAATGGTTTCTGCTTTTTGCTGAGCATCTGCCACGGCCAGGGCGATTACCTTCTGCTGTAGACGATCTTTCTGCTCATCACTAAAAGCAAAGGCTATGCGATAATTAACATTCAGATCATCACGATCAAGACTCTTTAGCAAGGATGCTGAAAACTTTTGCGTAAAGGTGTTTTTTACTTCCAATGCCAGATGGGCTATGTAACCTGTTTTCACCCTTTCATTCTTATGCCACTCAAAGTTTTCATTTACTCTTATATGCTTTGATTTAACAAACTCCGGATCGATACCATTCTTCTTAAAAATGGTCTTAAGATGTTGCAAAGATTCCATAGCCCGGTTAAAACACACCTGATACAAACTATCTTTTACTGTTAAATCTACCGACACGATGATATCTTCGGGCACAGCTTTAATCTTCGCTGTTCCTTCAACGCGCAGCTTATTATTTGTTTGGGCCATTAAAAAATTGGCGCCTAATAATAATACAAGACTGAGAGTTACTATTCTTCTCATAATAAGTAATTTTAATTAACACTGCTTTCTGCGATCACATTGGCTTTAGTATTGCAGCTGGCTTTCTATCAACTGCAGGGTGAATGACTAAGCCAATGCCTTCTGACCTTCTCCTCTAATATTATGCCATAAGTTAAACTATTACACATAAGGAAGAGAGGCTGTATCAGTCAAAATACTATTACTAACACTTTTTAGCCACAATAATATCGCGTTTAATCGCCTTATCAACCTGATGTTCAAAGTTATCATAGGGCGCCTTATTCAACACTTTAAAACCTTCCTTTACAAACAAATCGGCCAATTTATTTTTGGGAGCCACAAAACTATTCCAGGCCAACACAATGGTGCCTCCTTTTTTCAACACGGTTTTCCATGCCGGGAGACACGACTGTATTAATTCAGAAGGATTACGGGTACCTCCTGTGCTTTTATTGGCGCCTGCATTGCCATGTGCGATGCCATAAGGCAGATCGCCCACAATGATATTAAAGCAGTTCTTTTTGAAGTATTTATCTGCATTTTGAGCATTACCGCAAACAAGACCAAGGCGTTTACGCTCCGCCTTATCCTTAAACAACTCTTTATTGGCGGCATACTCGAAGGTGTGCATATAGATAGCATCTCCCTTAGCTTTTCCATGCACCATACGTTTATCTGCCAGAAATTTGTAGCGCTCGTTCTGCAAATACTTTTTGAAAAATATTTGATTCTCGTGCACCGATTTGGCCTCAATCTCAATACCAAAAGCATTGAACCCATAAACCGTGGCCTCATTCAGTGTTGTTCCTCTACCCGCAACAGGATCCAGCAGATTGATGGATTCATCATAGTTGAAATCACTCGCCAGCAGAGCCACATTCACCATCATTTTGGTAAATAACTCATTGGTTTTACCGGCATATCGTTGAATGGTACTAATCTTATCATCGATGTACTTATCGCGCATCATGGCGATAGGAGCCAGGCCGTCATCGGCATGCAGGCCAAACTGATTAAAGATGGCGAAAGTAAAAGACAGCCGGGAGAGAATAGCGATATCGGCAGTACTCAACTCATCATCGAGGGTAATGGTAATATAACGCACACCGCATACGTCTTCAAAATCAATCTTCTGACATCCCACACTTAATCTTTTCGCCGCCAGGCTCAGCTCGGCAACCGCAAGGCCGGCGGCTTCCTTATAATACACCCGGTTATGACCCGGATTCTGCAATATCAAATACTTCATCATAAGACAAAGATAGGGATAAATAGTCAGTAGTTATGAGTGAGGCGAACGGCCACACAAAGTATCGAGCTATAAAATACAATCAATTATAGAATTCCTTACCACTCCTTATTTTGAAATGACCCAGTACATTTTTAAGCTTTAATGATTGCTCATTCAATTCACTAACAGTGTACCTCATACGTTCAGAGGCAGCCGCATTTTGCTGTGTTATATGGTTCACTTCCTGAAGGCTTGTAGTAACTTGATTGATACCATTAGACTGCTCGTTACTGGAGGCAGAAATTTCTTCAATCAACGACGTATTTTGCTTCACGGTAGGTATTAGTTTAAACAGGCTATCGCTTGTTAAGGTTGAAACTTCAAGACTTTCATGTGCCATTGCAGTAATCTGCTGTGCTGCATCACGGGTATTCTCTGCCAGCTTTTTCACTTCCTGGGCAACCACAGCAAAGCCCCTTCCGTGGGCTCCGGCACGCGATGCTTCCACCGATGCATTAAGCGCAAGTATATTGGTTTGATTGGCAATATCTGTTATGACACGTACTTTCTCGCTAATCATTCTAACGGTTTTAAATGAATCACCCGCTTTACTTTTTACCCTTTCAAGCTCAACACTGGCCTCTTTGGACGATTTAAAAGTATTCTGCGAGTTAAAAGAGTTTTGTTGCGCGTTGCAATTTATTTCTTCCATCGATGTAGCGATTTCTTCAAATGAGGATGCTTGGGTTAAAGCACCCTGTGCCAGCTCGCTTGAGGTAGTATCTAATGCAGTGCTGGTTTTATTAAGCTGCGCAACCACTGCGGATATTTCTTGCACTAAGGACTGAAGTGTGTCGACCATTATCACAAAAGTATATAACACGCCTTTGGGATTTTCTCTTATGTCCGGGTCAATATCCAGATTACCATTGACCACCTGCCGGGCGATTTCTGCCACCTGGTAGGGTTCAGCTCCCAACATTTGATGAACACCCCGAAGAATATAAATACTAAAAGCAATGACGAGAATGGCGCCAACCAGTATAAAAAGGATTATCCAATAGTTAATAACACGGTTACTAGCTGCAAGGGAATTAATAAGCAGGGTTTTAGAGCGCTCAATTATAGGCTCTACTGTGTTCACTTCGTATCTGAGCTCTCCCAGTAATCCACTTTTTTCGTTTAATCCCAAATCCGTTTGCTTGTCAACAACATTAATGAATGTTTTTTCATAGTTATCGAGCAATACCAACATTTCTTCTTTTGACTCGGGTCGGTGCTTCGATTTAGTGATCGCTAATCTGAATTTTTCGAGATTATCCAGAAATTTACCCCGATACTTGAGGTCATGACGCAATAAAAAGTCTTTCTCATGCCGTCGGCTCATCAACATAAATACCATCAGGTGGTCATCGTTAAAGCGCTTAAGGGTTGATTCAATTTCATGAATAGCCTGACGCATTTGGCCAATCATACCATAATCTTTGAAGCCTTTTTGAAGTACATTGTTTTTAATTTGGTAGAATATCGAATGGTAATTAGTTAAAGACTGATTGATGGAATCAACCATCAATCCCATTTTATTCTTTCGAATAAATGGGCTGTTTAATAAGTCAGTACAAATATTTTGCGCAGCTTTCATGTTGTCATTTAGTAAGCTGACATATTTACTTTCATGCGATGTATAAAATTTGGGATCGCGAACCGCGAGCGACAGAAAGTCCTTTTCATTAGTGCGCATCTGAAGCAGTAATGACTCCAGCTCGTAAATATAATTTTCAATGTTGTTATTCCGCTTTATACTTTTCAGCGCAAAGTGCCTGTATAAACCAATTCCACTGAAAGTTATAATGAGTATAAGGATGAGCAAAGTAAAGCGAAAACGCATTGTTCCTCGTTGCATGATGTTAAGTTATTTGGTTTGATCCCCAACAGTTGCAACAAAGATAGGGTCGTGCAGCACGGCTGCGCTAAGTTCAATATTAAGTAATCGTTAATTGTCAGTGTGAAATATAAAAAAAGAGGTCACCGCATGGCGACCTCCTTCTCTGTTTGTGTATTGAAATAATGATATGTACTTATCCTCGATAGATCAGATCGGCACCAATGGTACCTTCCAGGTCTTTCAGATATTGATCTGAATCGGCATAAGCCAGCATCTCTTTGGCCTTGACCAGACGCCCATCTATATCCAGATCCACCTTAATCTCACGGTTTTCTGGTTTAGATACAAAGGCTTCGAGATAGGCAATTTGCTTTTTGCGGAAGCTCACCTCTTTCTCTTGTTTAAGCGCTAGACGCGCCTTATACCAGTCGCTGTTAATCACATAATCGCGATCGAAATACTTACGCAGTTCCGGATCGCTGATATCCTTACCTTCGTAGTGTCCGTAAGCCATGATATGCAGCAGAATCTTCAATGGAGGTATAGCGGCGTCAATGCTGCCATCCTCAAAATAACGCAAGGCTACTTTTTGCTGTGCTTCAACAATATTGTTAATACCATCAACAAAATCCTCCATACCCTGCAATTCAGGCTTCAACATCTCTTCGTTGAACACTGCAAGGGGCTCATCGAAAAGTCGGTTCATACAGCGGAAAGCAAAATTCTCGGTGATACGGTATCCCAGACGACTGGCCAAAACTTTCTGTCCCTGGTACTCAAAATCCTCCAGTTTTTCGAGTGAGCCATTCTCAATTAGTAATTTAGGATCGCGATCTTCCGGCACCAAACGCGCCCATATCTCAGGAATAAGAATAGAAATATCATGATCGAATCGACAATTACCTACATAACCCGCGGCTGAGCTAAAACCCTGATACTCGGTGAGTATATAGGATAGTAGTGCATTATTCAAATCAGAGGTTGGCGCCAACATATTAAAAGGCCCTTTGGTCAAAGCCCCTTCGGTACCGGCTCCTGTTGTTGAAGGTGATTTACCCGTTAAGCTACAAATGAAATCCATAAATAACTCAGGCAGTTCCTGATAATGGATGGGGTTATACACGGCCAGCGGACGTATCTTATTCACCTTATCCACCGGATTATTACGACGGCCGGGCAATACGGCATTCACCACATCAATCACCGGCTCATCCGACTTAATCTTACGATACAAACGCACACCCAGTTCACCCAGATAGTTATCGATAATATCATCTTTAAAAATATTACGCTCCAGATAACGTGGGTTTTTGGTTGGACCACCCTCGACAATACGCGGATGAGAAGGCACCACAAAATACTCATGCTTATCGCTGTCCTTCACCTTTTTAATAAAGTCCTTAACGGGTTGCGTGTATTTGTCAAAATTGATGGCATCCTCATACAGCTCAATGGCATCCTGCTTGGTCAAAGGCTCGTAATTGGTTAAGAAAGTACCGTCCGTAACTATGTCACGCTCGGCATCTTTGTCATAACCCCTGATAATGGCTTCATCAGGACGTTGGAACAAGTGACTCTCACAGTTGGTAACTACCTTGAAACTCTTGTTTTTATATTCCGGATTAAGGTTACTCAACTGACTTGCCGGCAGCACAATAGAAGCCGAAATATCATCTTCCATCTGTATCTTCTGACTGGGCACAAAGTCAGAACGCAGCTTATGAAGTAACCAGTTACCATCGGCGTTAAATCCAATACGCACATAGCTACCAGTTACCATATTGTTTTTATACTGCAAGGCGGTTCCCTGGCGTCCGTTGATAAACTCAACTGACATGTAATCTTTCCAGTTACCCTTTTCACTCTCATTGCGATACAAACGCTTGATAAACAATACCAGTGAACGGATGTGTGAAGGAATGGTATTTAGGAATTTATTATACTCATCGCTATACTGGTCGGATGGCGTTAACAGCTTAACGGCAGAACCCAGGGTACGCAGGGGACTCAGGAAAGGACGTGAAGGCTCCGCATCGGGACGCACTTTTTTCCAGCGATTTGAGAAATCATAGTTGATAATCTCATCGGCCGCCTTAAAGTCCTCTTCCAGATTCACGATATTAAAGTTACCATATTGAATGGCATTTTGCATCGACTTAGAAATCTCGGACTTACCGCCTCCGGAAACTGTACATGGCTTATGACAGAAAACCCCCTCTGGCTGGGTATTAACAATGCGCCACATGGGTTGGGTAGGGTGTTTGGCCAGCTGAAACTTATGACCCGATGGGTGGATGTATATTTTCTCGGGCGACAGCTTCAAGGACTGCACCTGACCATCCATGGTCCACACTACTTTACTTTTATCAATATCGATATCGGCATGCTCCTGGATATAAACAATATTGGTGAACTTATTATCCACAGCATAACCTTCAGGGTGAACAGTTACACGATCGCCCAACAGTTGCATGGCTTCATCAAAAGTATAGGTATCTTTTAACTTTGACGAGAAGATTTTACCGTACACACTATCACTCATAATACCACGTGGGTAGGCAATAGCACCTCCGGCATGCTCCTCTTCCACCAAACCAATCATGTTGGCAGCATAGCTGATCTGTGTCTTAATTTCCTTCTTCGAATAACCAAAGTAGTTATCACCAATGAGGGTAACAACAACACCGCTGTCGTTACGACAGGTTATTTTAAAGGCACCGCCATCGTTGTACAACTCGTTTTCATCTTTCCAGCACATGCCGTCGTTACGCTGGCGCTCGGTGGCATCATCGTAGTGGGGCAGTCCAATATCCTTTTTCTTTAGCTTAGTGATTTGCGGCGCCAGAATAATACATCCTGTAGTACCACTCCAGTGCTCGATATCAAGCGCTGCATCGTTTTCAGCCAGATTATGATCGCCGGCGTTGCCAAAAATATTTTCAACAAAATCGAGGTTACTTACCAGGGAACCCGGTGCGAAGAAACGAATCTCCATACTCTTTTCCGACATCACACCCGGTACCTCGGGACACACCACCGGACGCTGCAACAAAGACACCATGGTCTTGGCCTTCTCAGGCTGTGTCGAAGTAAAAGGCAGAATATTCATCTCATCGGATGGATGAAGGGCAGCCTTAAGCATGTGTGCAAAAGCAATTTTGGGTACCTCCTTTTTATCGAGGGGCACAGGCAATCCTCCCTCAACAATGTGGAAAGTACCTTTAGTAGTACGCTTATCATTAACGGGGTTATTTAAAATACCCTGGCGCAAACGATACGAACTAATCAACTCACTTTTGAAGGAATTAGCATCAGGCGGCAGGCTCACCTCGCGGGCAAGGCCTTTCTGATTAAGTACAAAAGATTTACCAGGCAGACGATACGACGACTCATCCAGGTCCACGTCTTTCAGGTAGTTGTTCAAGAAATTTTGAATACGCGTATCCACCGGTGACAAATGATCGGATAATAAGCGTGATTTTTCTTTGAAACTATTGATTAACCCTTCTGTTAATGAAAGGAATTTAGAATTGGAGTATTTTGTATCGGCATCACAGGCATCGTGGTACAAGGGCTGACCAATGGCAGCCAGTTGCAGGTTGATGTACTGTATCATATCCTTGCGATCCTTCTTACTAGGTTTCTGCTTTTTTTGCATATCATCTTTCATTTTGGTACGCGTTTTTAAGTTATGAATGAGTCACAAATTTAACTAATTAGACGACCACTTAATAACATTTTGTTAGTTTTTGAGTGTTAATAATCCTAAATTATTTCAATCACAAAGCACTAAAGAACATAATACTACCCACCAACATAAATACAGCCAAGGATGATCAAGAATCTAATCACCATAAGCAAACTGAGATTAATTAAGGAATATGCAGAAAGTTACAGAAATAAAAGGCTGTAGTTTACAATAGCGTTTTAATTTTGTAACTTAATGAGAAAATGCCATGGATACCGCCAAAATAAAAGAA
>NZ_JBNGOZ010000025.1:0-68140 GCF_050589825.1 Carboxylicivirga longa | reverse complement strand
TGTATTTCATACCTGAAGATACAAAATATCTGATCTCGTGATTCTATAAATAGGAGGTTTTTAGACAGTCTGACGGCTTGCACATATGTTCTACTGAACAGTTTTATGACTGTATAATCAAACTTAATTGTTTTATATTCGTGGATGAAATTGGTACAATCAACTAATCAATCAGATAATCGGCACTAAGCTGTTTATGCGTCATATTCGAAATCATCCATTTTGCAATAACAATATTTCAATTGAGCATTTTAAATCCGACCATACCATTGACTTTTGATACTTTTAACTGACCTCTAATCATTCCCATAGCTTCACTTTAATTGGGTAATATTTTTTACAGTTTAATAACACGCTATAAATTATATGCAAAGGTTATTTCACCCGGAAACTTTATCTTTGATTCTTTACTATTTGTATCCAGCTTTCAATCTGACGTTTCGTTTTCTTAGCATTTATCTAAACATACATGCAAGCCTATGAAACTTCTTCAGTGCAGATATGTTATTTTTTGCAAAACACAATTTAAATTCTTTAATAAGGGTCATTATTCAATTCATAACAGGTCCTTTGTATTCAGTTTGTTTTTTATGTACTTACGCATTGTATGAATAGTATTTCTATTTACAGGTGTCCAATATAATAAATAGCAACACCTTGAGTCGTTTATTTTGTCAGGTATGGAGAAGCTAAACGCCTGGAGAACAGTTGTTATATCTGATATGAGAAAGAAAATTCAAGTGTAGAAATAATAAAGCTATCTAAAAGTTTTTTTCTAAAAGTGCCTACTTAATTATAAATAATATCAATCAAGGGTTGAATTAATAAGTAAAAAAGTGACGTAAAAGTTTGATAATCAGAGTATTTAAATCGGCTAAACTCTTGAATTTCAGTACCTTAGGATTGTTTCCGAAGCAGCTTTTAGATATGATTCTCAAGGATAAGGACCACAATTTAATAAGAATATACAACTTAGTCTGTGACTATTTTGACGAATTATGATATGACTGTGAACAGTTCAGCAATAATAACAAACCAGAGTTTACTGACCAGGAGGTAATGACGATATACCTTTTCGGTATCCAATATCAAGGATAAACCAAAATAAAGCAGATTCACAAATTTGCTTGTGATTACCTATCGGATTGGTTTCCTAAGCTAGGTTCTTACCAGGCATATAACAATCGCTTAAATCGATTGGATGGTGCATTTTCCAGGTTGTCAGAGTTATTGTTTAGGGATTTCCAACCTGATGATTGCATAATCAACCAGAATTTACTGGATTCTATGCCAATCAATACTTGTTCGGGTAAACGAAATGGGAAGGTAGCACGGGAAATAACAGACAAAGGATATTGTTCCACAAAAGGGCTATACTACTATGGTATGAAGTTACACATGTTGGGTTTCAGAAGACAAGGAACTTTGCCGTTCCCTGAGCAAATACTTTATACTCCGGCATCAGTAAACGATATTAATGTCTACAAGGAAGCTTGGTCACAAATGTATGACCGGACTTTCTTTGGCGACAAAATATACATGAATCATGTATTTAATGAGCGAATGAAAATAATGTATAATTCAGAAATGTTGACTCCGATTAAGGCTGTAAAAGGCATGTCCGATATCATCAAGCAAAGGATAAAAGCTGCAGATGATTTATTTTCTACAGCTGCTTCCAGAGTGAGGCAGCCCATCGAAGCCATGTTCTCCTGGCTTATTGAGAAAACAGATATCCAGCGAGCAAGTAAGGTTAGGGCAACCAAAGGCCTGATAGTACATGCCTTTGGGAAGCTATCTGCTGCGTTTCTTAATTATGCTTTTTAACCCTTGATTCGAATAAATATTTAATTTTGCACACAACAGTGTTTTTGATGTATTATCTTAACAGAAGATGAATTCAGGAAATTCAAATCGGGCGAAACACAATTATTTAAGCAGGTTTTTGATAGCTTTTATAAAGGCTTATTTTTATTTGCTAAAAAGTATATTCATGATGATGTCGCCATTGAAGACCTTCTGCAAGAGGTTTTTACCATGCTGTGGGAGAAGAAGAACACCTTAAATGATGTTAATTCAGTGAAAGCTTTTTTGTATGTCAGTGTTCGTAATAAGGCGCTTAATACATTACGCCATCAAAAGGTAGTAGATGAACATCAACGAGAAATGATTCAAGTATTGCAAGGTGAAGACTTTTATAAGAATAATTTGATTGAAGAGGAAACTTATCGATTATTATTGGCAGCCATAGATTTGCTTCCCGAACCAACTCTGCAAATTTGCAGGATGGTAATGAATGGAGTTCGGAATGTTGATATAGCTGATGAATTGGAAATTTCTACTAGTACTGTGAAATATCATAAACGGCAGGCATTTGCTTTTCTTCGAGAAAAATTAGGAGAACAAGTGTTTTTGTTGGCCTTCCTAATAAGTTTATTTGAGAATTAAGTACTTAATAATTATTGGCTTTGGTGATTTATTCTTGTAAAATACATAGAGTCAAGTCAGAAGCTTGGTGCTTGGTTGGATGGTATATGCGATTGTTGGAAATTTATTTTAAGAAATGTTTGCAAATACCTACTGTTTTAGAGGGATAATGATATCAATTGTTCTCCATTCATTAAAGACACTCTAAAAAAAACTACATATTCATTGACCCTTTTTAGTTTTCAGGGTTCTTAGTAACTGAACAAGATATATAAATGGATAGAACAAAACAATATATTAGAATATCAGCCTTACTTGCCAAACGACAATCCAATGCCATTACCAAAAATGAAGAACAGTATTTGAAGGCATGGGTAAAAGAGGAAGAGAGCAATAAAAGCGCTCACGATTCATTTTTGTCTGATTTTAACCTGGAAAAAAAACAACAAGCTTACGATCAAATTGATGCAGATAGAGTCTGGGAGCGCATAAAAGATGAACTTCCAACAGGCTTATTTTATGTGCAAACAAAAAACATTGAGTTATGGAAGCATGTTAGCCGTATTGCTGTGGTTGTATTAATAACTTTTGGAATAGGACTTAGTATTTACATGCTTGATAAAAGATTGAGTAGTCAGGGGTATCGCTTGGCAGAACAATTGGAACCTGGCACAGAAAAAGCAATTCTGGTTATGGAAGACGGAGCAATGCATGATCTGGAATTGATGACGGATACAACATTGACTCAAAAAAATGGCTTGGCAGTATTAAATTCTAGTAAGAAGCTTTCTTATGATTTTAAACCAGAACATCAGATTAAAGAAGAAAAAATGGAGTGGCATAAGTTGATAGTTCCTCGAGGAGGTATGTATCAATTAAAATTAGCAGATGGTACAAATGTATGGTTGAATGCTGATTCTGAATTAGAGTTTACGAATTATTTTACAGGTGATGTTCGTAAAGTTAAGTTGAAAGGAGAAGCCTATTTTGAGGTATCAAAAGACTATACAAAGCCATTTGTTGTAGAAACACAAGCCATGGACGTTAGGGTATATGGTACTCAATTTAATATTAAAGCCTATGATGAAGAAAAAATAACTGAAACAACATTGTTAGAAGGTAGTGTAAAGGTTTTTTTGAAGAATGCAGGAGGCGTTCTTGATGAGCAAATGCTTAAGCCTGATATGCAGATGCATTTTGCACATGGGCAGACAAAAGGAGATATAAAAACAGTGAAGTCAGGTAATTATGCCGCATGGAAAGATGGTATGTTTCGTTTTAACAATGAGGAGTTAGGTAGTATTATTAGCCAACTGTCGCGTTGGTATAGTATTGATGTTTTTTACCAAGAACAGGATATTAAAGAAATACGCTTTACTGGCGAAATGAAACGTTTTGAGAATTTGAATACAATATTAAATCTATTAGAAATTGGCTCTGGAATTGAGTTTCAAATTGATGACAGAACATTAGTAGTGAGTAAAAAATAAAGTAATAAACTTAATAATAAAAACCCGGAGCGATGCGCCAACAACATTCCGGGTTAAAACTGAATACGAATGTATTCAATGTTGAATTTAATTCATTACAAATTTATGGAAAAAAAAATGAATTCGAACTTCCTATGGTATAATTGGAAGTATCGGAAAATCTATTGGATTATGAACAATGTGTTTATTCTTTTATTTGCGTTTCAGTTGAGCGTCTTTGCCAAAGGAATTTCTCAGGAAGTGAAAAAAGCAAGTTATAAGAATGCTACCTTGGTTGAGGTGTTTGAAGACCTTAAGGATCAATCAGGCTATGGTATACTTTACCGAATGAATGATTTATCGCCTGATGTGAGAGTAAATTTTTATAAGGAAAATTCAACAGCTACTGAGGTTCTCAATGAAGCCCTTAAGGGAACAGGTTTGAATTTCCGTGTGCAGGATGATGTTATTGTAATTTATAAAGATGCTGTTAATGCAGGTGTTCAGAATGAAAAAGTAGTAACAGGTAAGGTAACCGATGCAAGAGGCGAACCAATACCTGGAGCTAACGTTATTCTTGAAGGGTATAACACAGGAACAATCACGGATAGTAATGGTAATTTTAATCTAAAGGTATCTGAGAATACTGGAGTAATTAGAGTTTCTTTTATAGGCTTTAAAATCGAAAAAGTAAATTACCAGCTTGAAGTACCTGTGAATATTATTTTGACAGAAGACTTTGCGGATATTGGGGAAGTCCAAATCGTAGCTTATGGGGAGCAAAAGAAAAAATTAGTGTCAGGGTCTATATCTTCCATTAAGGCTGATGCTTTGGAAAATGTGCCAAGTGCGGATATTGCCTCAATGTTGCAAGGCCGTGTTGCTGGATTAGATATTCAGAATATTGGAGGTGCTCCAGGTGCTGCGCAAGTACAAACGACCATTAGAGGATATAACGACCTGCTTCGAAACGAAGGTGTTGGTTCTAAGCCATTATGGGTAGTTGACGGAATACCAATTGAAGATTTAGAAAATAGTACTTCAGGGACTAATTTTCTGAGCGAAATTGACCCTAATATGATCGAAAGCATCGAGGTGTTGAAGGATGCATCTGCCGCTTCTTTATATGGTTCACGTGCTGGTAATGGTGTGATTTTGGTTACTACCAAAACAGGTAAAAAAGGACGTACGCGCTTAACTGCCAATGTTTCTTACACACATAGTTATCGTCAGCAGTCGCCTCCTGCTTATGGCGGTGCATTGCAACGCGAGTATTATGAATTCATAAATAGAAACAATACACCGGCATGGTATAATAATACCACTGGTGAAGTAGGTTATGCGGAAGGCTACTATGATGCCTATGAAAAGGCTCATGGGCCTGATGGCTATATGTTCAGTGATTTGATTTACGATAGTTTTTGGGGGAACGGAAGAAGCTATACCGCTATAGACAGTCCCGTTTATCAGGATTCATTGAATACATTTTACAATAATGCCACTAATTGGTATGATGCCTATGATCAAAGTGGACGCGTAGTTAATGCTAATATGCAGGCTAGCGGAGGAGGTGAGACAGTGTTGTACAATATAGGTATTGGATTTTACGATGAAGAAGGAGTTGTTGTTAATACAGGGTTTACTCGTGGTAACTTAGTTTCTAATTTTACAGTTAAGCCGACCGAGAAGCTACAACTTATTTTGCGTAATAATTTAAGTTATAATCAGGTAATGGCTAATGGTGTTAATAACATTGGTATTATTGACCCATCTTTGTTAAATCAGACTCCTTATTATCCCGGACCCGGAACAAGTTTCTACAAAAGTAAAACCGATGAGTCTTTTGGGCAGGATATGAATAACGAGAATTTTACCATTCGTACCAGTTTGACCTTTCAATATGCCCTGAATGAGAATTTATCTTTTACCTCGCGTAACGGTTTTGTACTAAACTATTCTAATAATCATGGTTTTATAAACACAAGACATAATCCTTATAAAGAGTCTACTATTATGGACTACATTTCCATAAATAGGAATATGCTAACAGAGAACATGTTGAACTATACTCGATCGTTTAACGATATGCATAATTTAAGTGTATTGGCAGGGGTGACATATGAGGAACTAATTGCTAAGACCTATGCAACCAATGTAACAGGGGGTTCCAGTGATTATGTGCAATGGGTTGTTAGTAATTGGCCTGGATGGATAGATCGTGGTAATGCCACACATTCGCAAATACAATCGCTGATGTCTGTTAAAACAAACAGAACAGATGCCATTACAATAGGTTATATAGGGCGATTGAATTACGATTATTTGGAGAAGTATTTGTTTTCATTTAGTTTGCGTCGTGATGGAAGTAGTAAGTTTGGTAAGGCTATTCCATGGGGAACCTTTCCGGCAGCGAGTGTAGGTTGGATTGTGACGGAAGAGGGGTTTATGTCTGGCCTTTCATACGTCGATTTTCTTAAAATGCGTGCCTCTTATGGAGTAAGCGGGCAAACCTATAAGCAAGCGTACCTGGCATATGGTTCATATCAAGGTGGCGTAACATTTAATAATAAGCAAACCAACAATATTGTGTCAATGTATAACCCAGATCTAAGTTGGGAAAGAACTTCACAATGGGATGTTGGTTTTGACGCTGACCTGTTTAATTATCGCTTGGGTTTAACTTTTGATTATTATCTGAAAGAAACCACTGATATGATTATGCCCGTAATTACATCGGGGAATCACTCAGCTTTTGAAAAAGTATTCAGAAATTCTGCAGGTATACGTAATTCTGGTGTTGAGTTAACTTTGAAATTTGACATTTTGCGTGAGGGTGAATTTAACTATGGTTTAACAGCAAATGTGGCGCGCAACTGGAACAAGTTATTGGAAACGTTTGATGGGCGTGATTATGAAGATAAAATCATTGGTAAGCCTGTATTAGGATTATGGGGTTACGAAGAAGTAGGAATTGCTCAATCCTATGATGATATTCCTTATTGGTATGATAATTTAGGAGTAAAGCGTTATTTACAGGCAGGTTCCTCAAAGCCGATGCAGCCCGGTGATATGATTTATGAAGACCAAAATGGAGATAACCGGATAAATTCAGACGATCTGGTTTATTTGGGTTCATCTTTACCAACTTTGGTAGGTGGGTTTGTTCATGAAGTTAGCTATAAAAATTGGGATTTAAGTGTTTTAATGAATTATAGTCTGGGACGCAAAGGGTTCGAAACCATTGGACTAGGTGGGCTCAGTCCACGTTTATTAAATATGTCGCAGGTATTGAGAGTAGATCCAACAGGTGCTGATTTCTGGACGCCTGAAAATACTAATGCAACATTACCATCTTATTATAAAACGGCATCACCATACAACTATGGAACGTTTACGACAAATGATGTAGCTAATCTGGATTATTTCAAAATTAAAACTATCACCTTATCGTATAATTTCGATAAAAAGATGTGTGAAAGCATGGGCTTAGGTGGGCTAAAGGCTTTTTTTACAGCAGATAATGTGTATTCGTTTCATAATTTGCCACGTTATATTGATCCAGAAAATATTAATCCGCATAGTAACACCTATACATTTTCTAATTATCCTTTCCCTACTAAATTAACACTTGGATTAACGGCTAATTTCTAATAATAATGAAGAAGTATATAATTTATTTATTTAGTCTGAGTTTAATTCTGTCATCATGCACAGATATGCTCGATATTGAGCCTGAAAACTCTATCACTCATTACAATTACTTTAAAAGTGAGAAGGATTTAATGAGTCTGACATACAGTATGCAAAATCAATTAAAAGAAGCCTATTTCAGTAATATGCGTATTGCTGAACGGGGGATGGTACAAGCGCACCCTAATCAATTGCCAAAGCAAATTGATTATCAGTTAATTCTAAAAATTGCTCAGTGGAGTGGTATTGAACGTGATCAGCATTGGGGATACTACTACAAAGTGATTGCTACAGCTAACCTTATTATTGAAAATGTCGATGCTGTGCCAATGGAAGACAAACGTAAAGAGTTCTACAAAGGTGTAGCACTGTTTACTCGTGGTTTTTCTTATTTTAATCTGGTACGTAGTTTTGGTGATTGTATCTATATTACTGAGGTAGATGATATTGAATCAAAGAAGTCTACCCCTTGGAGGCATGTTCTGGATTTGGCTATAGCCGACGTGGAAGAAAGTGCGAAATACCTTGATATCTGGAGTAAACAAGTGGATGAAGTGGGAGCAGCACTAATTACACGCCAGATTCCTGGTGTAGGTGCTGCATATGCTGTATTAGCACATATGCATGCTTGGATGGCCACCTTTGGTGGGCAAGAAAATGAATATCTTGAAAAAGCGATTGAGTATACAAACTTGGTTATTAACGGAGATGAGCGGGGACCTGAGTTTGGATTGGAATCAAACTATGAAGATGTATGTCAACAAAGTATGATTGGAAAGGGGTCCGAAGTAGTTTACTTAATTGATACCAATCATGAAGATGGATTGTACTTATTCGAGATTCAAGGACTTACGTTAATTGATGATTATACAGCTTATCCTGTTGAGCCATTTAGTAGTCCAAATGATAACGTAAACTTAAGACGTGGTATCACCAATGCTAAAGTGGCTGAACTATATCCTGATAGAGATGCAAGGGCACATTCTTACTTTTATAAATATGGACAACCCGATGCTGACATGAATGCATTGGATTTAGCATATGTATACAAACGCCGGGATCCCTTAGTGGTTTTTAATCCTAATTACAATAGCGACCGCTATGTCCGTACAAAAGGTGATTATCCTGTATTTCGTTTATCAGGCATTATTTTGTTACGAGCTGAGTTACTGGCATTAGCGGGACAAGATGGAGCTGCCATTGAAGATTTGAATACTATCCGTATTCGTGCAGGAATTGATGTATTTAACTCCGGAAATGAAATCTTGGAAGATGCTATTTTTAGGGAAAGAGAGCGGGAGTTATTGCTCGAAGGCCATCGTTATTTTGACATCTTACGTGGTAAGAGGTATTTTGAATTACTGCACGGAGATATAAAAGATGTAACCGAGCAGGATGTAGAAGACGGCGCATTATTCTTTCCCTATAACATTCATGCTACATACAATAATACACTATTAAAACAAATGCCATTCTGGAGTAAATATTTCTAATTATGAAAAAGATAGTTTTTTTGATGCTGTTAGTTGTATTGGTATCATCATGTAAAAAAGATAATTTCCATTACGATAGATTAGCGGAGGCCAAATTCGATGGTAATATAATGGATTACTTAAGGTCAGATGATTATAACTGGAGCATGACCGTTGAAATGATTGAACGAGCAGCTACAAATCCTGGTGATGAATATTTAATTGATTTGTTTGAAGGAACATCAGATTTAGCTGATTCAATTACATTCTTTGGATTTACAAATCATTCAATCCGTCGCTGGATGTATGATCCAAATCCATGGATTATGATTCCTAATGATGGGGCACCCGGTCGATTTCCTAAGGATGTATACCAAGAAGTTAGTCAAATTCCTGTGGAGTTGTGTGCATACTTTGTCAAATCGCATATATTACTTGGTGCCCGTAATAAAGGTTCATTTAATAAGGGTTATATAGACTATACAATTGGTGATATTGTTGGCAAAACACAATTAGATATGTTATACGGCAACTCAATCTTTGCATGGAAAGAGGACCCTAATACAACTGATGCACCTGGGTTATACCCTGTGACCTTAAAAGTAAGAAATGTGTTAAGATACACCGAGGTAGTAATTGCAAGTGCAGATATTCATCCAAGCAATGGCTATGTTCATTCTTTGTCATATAAATACACTATTGGACAGATAAATTATTAATATTATGAGATTTATATATATAAGCTTGTTTGCATTATTATTTGCATCCTGCGAAGAGATTACCGTTGGTTATCTTGATGCTGAAAATGCCACTTATGGGATCGACAGTTTGGTGATTGATAAGGCTGCCATTATTAAAATTGATGATGATTTGACTGTGACTTCAGAAATCTATTATGCTGATCTTGTGAGTGAATTTTATCGTTTAATCTATACCGTTGATGTATATGATGATTTTGACCAATTAGAAAATGGCTATTTAGAGCTATTAACAAAGACTGACCACCTACTTACACCTGCTGAGTTACAAAATGTAAATGGAATTTATTTGGATGTTCTTTATGTGAAAAGCGAGGCTGATAAAGGTAATCCTGATTTGTATAAATACAAGATTAAGAGTTCTTTTAGTTCAATAAGATATTATCTTAGCACCTATATCGAAACGCGTTTAAAACGTCATATCAATAATGTGCCATGGGTTACTAATGCCATACAGGGGATTGAAGGAACTTTTCCTTTGCGTTTTGAAATCGATAATATTCGTTCGGTTGATTATGAAGCAAATGCAAGTGAAATGCTAGATTTATTTGCTGATCCAGATGCTGAAAAATATACCGGCATAAGGGGGAATGGCAGTATTCAGGTTCCATATCGCACAACATTACCTAATGATACATATGTACTGGATGTTAAAATAAGTAACGAAGGAAGGCAATATGTGCAAAAAGAAGTGTTAAGAATAATCATAAAATAATACTAAAGCTGCACAGGAGTGCAGCTCTTTAATTTTTGTTTATGAAACAACTGTTTTTGTTAATCACCTCTACTCTTCTTGCCTGGCAAATGCAGGCAAATAGTTCAGGTGATATCATTAAAGGTAAGCTTGATAACGGCTTTACTTACTAT
Organism: Carboxylicivirga longa; assembly: GCF_050589825.1. Taxonomy (NCBI): domain Bacteria; kingdom Pseudomonadati; phylum Bacteroidota; class Bacteroidia; order Marinilabiliales; family Marinilabiliaceae; genus Carboxylicivirga; species Carboxylicivirga longa. The sequence goes on along the minus strand of NZ_JBNGOZ010000025.1, from coordinate 57,457 downwards.
ATATACAAAACAAAAGCCAAGCCCGGTAAAGCTACTTTTTATTTTATTCAGAAAGCGGGTGCTATCCTGGAGGAGGATTATGAAGATGGTTTGGCCCACTTTTTAGAGCACATGGCTTTTAATGGCACCCGGCATTTTGAGGCCAATACCATTGGTAAGCATTTTAGTCAGTATGGCATCATTCGCGGACGTAACATCAATGCGTATACGGGCATTGATCAAACTGTGTATTTTGTCAATAATGTACCCACCAATAACGATGCTGCTGTTAACGATGTGTTGAACCTCACCAGTGACTGGTCGGATGCCATATTGCTCACCGAAAAAGATGTGAATGAGGAACGGGGCGTGATCATCGAAGAGCACCGAAAGGTGATGCGTGGTACTAAAAAAAAGATCAATGCATTTAAGTTGGCCCGATACAATGATACCCGCTGGAGCCACCGCTCCATTATTGGTAACCTGGCTGTATTGGAGAATTTTAAGGTCGAAACCATCCGCGATTTTTATCAAAAGTGGTATCGTCCCGATATGCAGAGTCTGGTTGTATATGGTGATGTGAATGTCGGTAAAATAGAGGACGCTATTAAAGCCCGGTTCGAGGCTAAAAAAGTACCGACTGGGGCACTGGCTATGCCAGTTATTACAGTGCCTGATAACACGGATTTACTGACGGTTACCTACAAGGAAGATGATATTAAGAGTACCTCATATCATTACGAGCTTCGGGTTAAGACGCCCTATGAGAAAAGTAGTCTGGATTATAAAAAGTATCTACTGAAGCGAAACTTTTTGAGCAACTTAATAAAAAACGATATCTCCAGGATGATTGAAGCCGGTCCTATTCCGTTTACGATGCTGCAAGTAGCTCTGGAAGATTTGAAGGGCGATTATGAAGCCATTCGCTTCTCGATAATGCCTAAAGCAGGCAAAGACGCTGAGGCGATGCATTATGTGGCCAGCTATATCAACGCCTTAAAGGACCATCCGTTTACTGAAGAACAATTTGAAATACAAAAGCAACGCTGGCTGACATACTATGCAACGCAGCTTGAAACTGATGCACCGTTGAGCGAGGAAGCCTTTATGCAAAAAATAAAAGATGAGTTTTTGAATGGGCAGGTTTTTCAGGATAGCCATACAGAGGCGCGGGAGATGATCGCCCTGATCGAAGCTTTAAGTTTCGATGCCTTGAAGGCTTATGTGGATGCCATTGATTATACTAAAAATGCCAGTATTTTGATGGAAGGCAACACTAACGCGACTTTTCTGACCGTAGAAGAGCTGAAAGCGGCTTTGCAGACAGACGAAAAATGGCAGCGCCCGGCAATTAATTGCAATAAGCCATTGTTGAGTGCGCTGCCGGCTCCTGTTGAATCATTGCAAATGCAGAAAATGGGTAAGTATGGTGCCATCAAATATATTTTACCCAACAACCTGATAGTACTGTATAAAAAGGATCCTAAAATTGAGGACCGGGTGCTGATTTATGCAAAAAGCCCTGGCGGCACCAGCGTTATTCCGGAGCAGGATTTACCGGCTAGCTTGCTTATTGATAAACAGCACATGTTTGGGCTGGGGAATTTAAGTACCATTGAATATGCTAAGCTTATTGCGCAAAAACAGGTTAAAAGTCAGGTTTACCTCACAGAACAAACTGAGCGTTTACAAGGCGGTTGTCATAAAGACAGTCTGGATGACCTGATGCAGGTTATTTATGCCCAGTTTGAACAGCCCCGGTTCGACGAAGCAAAGCTACAGGAGTTCATCGCTGCCGGTTTGGCGAGTTTAAAACAAACTAAATCAATTGAAGAGCTGATGCAGGCTGACTTTAACAGTATACTGCTGAATGGAGATAAACGTTATGTGAAGGCTGACGAGTCGTATTACAATAATTTGAACCTGGCTGCTATTGAACGCGTGTACAAAGCGCGCATTGGTGATGCCAGTGACTGGACCTTTTTCATCACGGCCAATTTAAAGCCGGAAGTCATTGAAGGTTATCTTAAAACATACTTGGCCAATATTACTGACATCGATCGCTGTGATGCGCCGATAGACTATCCGTACCTGTTTCCAAAGGGCTACAATGAAAAAACATTTGAATATGTTACCGATCAAAAAGAAGCCATCAATCTGATTGTATACAACAAGCAGGTGGCGTATACCAACCAGGAGCAGATCAGTCATGCCATCATCAAATCCTTTGTGCACAATGAACTGGTACGCATCATCCGGGAGAAGGAAGGCGGTACGTATAAGATTTCTGTGGAACAGCGCCATGAAAAGGAGATGGGCAATTGTCTCATGACCTCTGTACAGTTTCTATGTGCGCCCGAACGTGCGCAGGATTTAAAAGTCAAAGTGGCCATGGTGATGAACGCTATTCTGCAGAGTGGAGTGTCGCCAACTCATTTTGAGGAGTCGGTTACAAAAATCCGTCAGACCTTGCTAAAAGATCTAAAGTATAAAGATGACTGGATGGTGGATGTAGAGTATGCCTTGAAAGGTGAAAAGAACACGACGGCTGCCAAGTATAAATTGAAAGTCATTAATAAATTAACCTTGGCTGATGTCAATAAAATAATGCAGAACTATTTTAATGGAGCAGATATACTCAATTTGACATTTAAATCGGAAATGTAAATTTTACACAGTCCGAATTATAGAAGTAAAAAACTCCACCCTAAGGGCGGAGCTTTGATATAACCCCCAAAGGGGGATGAAATTGCCTTATGCCTCCAAAGGAGGCAAGGCGATTGTCGTCTTCGGTTATTAATACTATTTATTGGGCTCGCGTTCTTCTTGATATTTCACATACTTTCTGATCATTTCCTCGTCCAAACCAACTGTATCAACACAATAACCTCGTGCCCAAAAATGATTGCCCCAATACAGTTTCTGTTTTAATGATTTATACTTCTGAAATATACGGATTGAAGTTTGTCCTTTTACTTTAACAACAAATGACGATATGGATACTTTGGGTGGAACACTTGCTAACAAATGGACGTGATCTATTTGTACATTGAGTTCATCGACTAACCCTCCCTGTTGTTCCACAAATTGATGAATACTTCGCTCTATATCTGCTTTGATTTCACCCTTTAAGATTCTATATCTATATTTGGGTGTCCACACTATATGATAGTTACAATACCATACACTGTGTGATAACTTTTTAAATCTGCTCATGACTAGTTTCTTTCTGTTGAAAACGACAGACGAAAAGTAGTCATGAGTTTTTAACGGCAAAGCCTATATTGGTGGAGGGTGTCCAAAAACGGATGCCCTCTTTTGTATTCATAATCAATACGAATTGTTCCCTTCGCGCCTTGATGAGTTTATTCCCGAGAACGCACCGGTTCGTATAGTCAGTCAAGTAGTGGAAGAGCTCGATATAGACGGTATAGTAAAGAGTTATAAAGCTGGTGGTTGTAAAGGTTATCATCCACGAATGCTGCTAAAAGTGTTGTTTTATAGCTATCTAAGTAATGTGTTTTCATGCCGTAAGATGGAGCAGGCCCTAACAGAAAGTATTGCTTATATGTGGCTAAGCGGCAAACAGTTTCCGAAGCATTCGTGCATTAACGATTTTAGAAGTAAGCGCCTGAAAAAGCACATTCATAAACTGTTTACCCAAGTTGTTCTCATCCTGGTTGATTTGGGGTATGTGAGCCTGGATGTACAGTATATTGATGGTACTAAGATTGAAAGCAAGGCCAACCGCTATAGTTTTGTTTGGCGCAAGTCTGTGGAAAAGTACAAAGTCAGTCTGGAGAAGAAGATTGCTAACATTCTGGAGCAGATTGAGCAGGGCATTGCTGACGACAATCAAAGTCATGATGACGAACCTCGCCCCTTTGATTCCAACGAACTCAAAAAGCGGATTGCACAAATCAAGCAGTCAGAGAAAGCACGGGAAAAACCGGTTAAGAAGCTGGTAAAAGAGTTGGAGAATAAGCACCTGCCCAAGCTTGAAGAATATGAACAAAAGCTCGAAGACATTGGTGACAACCGCAATTCCTGTTCTAAAACCGACAAGGAAGCCACCTTCATGCGGATGAAAGAAGACCACATGAAGAACGGCCAGTTAAAGCCGGCTTACAATGTGCAGATGAGTACCGAGAACCAGTTTATTACTCATTATGGCATTTATCAGAATCCGACCGACACACGCACCTTTATTGATTATCTCACGGGGTTTCAGACCCGCTACAATAAGCAATCTAAAGAGGTTGTAGCCGATAGTGGCTATGGCAGCGAAGAAAACTATGAGCATCTTGAAAAAGAGAAAATTGAGCACTATGTGAAGTTCAACTATTTTCATGCAGAACAAAAGAAAGCATTTAAAACCAATCCCTATAAAGTAGAGAATCTGCATTACAATACAGTTGGCGATTACTTTGTATGCCCGATGGGGCAGCACATGCATTTTGTTACAGAGTACGCAAAACAAAATACCCATGGCTATAAAAGTACACTTAGAAAGTATAGGGCAAAAAACTGCAGTAAGTGCCACATCAGAGGCCGATGCTTCAAAGGCAAAGGCAACCGCAGCATTGAAGTAAACTTTAGACTGAGAGCTTACAAGCAACAAGCCAGAGAAGCGCTGAATAGTGATAAAGGCCTACAACACCGAAGTAAACGCCCCATTGAGCCAGAGGCCGTCTTTGGTCAGATAAAATACAACAAAGGGTTTAATCGGTTTAAATTAAAAGGGCTCGATGGTGTTGGCCTGGAGTTTGGCCTGGTGGCGATTGCTTTAAATATTAGTAAAATGACCAAAAAGCTGAAGAAAAAGGCTCTAAATGCCTCTGTTTTATTCATAAAAAGACTATTAGCTATCGTATTAAGCTGTAAACATAAATATCAGTCCGCTCACAACTTCATAGCAGCATAACAATTAGACCAAAGCAATTTAATTTATAAGCACAAAAAAAGAGGATGTCTCAATTTTGGACACCCTCTTTATTTTTGAATAAATATTCATAGGGTTAAGCTTGGTTAGAGCTTGACCCTTTATAGTCTACCTTATATTTCGCAGAGTTCTCTTATTGTGAATTATTTCTATATGACATTGTAGCCTAAGGAAATATCATTTAAAGAGGCTGGGGTTAATTAAATCTGTTCAGGATGTGGAGGTCTGCCTTTGCGACAGCATACAAGAGTATGCAGCTTCATTCCATAATAATACAATCCCTTTGTTGAGCAGAATCCCTTATCGGTTATTTCCTGAGCACTTGTCAGAGCATCTAATAATTGGCATTGAATCCAACAAGCTCTGATCAAAAAGTCAATCACTAGGCGCATAGACGGTTATTAACAACTCAATCAGTCTAGAGAATGCTTCCTTAATCCTGTTGATGCGATTTATAAATGACTGATAACTTGTTGTTTTGGAAAACCAATCCTTTAAGTATTCATTTACAAAGCGGTGAATATGTTTGATTGTTGTATGGCCTTTATAACGTATTGCATAAAGATAAAAAGTCATTATCTCTTGATCAGCAAACTCTGGCTTATTGTTATAATTGAACCGTTCACAGTTATATTGTAACTCTTCAAAATAATCACAGATGAGAAAACATATTCTTACTAGCTTGTCGTCTTTATCCTTGGAAATCATATCTACAAAAGCTTCTAAATGCAGTTTAAAACTCAGAATATTAATGATATAATAGGATTTCACTTGTTGTTTTGTAATCGTTTATATCATTTTCTTGTAGATTATTTCCCCTATTGATTCGCATAATTAACTCAAATCGAGCTTAGGTTAATCGTTCGAGGAAAAGAAAAGACGAAAACAAAATTTGGATCTCAAATCGATAAGTTAATGGGCTACGTCGATTCTAACAATTCAGTATGTAGGCAATGAAATGTAGCCTTATGTTTTAGGGGTTTGCTAAAAGTGAGTACATAGAACTTAGTATACAGGTTGAATAGTAAAACTTACTAATTTCGAAAATCATATGAATGAATACAAACAGGTTTACTATCAATTTTATGGCTTTTAATACTCAATCAGGAGATTTATTTGATTAAAAAGACGATTAAAATGCCTCAGTCATATTAAAATAAATGAGGGTTTGATTGGACTTGAATCCACGTCCGACATCCAATCGAAAGTTCATACGAGGCTGTAACTCTATGCGTAAGCCAAGTCCAGCATTTGGCAATACACCTTCGATATCAAATGGAGAAGATCCCATAAAGCCAGCTCCTGCCCACCCAGCAAAACCAATATGTTTCCATAAACGACCAATTTTGCCACTTCCGGTGTTAAACATGTGTCGGTATTCAGCTACGAACACATTCCCCGCTGCATCACGGAATTGACCGCTGTAATAACCACGCAAATCAAATGGCGTGCCAATGCGCTGCATGCGTGTTGGCGGTACATCACCAAAACTGTACTTACTACTGATGTTCCAGGCTAAAATTCTACGCGGTCCGAAAGGCCTTATAGACTGATATTGGCGGTATTCCAACGCATAGGTACCAAATTGCACATCACTTCCCAACCAGTTATCTGCATAAGTAACTTTTACATCAAGAAATATCCCTTTGTAGGCATTTGCTGGTACATCCCTGGTGTCATATGAAAGACTAAAGCCAATGCTATTGGTAGTCATCACATAGCCTGTTTCAGTTCCTCCATATCTCGCGTAATAAGGATCGTCAACTATGCCTTTTGATGGTTTATTTATTTGTTCATGCACGAAATCAATCATTGGACCAAGGTAAAAGCGACTGTGCCCTAGCTTCAACAGAATAACTGGGTTGAACTGAAAGAGTATTCCATCAAAAGCGGTTGTAGAATCACTTCTTATTGTATGAAGAGCGTTCTGGTAACCGACTCCATAATAATGATCAGGGCTTTGTCTATATGATAGCTGGCCTGTAATCCTTAAGCGATCAGCGTTAAAAAATAATTGTGGACGGCTTGAAAGAGTTATGCCACCCCCATTTGATAAGATGATGCCAAATGCAAGAGGAACAACTGACCGCGGTTTAAGAGTATCAAGCCTGTTGATATCAAATGTTGCCAGCATACTACCCCCAATAAGTAAACCGGTTTCCGGAGAATACCCAGGACCACCTAATATACTGAAGCGTGCATTGCGTTGCTCTTTCCTTGCAAGCCTTAAACTATCCTTTTGTGCAGAAATACTTACTAAGTTTCCATATAGTAAGACGCATATTAGAAAAGCAGTTAATTGTTTCAATGCAGGTTAATAGATTAATTCAACATTTCTTATTTCTAAGGTTGAACCGTCATGACCTTTTGACGGATTAACTCCGGCTCCTTTATAACGATATCCTCCAGCACTTGCCGTAAAATTGAGCGATAAATGTGTTGGTGTATCTGTATTGTTCCCCCATATTTCTAAGATGCGTTGGGTTGTATATTTCCAATTAGAACTATTGCCTGTTTCCTGTATTGGAGGGCCATTGACTCCAGATTCAGGATCTGTATAGAATTGATGCACCCATATTGGTGCCCAGGGCTTGTTAATGCCAGCTACACGATATGAAAAGGGATCAGCTTCGATACTATTTTCAATCTCTTGACGTCCATAATAAAATGTTATTTCGTGGCTTCTCCATTCTTCTACTGTTTCTGAACTGATAAAGCCCGCTGAACCAATCCGATAAAACTTAGTATTAGCCGGGTTTTGTTGATCGTAAACACGTTTATGAAGAATGGCCCATATTTCCATGGAGTCAGTCTCATTTCGTTCTTCAGCGACCCACTTGGTGACACCACTTCCCTGCACCCACTCAACTACCTGTGTGCCCGGCTTATACTTGTATTCAAATCGCAATCCCTTAGGTTTATAAACAAACGGTATTCCATGATCTGTATTATTGCGTTGTTTGTCTCGAGGAAGAAAATTAGCACCGTTTGCTCTAAATGCACCCACAAAAATAGTTGCCGCTGCAATACCTGAACCTACTGTACTTCCTGCAACACCATTATAAAGAGTTGTAAGTGTAACATGGCCGTTAGGATATGGAAATTCAGAGGGAATGCACGTTGCTTTATTAAGAACTGCCGCCACTACATTAGTGTTAGCCCAAGGGGTGTATTGCCCTTCTTCCCCTACTGAAAAGTAATTGTTACCATCACTAAATTGACCAATTGGAAACCAGTAATTTGTTAATGAACCATATTTAATTTGACGCTCAAACTCACCTACACTCATAGAAACATCCAGCTGTCTTCGGTCAATACCATTTTCGGCCACAACCCAAAAGGTTTGAATATCATTGAAATCGTATATCGTTCGATAATCTGGTTCGACCCATGCCAATGATGGAATAGTAATACTTTGAATTTGGATGCTATCCAATGAAGAGTTGGGGGGCAAGCTTACAAAAGCCTGATCAGGACTACTTTCGGTGCCATCTCCCCATTGAATATCTCCCTGTAAAGTGGTTCCTGGATTTATTGGATTTACAACATATATTCCGGTCGGTCTGTTGCGTTTTGATTTCTCAAACACATCTTCATCTATACAAGACATCAACCCCAATAAAAATATAGTAACTACAGTAAAGATTTTCATAACAAACGTATAATTAATTATTTCCAAAAAAATAATAAGTAAATCCAACTTGTACATTCAGCACACTGATACCATCGCGAAAGGTAAATTTTTTAGAATTACCTTCATCTACTTTGTCTTTTAAAACGTCCTTCCATTTGTATTCCACCCCAATTGCTCCCAATTGTAATTCAAACGCAAGTTTTGGTGATGTAAAATAGGTGAAACCCAAGCCAACACCTGCACCCATCCCAGATGTTTCTGAGAAAATAGTAGAAATGCTCTCATCGGCCATGCCAGGATTACGAGTAGCCCGCTGATAACTAGTACTAATACTATAAAATACTGAAGTTTCAGAGGCAACGTAAAAATTTCCGCTTTTGCCAATTGGTACATAGTTACGCATAAAAATGTGACTTTCATAGCGATCTCTAACCACCTGTGTTCTGTATGTTGTTGCATTAAATGAGATATTTAAAAAATCTGCTTCCAGAGTTTGTTGATTCTTCACATAGCTGTATTTTCCTCGATAGCCGAATGAGGTAACGGGATTAATAAAATAACCACCAATAAAAGAGACATTAAAATTTTGCTTGTCTACATCAATAAGGTCGACATTAGCTATAATAAAGTCATTTTCACCCTCTAAGCCACCAAAGCTTAAATTACCACCTATAAAGAAATCTCCTTTTTCAAATTTAGAATCCTTCTTAATATTAAACTCCCGTAAAGATGCTTTGTGAGTACTATCATTAGGGACTTTGTATTGTTCTTGCGAATAACTTGAGTGCAGACTAATCATAAATACCCCAATAATTATTAGAATTCTATAAACAAATTGATATATCATGGCGATATAATTTTTTATTGCAAAAAGTATTTAAAGGCATAAACTTCGTATAAAAAGAAAACAAAGTCAATTTCTAACGCTAGAATCATCGGGGAGTAATATATTGTTAAGGTTATTGTAGTGAAGTTGTTTAAGTCTAAAAATAGAGCAAATCATCATTAATAAGCCATGCTTTTTATACATGCTTCAGCAAAGGTGTGACCGGTCGTGGATTGATGCAAAAGTTTTCGGCATAAACGCGCCAAAATCACTTAAACACATTTTCTCTCCCACCGCACAGACCCGACAGCAAAAAGCTTGTTATTATTGCGTACCGCAAAATACAAGTCTTTTGCCTTGTCCGCTCAAAATCTATTTGACATGATTTTTCTTTCCATCGCACGAGGCTTTTTATTCCGCTTCCTTTTGCCAAACCATGACCTTGTAAAAGAAGGTGGCTTACGCATGTAAAAAAGCACCAATGTATGTATCGGAAAGAGAAGAAGTTGTATGGTTAGTGAGTAGAAATAGCTTACGAGATATTAATGCCTGTTTCTTAAGCGAAGCTATTAGCAAGTTTATGTTTTGGTGCGACCAAAACCATTGAAACATCCCGTTGGTCTATAAGTGTAATAATAGAATTATATCTTCTTTCGCAATTCATTCATATCTCTGCTAACTTTTTCGTTAATTACTTTCGAATAAATCTGTGTTGTACGAATGTTTTTATGTCCCAACATAAAGCTGATGGATTCAATTGGAACACCATTAGCCAAAGTAACAGTAGTAGCAAAGGTATGCCTGGCGGTGTGAAAAGTGAGGTTTTTATTAATAGATGCCAGGTCTGCTAGCTCTTTAAGGTAAGCGTTAAGCTTTTGGTTGCTGAGGTTTGGTAGAATATGCTCTTCGGTTTTCTTAGCCGGGTAGAACTTGTACTTATCTATTATTTCAATTGCCTTGGGCAGTAATGGAACATTTGATGGTACTTTGGTTTTCTGACGTTGAGTGATTATCCAAAGATTACCGTCAATCCCTTTTCGGATATTGTCCATCGTCAAGTTGGCCACATCAATATAAGCTAGGCCAGAATAGCAGGAGAAGATAAAAATATCACGAACTGTGTCTAAACGGGATATATTTATTTTAAGGTCTTCGAGCTGATGCAACTCATCCTTGCTAAGAAACTCCCGCTTGACTTCAACTAGCGAAGCTTTGTACTTGGCGAAAGGATCCTTTTCCAGCCATTCATTGCGGATGGCGATATTAATTACCTTCTTAAAATTCTTGATGTATTTATAGGTTGTATTGTTATTGCATTTGCGAACAGTCCTAAAGTAGTGCTCTAAATCTGTGATAAAAGAAAACTTGAGATGATTAAGTGCGATATCATCCAGCTTGTATTGATGTTTGATAAAGTTCTTAATATGGTCAAGGGTCGTCACATAGCGTTGAATGGTCGCAGGGGAATAAGAAATGCCGGATAGTTCAGATAATTGCCTGTTGTGATATTCAAAAACCTCCAATAGCGTTCTTTTGTCTTCTTCGATGCCAAGAAAGCGATTTTTTAAAGTTTTAGCAGAAATGTGTTCCCCTTTCTTCACCATGTCCGTGTGGTGGTCAAAAATGCCATTCTTCAATACATCCAGGAATTGATTTATCTGTGTTCCACCTTTCCTTTTAGGATAGGCCTTATTTAATTTCCCATTCCAGCTTAAAGCATTGATGTATCGGCCTGTTGTAATCTCAGTCCGCCCCTGGTCAATGGAAATGCGCATGTAAATTGGAGCTTCACCATGTTTATTAGTCCTATTCTTTCGTATCAGGAAACTAACTTTTAGAACAGAAAATGTATTCATAACAGACGTTTTAGAACGGTTTAATACACTTTGGCAAATGCAAGAAGATTTGAAATATCCAAAAGTGTTCACTCAATTTACAAAAACACTGTAATTACGTCAAGAGCATTAGGGCTAGAAAATAATTTCAATGCATTTTGATTCAATTTGTTACGGAATATTCAGTGAACATGAATGAGAAAGGATTCGTTCACCAGAGAGCTCTCTTAACTTTTATATAAATATGGGAATATATGATTTCAGAACAAATGAAAAAGGCTGTAAATCATTTGATTTACAGCCTTTTGATGTAATTTGACTTTTGCAATGCGGAGAGAGAGGGATTCGAACCCCCGGTACCTCGCGGTACAACGGTTTTCAAGACCGCCGCATTCGACCACTCTGCCATCTCTCCAGTAAATAATGATATGCATTTCCTTCAATGCGGGTGCAAATATAGACATTTAATCATTCACACCAACACTTTCTCGAAAAAAATATTGCAATTAGCCACGAATAAATACTGATGAAGATAATATGTCTTCTAATGAATCATTTTTATCTCACTTTTTATGCCGAACATTTGGTAAACATGGGAAATACTCTATATTTGTAGAGGAAAGTTTAAGAATTAAATTAGTTAACCCTAAAATTAAGGAGTATTATGAACAAGGCTCAATTAATTGATGCGATTGCTGGTGAAGCAGAATTAACAAAAGCAGATGCTAAAAAAGCGTTGGACGCATTTATTAAAGTAACTGGCGATGCATTAAAAGACGGTGGTCGTGTTGCTTTAGTAGGATTTGGTTCTTTTGGTGTTTCTGAAAGAAGCGCTCGTACCGGTAGAAACCCGCAAACCGGTAAAGAAATTGAAATACCTGCTAAAAAAGTTGTTAAATTTAAAGCCGGTAGCGAACTCAGCGACGCTATCAACTAAAAAAAAACAACTGTAAGATATTAAGGAGAGTGCTCGTGCACTCTCTTTTTTTTGCATGGATCGGACTGAGATAAGCAGAAGCATGATTGAAACATTAATTACCTTTTTAGAACAGTTTTCGACCCCGGATCGGATACAGCAATTACAAACTGTTGCACAGCAACGAACACGCTACATAACGGTGGTACTTGAGGATATATACCAGACACAAAATGCCAGTGCCGTACTGCGCTCGTGCGACTGTTTTGGTGTACAAGACGCGCACATTATCGAAAATAGAAACACCTTCAACATCAACCCGCAGGTAGTGATGGGTGCCAACAAATGGCTGCACATGCACCGATACGGTGCGACAAGCAACAACACAAAGCAAACCCTACAACATTTAAAGGCACAGGGCTATCGTATTGTGGCCACCACACCCCACCGCAACGATGTAAGTCTCCACGAATTTGACCTCAGCAAGGGCAAGGCCGCCTTTGTGTTTGGCAACGAACGCCAAGGCATCTCCGACCCTGTGATGCAGGAGGCTGATGAATTTATGAAAATACCCATGCAGGGCTTTTCCGAGAGTCTAAACATCTCGGTGTGTGCGGCCATCACCCTGCAACACCTGAGTCACCAGCTAAAACAGGGCGATATAGACTGGCCATTATCCACAAGTGAGTACAACGAACTTTACCTCGAATGGCTTAAACAATCAATTAAACGTAGCGACCTACTTATCGATGAGTTCAACAAAAGAAACAATACCCACTTTAAAAGGTAAAATTTTCGGCATGATACAACTATTAGTGACGATATTTTTTTATTTTTGAGGAAAATCAGATTCTATGAATTGCATTATAATCGATGATGACAAGCTTTCAACAAAGATCATTCAGGAATTTGTTGAAAAAACAGATGACCTAAACCTGTCAGGCACCTTTGATAGTGCCGTCAGTGCCATCAATTTCCTGTCGAAACCAGATGCAGCATCAGTCGACCTAATATTTTTAGACATTGAGATGCCCGAGATGAGTGGCATTGATTTTCTAAAATCGTTGGATGAACTGCCGCAGGTTATTGTATATTCCTCACAGGAAAAATATGCAATTGATTCCTACGAATATAACGTTACCGACTATCTGCTTAAGCCGGTACAATACGGACGTTTTATCAAAGCGGTAAAGCGCGCCCTTGAAAGATCTGAAGAAAAAGAGACAGTAACACGTGAGAGTAGCGAAATATTCATCAAAAACAACAGCTCGCTGGTACGTGTTAAATACGACGATATATTGTGGATTGAGGCCTTAGAGAATTATGTAGTACTCAACACATTTAAGGATAAGTTTACTATCCACTTTACTATGAAAGCCATCTCGGAGAAAATGCCGTCAGAGCGTTTCGTACGTGTGCATCGCTCGTTTATCGTTAACATTAACAAGATAAAAGTAATTGAAGACAACTCTGTAGTCATTAACTACGAAGGCGGCTCCAAGGTAATCCCCATTGGCAAGTCCTATAAAGACCGCTTAATGGATGACATTAACTTAATCACCCGATAAAAACACCAAACCGTCTAAACGACGGTTTTTTTTGTTTCCAATAGCAACTAATCATCATCGTCATCGCCAACTTCAAAATCTGTTACATTACTTACGCCGGCATTGTAATAGTAAATAATAACGTCGGCTGTATCGCGCAAAAAGTTAATCCGCCCTACCTCAACACGATGAATATCCAGCCCGGTGCGTTCCTTCAGGTCAGCCAGCATCTCGTCATAACGAGCTGGTGTTATCAGCTCTATCTTCTCGTAAATAATCAGCTTGCTCGACTCGTGCTTTAACAGCCACAAACGCTCCAGCGCGAAAGTAACGGCAATCACCAGCAGGTTGGTTACTACCAGCTCGGCCACACTTACCTTAGAGCCACTCAGCGCATTAATTACCGACACACCAATGGTGATGAACAAATAAGTCATCTCCTTAATGGGTATCTGAGTGGTGCGATACCTGATAATACCAAAGATTGCAAACAGGCCCAGGGCAAAGCCCAACTGAAGGTTCACATTTTCGAGCAGAATACACAATAAGAAAACAATGGTACTGATTAGCAGAAAAGTGAAAAGATAATCTTTACGACGAGTATTCTGATAGTAAAGAATGCGAACCAAAACAAGGGTAACCAGCAGGTTGAAGGTGAATCGTATAATCAATTGCAGCAGATTATCCACATTCACAAGGTTAAGTTCAGATAAACTAAACGCCATATAACAGCAATATTGAATGATTAAACTTCGTTATTGCAATATCGGGAAAGCAGATTACAATACCATCGATTTTTTATACTATTATTGCGCGTCGGTTTAAAAACAGGGCAGTAAAACTACCTGACTTAAAAATAAAGCAGCCCCTGCAATGCGGGCATAAGGGCTTAAAACCGTCATTAATGTAGACACAAAACATAAACAAATGAATAAATCCAAACAATTACTTCCTGCCCTGTGGATACCCTCGGTGTATTTTGCCATGGGGCTGCCTTTTGCACTGGTCACCATGGCTTCGGTACTCATGTATGAAGATCTGGGGGTCAGCGATGCCCGGATTACCTTTTGGACCGCATTGATAACACTGCCGTGGACCTTTAAGCCTATCTGGAGTCCGCTACTGGAAATGTTTAAAACAAAGAAACACTTTGTATTGGCAACGCAATGGATAACCGGCATCTCACTGGTTTTTGTAGCTTTCTCGCTTCATCTACCGTCCTTTTTTCAGTATTCCATCGCCTTCTTTGCCCTGCTGGCCTTTAGCGGAGCCACCCACGACATTGCCACCGACGGCGTGTACATCAGTGCCCTCACTCCTCAGGAGCAAGCCAAATACATCGGATGGCAGGGAGCTGCCTATAACATCGCCAAATTCTTATCCATGTCGGGCTTTGCCTACCTGGCCGGCGAGCTCAGCAAAACCATGGGACCGGCCACTGCCTGGATGTGGGCCATGGCCAGCTGCGGTGCTCTGATGATCTTACTGGGCTTCTACCACCTAAAAATGCTACCTTCGGGTGGCAGCTCTACCCACGAGGTTACCTCACTGAAGGACGGGTTTAACACTTTACTGGAAGTCATCAGAACTTTCTTTCAGAAGAAAATGATCATCTGGCACATTGTATTTATCATACTCTACCGCTTTGCCGAAGGACTGGCACTAAAGATTGTGCCCCTGTTCCTAAAGGCCTCAACAGCCGACGGTGGACTGGGGTTTGATACCTCTACCGTGGCCTCTGTCTACGGTGCCGGCAGTATCTCCTTTGTGGCCGGATCGCTTTTGGGGGGTTATTTTATTTCAAAACGAGGGCTGAAACGCTCATTGATGTATCTGGCACTGGCCTTTAATGTGCCCTTTGTGTGCTATTTCCTCCTCTCCCTTTTCCGCCCCGATAATATTGCCTGGGTCTATGCCTCGGTATTAACCGAATGGCTGGGATACGGCTTTGGCTTTGTTGGGTTAATGCTCTTTATGATGCAGCAGGTGGCACCCGGCAAATACAAGATGGCCCATTACGCCTTTGCCTCGGGTATTATGAACCTGGGCATTATCCCATCGGGTATGATCAGTGGATGGATGAGCGACTTACTGGGCTATAAAGAATTTTTTATATGGGTGCTCATAGCCACTATTCCGGCCTTACTGGCCGCACGCTTTGTGCCTTTTGTATATTCTGATGATAACAAGCAATAAAACTATATGACAATGAAAAATCAAATACCTTGGGAAGAACGCCCTGCCGGCAACAATGATGTAATGTGGCGTTACTCGAAAAACCCCATTATTGGCCGCTACCACATACCTACGTCAAACAGTATTTTCAACAGTGCCGTAGTACCTTTTGAGGATGGTTATGCCGGTGTTTTTCGCTGCGACAACAAAGCGGTGCAGATGAATATATTTGCAGGCTTCAGTAAAGACGGTATCAACTGGGACATTGAGCATGAGCCCATCGTGATGGAAACTGGTAACACCAATATGATCGACTCGGATTATAAGTACGACCCACGTGTTACCTTTATCGAAGATCGGTACTGGATTACCTGGTGTAATGGATATCACGGCCCCACCATTGGCATAGCCTATACTTTTGATTTTAAAACCTTTCACCAGTGCGAGAACGCCTTTTTGCCTTTTAACCGCAATGGTGTGCTTTTCCCCGAGAAAATAAATGGCCGCTATGCCATGCTGAGTCGCCCCAGTGACAACGGACACACGCCCTTTGGCGATATCTACATCAGCTACAGCCCCGATATGAAGTACTGGGGCGAGCACCGCTGTGTGATGAAAGTAACACCTTTTGAGGACAGCGCCTGGCAATGCACGAAGATTGGTGCCGGCGCCGTACCCATCAAAACAAAGGACGGATGGCTAATCTTCTACCATGGGGTGATTAACACCTGCAACGGATTTCGCTATTCAATGGGGGCTGCCCTACTCGACCTGGAACAGCCCGATAAAGTGCTCTACCGCAGCCAGCCATATCTTTTGGCGCCGGCCGAGCTTTATGAGCTCACAGGAGATGTGCCCAACGTAGTATTCCCCTGCGCCGCCTTAAACGACGATGAAAAAGTGGTGGTGTACTATGGAGCTGCTGATACTGTTGTAGGGGTAGCCTTTGGCTACCTTCAGGAAATTATCGATTTCGTAAAGAACAACTCGATTTAGTAAAACACTAAAGATAAAAATAAGCCGGAAGAGCAAATCAGGTTCAGCTCCTCCGGTTTTTTATTATTATTTTCTTACAAAACGAATGGCCTGCCCTCCGCCTGCTGCCAGCTTAAGTATCAACACTGTTTCGCTGGTCACTTCGTCTTCCTCAATAACATAAGCTTGCGGGTTCGTTTTCCAATGGGCATCATCGGCATCCGTATAAACCTGAGCAAGGTAACTTGTTCCGGGTGCCAGAAAATCAAGTTTCACCGTCAGCGTTCTTGCCTCCTCATTGGTAGCGCTGCCCAGAAACCATTCCTCACCGCTCCTGCGAGCAAGGGTGATGTATTGTCCTATTTCACCATTCAACACCCGCGACTCATCGCAATCCGCTTCATAATCGGCAATAAACTGAAAAGCCGGATGTCCTTCATAGTTCTTAGGGAGGTCACTGGCCATTTGCAAGGGGCTGTATAAAATCACAAAATTAGCCAGCTGCCTTGCCAGTGTGGTGTGGGTACGCGTCATGCTAATATCGTCAGCGTTCCACTTTTCTCGCTTACCGGCATTGGCAAACAACAAATCAAAGGTGCCGGGAGTGTAATCTGTGGGGCCGGCAAGCCCTCGTGTAAAAGGTATAATAACGGTGTGCGATGGAGGATTGCCATCACTCCAGGCATTCCATTCCATGCCCCGCACTCCTTCACGCGTCATCATATTGGGCCAGGTACGTCGTATACCGGTTGGTTTAATTGGCTCATGCACATCCAACATAATCTCATATTTGGCGGCCAGTTCAACTACTTTTCGGTAATGACGAACCATAAATTGACCATGATGGTGTTCTCCGCGGGGATAAATACCACCGGCATAACCGGTTTTAACAGCATGAATACCCAAATCATGACACATCTTATAAGCGGCTTCCATATACTTTTCGTAGGATTCTATATCACCGCCCGTTTCGTGGTGCCCGATAAGTTTCACGCCTTTTTCCTGAGCATAAGCAGCTACTTTTTCAAGGTCAAAATCGCGGGCCGGTGTCACATGGTCAAAGGCATCTTTAGCACCCCAGTTCTCCCATCCATCGTTCCACCCTTCAATAACAAGCCCTTCAATTTGCTTGGCGGCAGCAAAATCAATATGTGCCAATGCATTTTCGGTTGTGGCGCCATGGCGTGGCCCGGGATACCAAGTTTCGGTACCCAGGTGCATGCCCCACCAGATACCGATGTATTTCATGGGCTTTATCCAGGAGGTATCGTCAATGCGGCTAGGCTCATTGAGGTTAACGATCAGATTACTTTGCACTAAACCAGCAGCATTATCGCTAATTTGAATGGTACGCCAGGGCGTTTTCATGGGGACCGATCCACGTACCTTATCTCCATTGGCCCATGGCACCAATTCCGCTTCATATATCCCTTTTTCTTTTTGCTTCAGGGTCATGCCCGCATAATCAGTTAATGCCGCCTCGTGGATGCTGATATGCACATTATTCTCCCCTTTCATGGTTACCGGGGTAGCTACCCATGAGGCTTCCTCCATTGAGGTTTTCTGATACAGTTTTTCGTAAGTGTTATAATCAGCCCATATCCACCAGGTATCCGGATTGCCACTCACATCAAACTGAGTGAGTTCATCCATGATCACAAAATCACTCAGACTGTTCTGCTCCGGCAGTTCATAGCGAAAGGCAACCCCATCGTTGTAAGCCCTGAAATACAAATTCATGAAACGCTTATGTTCACTTGTTTCCTGCAGGCAAACCACAAGCTCCTGATAATGGTTCTGAACCGTTTTATTTTCACCCCAGGGTTGCTCCCACGATAATTGATGTTCAGCTATTTTAGTGCTTAAAATTGTAAAATCACCCGTAAGAGCCGGTAAATCTTTAAAAGTAAAACCCAATTGAGAGGGATAAATAACAGTATCCTGCTTGAAGGTAACATAGTAGAAAGGTTTGCCATCGTTTAATTCTAATGCAATGGTCAGTTGCTGGTCGGGCGAGGTAACTTTATTACCCGCTTCATTTGAACGACAACCATACTGACCCAAAATAATGAGTAAAACGGCTAAAGTGTAAACGATTGTTTTCATTGTCTATATTTATTTATGAACGATACTTTTTGTATTAGTATAATGCACTACTCCCCTCATCCACCATTTTTGAATGGCATCAATGAACCCAGCCCTTTAAAGGTTTGGCTGCACTAAAAAATGAAGGCCATTTAGTATTGCTAAGTTATATCGAACCTAAGCCAAAAGAAACCGATTAAGGAGAAATACAGGGGAGTGTATAGAAATACAAAACAACAACTCATTACATAACAACAGCTTAATACTATGGATGTACAAGTAAAATGTAAAGAAAATACTGGCACAGCAGCATACTTAAATAGAAATAGATTGACCTAAAACAGGCACATAACTGCAATTTATTCCCAAACAATCGGCTTGAACTAATAGGCAGGTATTGTCATCACATATTCTTCAAACTCGCCGGGAGCCATATCTACCTTTGTTTTTATTCGATTGCGATAGGTGTATACCGTATTTCGGGATATGCCCAATATGGAAGCAACCCGTTCGGCACTGACGATGCCCAGGCGGTGTAGAGCGAAAACACGAATTTCAGCACTCAGGCAAGCATTTGAAGAGCTTGCATCGAGTTGTACCGAAGGATGCAAAACGGCATTTATAGCCTCAATAAACGTGGGAAATAGTTTGATGAAAAGAGCATCAAATCGTTCAAAAAGCCGCTCTCGATCATCAAGAGCATTACTATTGGCCAAATAATCAGCAATTGCATCATACTTCTTTTGCAAGAGCAAGCTTCTGATTTTAGCCTGCATCTTTTCTATTTCGTGAAAATAAATAGAGCTTAATTCGAAATAATTGGTAAGTGATTCTTCCTTAATTTTATTGGATTCGCTTAGCTGCTTATTTTGATGCGCCAACAAACTGTTCTGTTGATTAATTTTATCACGGCCACTTTTCACTTCGCGGTGTCTGCGTGCCAGTCGCATCCATAAATAGATAATCACCAATAAGCTTAATAGCACAATGATAAAAACTGATGATATGGCGATTACTTTGAGTCGCTGCAAATCTCTTAATTGCATTTCTACAATAGGTACAATATGTGTTATTTCAGCTTTACGCTGACGGGCACCATAAAACTCGGCATCCTGAATTGCACGTATCAGAAACTGATGCGCCAGGCGCACCTCTCCATTTTCAAGTAATAATTGAGCCAGTAGACGTCCGGAGGTTGTTTCGTAGGTTGAAGATCGGATGTCTGATTCAATGCTTTTCAGCAAGTATTGTACCTGCCCCTCCAGGTCACCGAGTTGACGGCAGCTCCAAGCCATGCATGAGTAGATCATTGCTTTTTCATGCTCTGACACATCCCTTCGTTGCGTAAACTCATTGCACTGGTCAAAGGCCTTTTTCGCTTGCCCTAAGTCAATAAGCCGAAGTGCTTGTACCATCTGATAGTCCACACTTTTCTTGTTGGCCAGCTGTAAAAGGGAGTCGGCATACAAGTGATTTATTGCTCTGTACTGATGATGGTAATTGGGTATATCGTTATACGCCATTAAATCACCATGAAGCCTGGTCATTAAACGATAATAATACACCTTTAATTCAGGCGTTGGCATATTGCGAGCCTGAGAAATAACCTCAATGGCTTCATGAAATAAACCAGAACATAGCAAAACATCAGTTTTGCACAACAAGGCTTCTGTTTGTTTTTCATCCGATTTTATTTGACCCGCCAATTCTTCCATTCGGATAGCTACATTAAAAGCTTCTTTGCTTTTAAACGAATACAGTTCCGCAAAAAGTTGTCTATTCAGTGAATAATGTTGTTCCTTGTTTAAGGTATGATTTTGGTTCAGCTGGGCATTTATTGAGTCAATGCGCCCCTGCTTAATCGCATCAAATATCTTGCGCTGACTATAATTTTGCGCTGTGGCTTTAATCTCCTCCAGCAAGTAAGCCGGTAAATTATTGGCATAATTACCAAGGCAAACAAATAGGAGCAATAACATTGTTATGCTGTACTTAATCATCAATGAAACTTTCAGTGTGGCTTGCTAAAGTACAAAATAAACTTTTACCGGGCCTGACTGCTTTTTGCTGAGGAAAAAGTAAACATACCTGATTGCACTGTAATCATTACCCGTGACATATTTCATACAATTAAAATTAGTTTTTGCACGCAAAGTGTTTTTAAAAGTACTTTTTACTTTTATATTTGTTCCTGTTATGGAAACAAGCATTTACGAACAATACCAGGGCAATAAGCGCTTTGTGTCAGTCGACTGCGTAATCTTCGGTTATGAAGATGAGC
Organism: Carboxylicivirga longa; assembly: GCF_050589825.1. Classification (NCBI taxonomy): domain Bacteria; kingdom Pseudomonadati; phylum Bacteroidota; class Bacteroidia; order Marinilabiliales; family Marinilabiliaceae; genus Carboxylicivirga; species Carboxylicivirga longa. Next base: position 36,262 of record NZ_JBNGOZ010000025.1, on the reverse strand, counting down.
AGTTAAAACTCCTGCTATTTCAACGCGCCATAGAGCCCTCAAAAGGTGAGTGGTCCTTACTGGGTGGCTGGGTGAACGCTAATGAAACGAGCGAAGATGCAGCCCGACGTGTGCTAAACAAACTAACCGGCCTGGAAGATGTTTACCTCGAACAGGTGCACACCTTTTCCAACCCCAACCGCGACCCCGGAGGCAGCGTTATCACCGTTGAGTATTATGCCCTCATCAATATTGACGAAAAAGCCAATAACCTGATAAAAGATTATGGTGCCCGTTGGTTTACCATCGATGCCTTGCCCCCACTCATCTTCGACCACGATGTGCTGGTAGCTAAGGCACTTGAAAAGCTGAGACTGCGCTCGAGCTACGAAATTATTGGCCGCAAATTACTGCCCGAAAAATTTACGATTACCTGCCTACGCAACCTCTACAATCAGATTTTTCAGCGACAATTTGATCCGGGTAATTTTCGCAAAAAGATTCTATCGCTGAAGATATTGGAGAAACTGGACGAAAAAGATATGTCAGAATCCAGAAAAGGAGCCTATCTTTTTAAGTTCAAACCCAAAAAACAAACCGAATTTATTGACCCAATAGTTAAAAGATCATTAAGTTAACAAACTGCACAATACATACTTATTATGGAACAATTTGAATTTACAGAACACTCGCACCGTCGTTATAACCCCCTCACCGGTGACTGGGTGCTGGTTTCACCTCATCGCACCAAGCGTCCATGGCAGGGTAAAGTTGAAAAACCGGCCATTGAAGAGCGTCCGCAATACGACGAAAAATGTTATTTATGTCCGGGTAACGAGCGCGTTGGCGGCCATATGAACCCTGATTACAAGGATGTTTTTGTGTTTCAGAACGACTTCAGTGCCTTGGTGCCCGATATTCCGGAAGGTAATTACACCAAGGGTGAGTTATTTAGAGCCGAAAGTGAGCGCGGTTTCTGTAAAGTTATCTGTTTTTCACCTCGCCATGACTTAACCATCCCCGAGATGGAGGTGAGCAACATTAAAAAAGTAGTTGACCTGTGGTGCGAGCAGTATCAGGAGATTGGCGCCCTCGACTATATCAAGCATGTTCAGATATTTGAAAACAAGGGTGACATCATGGGCTGTAGCAACCCACACCCCCACGGCCAGATATGGGGACAGTATTCGGTACCCGTGGAGCCGGCTAAAGAAGCCATCAAGCAAAAGGAGTACTTTGACAAGCACGGCAAGACCCTACTGGAAGATTATGTGGCTGACGAGCTGGAATCGGGCGAACGTATTCTGGTTGAGAATGAGCATTTCGTAGCCCTTATCCCCTTTTGGGCAACCTGGCCTTTCGAAGCCATGATTGTGAGTAAGCGAGCAGTAGCCAATATTACGCAACTGAGCGATGATGAGCGCCTGGCGCTGGCCGATGCCTATAAGAAACTAACGGTAATGTACGATAATCTGTTTGAGGTTTCTTTCCCCTACTCGGCCGGTATGCACCAGGCACCTACCGATGGTGAAGAGCACCCCGAATGGCATCTTCACATGCACTTTTACCCACCTTTGTTGCGTTCGGCAACTGTGAAGAAGTTTATGGTGGGCTATGAAATGATGGCCAATGCACAGCGCGACATTACGCCCGAACAGGCGGCTCAGCGTCTGCGCGACCTACCAGCAGTGCACTATAAAGCAAAATAATATAGTCAATGCCCATTTTTATTCGACATTGGCTTGATATAATAACACTTAATTCAGTTGAAATATGCAAATTACAAGTTTAATTGAAAAGATAAACGGTGGCAACAATCCGTTTTTCAAAGAGATTTATGGTAACGACGAAGTCATTTTAAAAGAACAGGCAGATCGTTACATCAAATACATGAATGAGTTCAAAAGCATTTATGGCACCGATGATGTAATGCTATTGAGCTCACCGGGTCGTACCGAGGTTGGTGGTAACCACACCGATCACCAGTTAGGTCGTGTATTAGCCGGTGCTGTTAACCTTGATAATATCGCGGTAGCCGCCCCTAACAGCAGTGATAAAGTGCGCATCACATCGGTTGGTTTCGAGCCCTTCGAAGTGGACTTAAACACCCTTGAGGTAACTGAGTTTAAGCTGACACCCGGAAATATTGTGCGTACCATTGCCAAGGAAATTAAAGCTTTAGGTTTTGAAATTGCAGGTTTCGACGCTGTCATACACGGTTGCGTGCCCGAAGGTTCAGGCTTGAGCTCATCGGCATCGTTCGAGGTACTGATTGGTGCTATTTTCAGCAACCTGTTTAACGAGGGTAAGCTTGATCCGGTTGACAATGCCAAGATTGGTCAGAAGGCAGAGCATGCCTGCAAGAAGTTCTGTGGACTGATGGATCAGACAGCCTGTGCCGTGGGTGGTTTCATCACTATTGACTTTGCCGACAAAGCCAACCCCGTTGTGAAAGCACTGGATTTTGATTTTGCCAAAACAGGCTATTCACTGGTGATTACCAATACAGGTGGTAGCCACGGTGGTCTTGACGAGGAATACAATGCTTTGCCCGGCGAGATGAAGGCCGTTGCCAAAGAGCTGGGACAGGAAGTGTTGCGTCCACTGTCGATGGAAGATGTAGTGAAAGGCATTCCAAATATCCGCGAGAAAGTAGGCGACCGTGCCTTGTTGCGCTCTATCCACTTCCAGGCCGATAACGAACGTGTGGTTTATCAGGTAGAAGCCCTGGAAGGTGGACAGTTTGATAAATTTCTGGAGCTGGTAGTAGAGTCGGGCTTTAGCTCGTACATGTACAACCAGAACATCTTTGTGGGTGGCGAAACCAAGCATCAGAATGTGGCACTGGCACTGGCCCTATCAGAATTAGTGCTGAAAGGCAAAGGTGCATGGCGCGTGCATGGTGGCGGATTTGCCGGTACCATCCAGGCTTTTGTGCCTAACGACTTGCTGGATGACTACATCACTACCCTTGAGTCGGTATTTGGTAAAGGCAACTGCCATAAGCTGTTTATCCGCTCTAAAGGAGCCGTAGAAGTAGCCTTATAAAACAAAATTAGGTAAAGCGGATATCAATCCGCTTTATTTTCACCTTTAAGACCAATAATTATGAAAGCATCTGATGTATTTACTTTAAAAAATAATAACCAGGTTGAAGTCACTTTTATTGCACGTGGCGGCCAGATAACGGGTATTAAAGTGCCCAATGCACAGGGCGAAATTGCCGATGTGGTGATTGGCTATAACAGTGTAGATGAGGCGCTGGCCGGCGATGCCTATTTTGGTGCTCTCTGCGGACGCTATGCCAACCGTATTGTGAAAGGTCAGTTTGAGCTTAATGGTGAAACCATACAGCTCGACACCAACAACGGCCCCAATCATCTGCATGGCGGTCACGAGGGTTTCAACCAACGTGTGTGGGACGTAGAAGAAGTAGAGTTGCCACAATTTGCTCAGGCCTACAAGCTGATGCTGGTAAGCCCCGATGGTGATCAGAACTACCCAGGTGAGCTGACTACAGTGGTTATCTATGGCCTTACCGATGATAATGAATTGGTGATAGAGTACGATGCAGTTTCCACCAAGGACACGATCATTAACCTTACTTCGCATGCCTATTTTAACATGGCAGGCGCCGGCACGGGCACCATTGCCGATCATGAACTAACCATCAACGCCAACAAATTTACGCCCATTGACGGTGCCATTGGTACAGTAAGTGGTGAAATTGCCGAAGTAAAAGGTACGGCAATGGATTTCACTACCTGTAAAAAGATTGGTGAAGCCCTTGAGGCTGACTGCCCGCAGGTGAAGCTGGTGGATGGTATCGACCATAATTTTGTGATCAACGGATATGATGGTAGCCTGAAGTTGGCAGCGCGACTGGAGAACAAGGATGCCGGACGTTGTCTGGAGGTATACACCGATCAGCCGGGTGTGCAGATTTATACAGGCAGCCACTTTGACGGCACTGAAACCGGTAAACTGGGTAAACCCATTGAAAAATGGGCCGGACTGGCGCTGGAGACACAGATATTCCCCGACTCGCCCAACCACGAGCATTTTCCAAATGCGGTGCTAAAAGCAGAAGAAAATTACAAGCACACCTGCGTGTATAAGTTTGTTTTCTAAGACGATAGTAGGGTACTAAGCCCTAAAATAATATAAAAGGGTATGAAAAACCAATTGGCTTTTCATACCCTTTTTATTTGCACCTTATTATTTGAATGCGACTAGACTTGATGCTTAAGCCATGGCGCTAATCATTCGGTATGTTATAAAAAACTCCAATTAAAGGGTTCACACAAGATGTTGAAAGGACGGTGATACCTGTTTAATTGGAGTTATCGTAGTAATCTGTATTAATAGAGCCTTCAATAGCCTATATGGAACAGTTCTGTAAATGCTAATTTAACATGAAACTTTCAAAACTGAATACCAATAATACTTACTCTTCCTTTAAGTTAAAGAAAGCAATCATATCTTTGAGTGCTTCGGCCTGTGCCGACAACTCTTCGGCACTGGAAGCCAGCTCCTCAGCCGATGCCGAGTTTTGCTGTGTTACATTACTCAGCTCCATAATGGCGGCGTTTACTTGCGCCGTAGCACTATTTTGCTCATTACTGGCTGCAGCAATCTCATCCACCAACTGAGAGGTCTTACCAATTTCTGGAATAATAGTCGACAACATCCCACCAGCTGTTTCCGCTAAGTCGAGGCTATTTTGTGTGCGTGCCACAATTTCATCGGCTGCCTGACGGCTATTCTCGGCAAGTTTACGCACCTCGGCAGCCACAACGGCAAAGCCCCTGCCATGCTCACCGGCACGGGCAGCTTCCACGGCGGCGTTCAGCGCCAGTATATTGGTTTGAAAAGCAATATCATTAATAATAGATATTTTTTCGGCAATTATACGCGTTGCCTCCACACTTTGCGAAGCCTTATCCCCAACTTCCTTCATGCCTTTTAATACCTTACCGGAAATTTTACTGGTGGTTGAGGCGTTATTGGCATTCTGCTCAATATTAGCAGCAATCTCCTCGGTTGTAGATGATATTTCTTCCACTGAGGCCGCCTGCTCATTAGCACCCCCGGCAATCTGCTGCGATGAAGAGCTAAACTGATGACTGGCAGCTCCAATATTATCGGCACTCTCCTTAATACCATTGACAACTCCCTTTACTTTTTCTACCATGGCCTGCATAGCATGCTCAAGGATGCCCAACTCATCGTTCCGCTTCGATTCGATAAATCTTATTCCCAGATCGCCGGCAGCAATACGGCTCATCTGGCCGGCAATTTTTTCAACGGGTCGTGTAATACTTCGGGCAATAAAGTACACAACTGTAATCATGGCAATAACTCCGGCCAAAGCAATCCACAGCGTTACAAAGGTCATTTTTTTAACATCGGCCAGTATCTCACTTCCGGGGATTTCAATCATCACCGACCAGGACTTATTGGAATTACCCAACTCAATGGGAGTAAAAACACGCGCCACCTGCGTATTCAAATGTTCTGAATGCGCCTGTTCTATCAAAAAACGGCCTTGTCGAATGGCTTCGGACAACTCGGGGGAATAATCGGCAAGCAGAGTGTCGATGGATGCCCCCACATAATCAGTATTGGGGTGTGCTGCCACCACTTCACTATTAGTAATAATGGATGCATAACCCGTTTCATACACTTTTACCTGATTGCTTAATTTCATTAATGTTTTAAAATCAATATCAATACCTGCAACCCCCAGGAAAACACCTTCTTCGATAATGGGTGTAACAATAGAAACTACTACCTCCATGTCTTCGGCTAGTCCAGTAAAACTATACTGAGAAGGATCATCGATATACTGACGCTTAGTTTGCTTGGGCATGGCATAATACTCTGCCTCGTATTCCGCGATATCATCGCCGCTCCAATAATTAACTATCTCTTCACTGCCATAGTTCTGAAATGCCAATTTATCATTTTCTCTATAACAGGAAGCGGTAAAAAACCCATTTTTCTGATCATATTTCTCTGCGTAAGCAGCATCCAGTCCATCAAAGGCATTAGGCTCCCAAATAGTCCATACGCCAAAGAAATGATCGTTACCAGCCATACAATTTTTTAACATGCTCAACACCAGTTCGCGATCAGTATAGCCCGTTTGTTTCAAGCTTAACATCGACTCCGCAAGGGTCTTACTCGTGCTCAAAGCCTGTTCAAAATAACCCTCAATAAGTGCTGCTTCCTTGCGTCCTGCACTTTCTGAATAAAGGGCTGAATCGAGCTTCGCCTTATCCAGAGTGTTATAAACAATAACAGCAATAACAACACCAAAAATCAACATAAACACCGATATGATGTACATATTGAGCTTAGCATTCAACTTCAAATTCTTGAAAATATTCATAACTATAAAAATAATTTTTTAAAAAACTTTCAATCAAAAGGATAACCCGGCCACTAAAAACACACTATCACTACTTGGGTTTACGGCAAAAGTGGCGCTGATGGGCACAGTAAAAACATCGCTCATTTTTAAACTACGACAGCCTGTAATGCCCACGTTTACAAAGCCAAACTTATCGGCATAAGCACCTTCAGCGGGGCTGAAACCGGCAAATACCATCAACTCATTGTCGCCCATCGAAAAGCTATACTGCGGCTCGATGTAAGCAGAGTAATATTGCTTACCCTCGTCATTCTTGTCGTCACCATACAAAAACAAGCCGGCTTCCAGCGAAAATGGAGTTCCAAAAATGTCCCAAGCCTCAAGTATCGCCTCTAATGTATGCGCAGTGCCATGACTATCCCAATCGAAGTATTGATGTGATACGTCCAGCGAGTCGGTAAAACTGAAGTAATCATATACCGCTAGACTTACATTACCAAATTCATAAGCTAGGTACAGATCAATCTCCTGATAGGGTTCCTTCGAGAAGGAATAAGAGCCCCATGCACCGGCCGTAAACCCGCCAATACTATACTCAATGCAAGGCTGAATAGCCGGAGATGTGCTTAAGGCCATCCCCCGCCAATAGTAACGCGACATCAGGTCTGCACCCACATGCCACGACCCTTTTGAGGGAGCATCCTGGCCCATTACACTGCCAATATTTAACAATAGCAGTACCGCACCCACCATGAGGCAGGCATTCATTTTTTTAATAATCATAAGTGCTTATAATTTACATTCCCTAAAATCAAAGCCTGGAAATTCTCAGACCGAAGAACTTCCTTTCGTCACATTCATACAACGCGGGAAAGCATATTTTTGGGCAACAACGGTGCGTAATACTTCCTCAAGCGACTCTACAATAGATTGCTTATCCACAAACCCTCTGAAGCCTGCCGCCACCAATTCTTCAAGAAATACTTGCTCTCTGTTAAGCGTGATCGCCACCAACTTAATATCAGGATACATAAAATTAACCTGCCGGCCGGCTTCAATGCCATTGAGCAATGGCATGTTTACATCCATCAGAATTATATCACACAGATGCAACATTTCATGATCGATAACATCGGTTCCATCGTGCACCACATCCAATACCTTGAAGTGCGGAAAGGCCTCCATAAAAAGCTTCAGCCCCTGCGTAAACTCAACGCTATCATCAACAATAATCACATTATATTCTCTCTGTGCTGTCATCCCCATAACATTGCTTAAAAGCCTCATAATCTGAAAAGGAACTGAATACAACTGCATACCCAAGGTATCAGCTCCCTCATAAGCTTCCCCATTTTGTATGCTAGTAAACGCAGATCGAATTATTTGGTTTCGGTAAAGGCCCTTGAAAAACCGGGGGGTAATCACTATATTTTAAAGGGTTTTCCCTGTGAAAAAAACTTAAATATCAACTACGTTATTTTTAATGGCCCATACGATGAGTCCGGCATTATTTTTTGTATCAGTCTTGCGCATCAACTTTGTTTTCTGACTCTCAATGGTTTTTACACTTAAAAACATTTTCTCTGCCAGCTCTTTATTAGTGTAACCCTGACAGATATTATTGAGCAAGTGTACCTCATTCGCATTTAAGTTGATCGGATTATTGGTTTGCCGCTGATCAAAGTCATGCTGATGCTTAAGATTGCTGGCCAACGATTTTAAAAACTCGTCGGAAAAATATGTATTGCCCACACTTACTTCACGAATGGCGGCAGCCAGATGATTAACACTCCGATCCTTAGCCACATAACCGCGGGCACCCTTAATAAAGGCTTCACGAAAAAAGTTGGCAGTACGGTGCATCGTTAGCATAATAATACGATGCGATGGATCAGATTGCTGCGCCTTATCCAGGGCTTCGAGCCCTGACATACCCGGCATATCAATATCAAGGAGAGACACGTCGTACTGATGACTTTGTAAACTAGCCAGCCACTCCTCCCCCGAACTGAATTCGGCCACTACTTTTATATCCTCCCACTGATCAATCAGCACCTTCAGTCCCTCCCGCACCATTTGGTGATCCTCTACAATTGCTATCTGTATCATATGTCAATTCTCATTTGCATCAAACACCATGTCTACCTTCACTCCTTCTCCAGGACGCGTTTTCATAATAAACTCTCCCCCTATGGACTCTACGCGATTAATCATATTAGAAAGGCCAAAACCTTTATTTCTCTCCTCATCAAAATTAAAGCCCTTGCCATCGTCCCAATAAGTCACATATAACTGCTGTTTATCAGCCTTTAATTCAATATTTATATGCGCTGGTGAACCATACTTTATGGCATTATTAATCAATTCGGTAAGCGAACGATAGCAGGCCAGCTCAACAATGGATTTTGCTTTACACAGGCGTTTTTCCTGCACACTAATTACCACGTCGACCACCGCCATAATATTATCGGCAAATGCCTCTAAAGCAGCTGTTAAACCATATTTTTGAAGTATTTGGGGGCTTACATTATTAATTGTATTGCGTAGCTCTTTTATGGAGTTATCGAGCAACTCGCTTAATTTAGTACCAAAACTAAGCCGAGCCGTATGATCGCCCGCCTGCGTTAAAGTATGTGCGTATATTTTTGCTGTTGACAACAATGGACCCACCCCATCATGCAAATCGCGGGCAATGCGCTTTTTCTCCTGCTCCTCGGCCTGCATCGCCGTTTCTACGATAAGACGGCGCTGCCTTCGGCGGTCAGTTATATCGATAAAAGCACATACAGCCACATTATCCACAAAAGTATAATGCACCTCGGCGCTTCGTAAACCTCCATATCTGGTTTTAAAATCGAAATACTCAATGGGCGTATGGCGGCGTTCGCGAAAACCCTTTTCCATGCCCCTATGCGTATAAGAAAGCACTCTACTCCGTATTAGATCATTGGGATAAACTAGCTCCATCCAATGCTCTAAAGTCGGCACCTCATTACTTTTAAATCCGAAATAACGATAAAAGACATCGTTAGTATAAGTTATTTGTTCATCGTGTGTTATGACGGCAACAGGAATGGGCAGGTTATGCAATGTATACTTAAACTGCCGCTGGGTTTCTATTTTCTCCTTCCCCTTCTGCTGATAGGCCTTAAAGGTAAGATGCAGGGCATAAACCATAATAAACACGATTAAAACCATCATATTAAAATCAGCTATCCAAAGCGCTGCACTTGAACTAATTAATTCAAACACAGAACGATGCACTATTACCCCACTCATATACAAATACATATACAAGAAGTAGTAAGCCACCAGTAGGACAGTTATTAAAATGGCTGTACGGCGTTTAAAGTAAAAAATAAGAAGACCAAAGGTCATGATCATAAAATACTGCGCCCCACCAACAAAGCCCAAATGATAGGTAGTGAAAACATTACCATAGCCAAGGATAAAAAGAAGGATATACTTTTTGAGGTTCAACTGAATGCTTACTCCCGATAAACTAAACACAAGTAAAAAAAACAGGATAAACAGATTAATGCCCCACATAATATCCTTATCCTCCCAGCCATCATACAATCCATAGGCATACAAGGGTCCCAAAAGAAGCGTTATCATACGCAAACTAAAGTCAATCACCCTATTCTTAACACTCTGAAACGACTCTACTATCTCTCGAAATGTCTCATCTTTTTGCATGTCAACCCTTTAAAAACAGGCTGCAAATCTAGTACATTGAAGCCAATTTTTGCAAGTTAATATGTACTTATATATGTTTGTATATCCAAAAACAGCCGGCCATTCAATGACCGGCTGCGAAAATATTCTGCTCAAAAAAGCACGAATATCAGACCCAAGGCACTAGTTAATAACAATGGCAAATACAAAGCCCTCGCTTTTATTGCCTGTTTTATCCTCCACGGTAAAAGTCACCTCGTATTCGCCCGACATGATTTCCATGGGTATGGCTTCTCCAAAGAGTTGCTGACCTGACATTTCCATGCGCTTACCCGCCAAAGGAATGACTTCTTCAGCCGTCCAGGGTGTGTCCCAGCCTTTTAGACCTGAAACATTGGCGATGGATACATGCAGCTGCGACAGTTCGCGGTCGTCTTCAAATACGGCATCGCATATTAAAGATTGTCCCCGCTGATAAACAGCTGCCTCGGCAGGTGCTGTAAAGCTGGCCTGCGGTGCACTTGTATCTGCCGGATCGTCATCGTCGGAGCAACTCACTACCAACAGGCCCGACAATACCACCAGCAGCACGCCTATTTTCGATATATACTTCTTCATTTGTCTAATTTTATTGTTTCGTGGTAAAATCATGGGCGGCACTATCACCGCACCATGATTTCTCACTATTAAAACCTTATTACTTCTTAATCAACTTGTAAACATTAGTACGATCGCCAAAGTATATCTCAACAAGATAAACTCCATTGGGCAGATCCTCAATGTCGATGCGCTGCTTTTGAGCTGCACTCCAAGGATACTCTCCATCTTTTACAAGTGCACCGGTAGCATTCATCAGGCGCACGCGCACATTCGCTTCAGCTACATTGCCTTCAACATAGACAAAAGAACTGGCCGGGTTCGGATAAACCGACCATTGCTTGTTATCATGATCGTTAAGTCCGGTTCGATGCTCTATTTTAACATTGAAAACCTGCTCGGCAACAGCGCCTTGCTCATCGCTGGCAATTACGGTAACATCAATACCTTCTTTGCTTACCATCAAAGGCTCCAACTTTAACTTATTGCCTGATAAGAAAACAGCCAGTGTTTCGTTGTCCGCACTCATCACCTCATAAACAAGAGCTTCACCATCAGGATCAGCAAAATGAGTGTCCAGATCAATATCAACGATGCCACTCTCCCATATCAGCAAATGATCTTCAATGGCAACACTGATCATTGGTACGCGGTTCACATTAATCACTTCCACCGGGATTTCAATTACGGAGGCATTGTCATGCGCATCAATTCCAGTTATTGAAATTACCTGTGTGCCGGCCGATGCATAATCGGGTGAATACGTAACGGTAATCACATTGTCAGCCACACTCAGTGATACTAGCTCATTGGCATCTGTCAGGCCAAATGTGCAGTCATCACCTTCATAATCACTAGCCATCACATCAAAATTCAAAATAGCATTCTCCTCCACAGAAAGAACAGCTTCCGGATCAAAAGTAAATGACGGGCCTTGATTGATGCGCAGATTAAGTGCATGTTTCACAATGGGATTCAGCGGATCATTGCTCTCAAGCACTAATTGCGCTTCATTATCGATTTCCAGAACACCTGTAGCATTAAATTCCATATCGACACTTATAGACTGTCCGGCCTCAACCTGTCCGGCAGCGGGGCTTAACAATTTCACCCAGGCCGATGTGCTGTGCTCTTTCTCTAAGGCCTTTATCATCCATGCGTAATTTTGCAACTCGGGCACCTGCACCACATCCAGCCATCCGTTATCGGCCGGGAAGTAATAACGACCTGCCACAGCCTCGTCCAGCAGAGCTGTTCCTTGCGGGAAATCAGCCATAAATGGATAGGCCACTACCACATAAAACTTCTCATAAGGATAAAACTGTTGTGGCTCGTCCAGCTCAATGGTAACAAAGCTGCCACCATCGACGGGTTGGCTTACCTTATGCGTATAACTTTGCTCGGTTAACAGCTGTGCATCTTCAAAGCCGTTACCTCCGGCCATCACGTACACCGTAATGTCTGACGAAAGTATGTCTTTGGGATTGTACCAGGTTTTTACGTGCGACAGTCTGAATCCTTCGGCAGGAGCGGTAAACACAATACCGGGAGTAAAGGCCTGACCCGCACCATAACCGGTAAAAATATCAGGTGCAGTGCGGGTATCGTATTCCAGCGTGGCATTAAAGCCATCGGTAGCCGGAGCATAGGTTCCAGCCGGGGCTGCTGTATTGCTAAGGCTTTGCACTTGTGTGGAACCACCTTGCATCATTTTTTCCTGAGCGACGGACTCCCCCCCGCGTCTGTATCGGATAGCCAAGGAATAATCCAATGGCCCTTGTCCTCCAGCATTTGAAAGCAGCACACTGCGCGTTTCCTTGTGCGTTGGTGTATTGGCAATAATACTAATGACCTCGCCCTCGATAGCGGCTGATGGTGCTTTTGCAACGCTTGCTCTGATCGGGATCTTATAATCACCATCAGGCAGATTACCCACAAAAACCAACTCAGAACTTATTGTTGACACATCACCACTTGGCGTCAGACAAATCCTTAACTTTTTAGACTCACCAGGCTTCAGTTCAAAAGGATCCCAAGGACTAAATGACGGTGGCACATTCACCCACATCCACATACCACGCATATTAATATACCATTCAACTGTTAGCTCGGTATTATCCGTAAGGGTAAGTGAAGAAAAATTAAGGTTAGCACGTCCGGTGTTAAGCACCTCAAACTCCTGATAATAGGATTTGGGTGATAACCAACCCCAGTCATCCAATGCCTCATAGGCCATTACTTCACCAAAGACAACTTCTTGCGGTGCTGCCATGGCCGGCTCGCCACTCACTGTTAAATTAACCGGAATGTGCGCTGTGGGTTGATCAGGCACATTGGTAATCAGCTTCACATCGCCCGAATAAACACCATCATTCAAGTAGCTGGCATCCATGGCAATGTTAAAAGTAGTGGAACCTTTGGCCGGAATCACTTTCTTTTCAGCTGGTGTCAGCACAATTGCGAAATCATTCTTTAGGAAAGTCTGATAACCGGAAACCATTACCCCTTCGGTACCGTCATGGTTTTCCAGACCAACAACTCCCAGATGCAGCCAAGTATTAAAATCAGCGGCTTTATACTGATACTTAATAACACCATTGGTGTAAATAATAGCCTGGAAGCTATAGTTTTGACCCAAACCATACATATCGTAACATTCGTTCCACTGCACAACAATACGATCCTCAAAAAACTTATGATACACACCTGATACCTCGGCTTCTTCGGGGGTTCTTTCATATTGATGAATAGCAAAGTAAGGAGCTATTAAACTATTAGGCTCACCTGTTGAAGGCAACATATCGGGCAGCATATACGGCGGGTTAATCCTTGGCTCCACAGTTGTTATCAAACCCTGCCAACTAATCCATAAGGTGCTGGTTGGCTTATTAAACAACTCAATTTCAAAGGGTAGCTCAACGGCTTTCCATAGCTCCTGATTACCGTAATACCAGCTCATCGAAGTCTTTGTTCCCTCTTTGACAATATCCTCCCAGTTAAACTCGGCACCCTCCATATCATCAGAAGTTGAATAAGAATAGGTAAAGTCCGGCAAAGTCAAGGGAGCAACAGACTCATCCAAATACAACCAATCGTTACCACTAATCAGTAGCTCCAATGGATTATCACCAGGGTTACTGATAGTGATTGGTTGAACCACTTTGCTGCCGGCCTCCACCATTTCATCGAAGGCGGCTACATCTATTTCTATTTGAGGCGCAGCAATCACCTCCCCACTAAGCTGCACGGTAAAAACTGTACCATCAGCCAAAGTAATAGTCAACACATCCTTATAGGAACTAATAGCATCCGTAAACATACGAATAGGAATGTAGGCCGATGTTTTGGCCTTTAGTAACTTAGGATACACATCCTCAATACTAAAGCCGCTACCGCCCAGTGTCACCGAGCTGATCTCCACATCTTTAGTCCCGGTGTTGACCAATGTCAATAGTTGCTCGGCCTGTGCTCCTACAAATTGAGTACCAAAATCCACTATTTCACGATCGATGGCCGGCTTGGCTTCTCCACCTCCTGTAATATTCACACTTACCTTAAACGGTGTGGCCGACGAAAAGGGATCGTTACTCAAAACGGAGATATTCTGATAAAGAGATCCTTCACAAACATTGGCCGTATTAATGATCAAATCAATTTTTTCCGATTCGCCCGGCGCTATATAGCCCGTTGTTTTTGAAACGGATTCAACCAGCGATGCACCCGGATGCTTCACCTTAAAAATGGTTTCGTTACTTTGTAATATTCCATAACGGTCGTACCCGTATAGAAAGTCGGCACCACTAATACGGAACTCATCCTTATAATGTGGGTCACCAACACCAATAAGCGCCTGATAAGTATCCAGGAAGTCCATGTTTTCAACATCCAAATATCTGAAATCAATGTCTCCATTACTATACAAAACAATCTGGAAAGTACCGGAATAATAAGTAGGTACTTCCTCGAAGAATACATTTGTGTATTGGATAATCACGCGATCCGACTCCTTTTTATAATGTATCTGGCCTTGACGGTTAATATCAAAAGGCCATCCCATAGCTGATATGGCGCCCTTGGGTCCACAGCGTGGATCAAAATTCGGTGGCGAACAGTTTCCAAAAGGCCCTTCTTTATCGAAGGTAAGCATACCATATCGCGTGATGAACAAGCGACTCACTAACTGATCGTAGAAAGGAAATTCAAAGCCCAGCTCAAGCTCTTTATAGGTATGACTTGGGTGAATATTCTTAAAGAACTCAGATATATCTGTTCCTGTACTGCTAATATCGTCCCATTCGAAAGGCACAACAGTATTTCCATTGATATTGCTCTCGTAAGTGTATCCAAACTTATGACGCAGGCTATCCTGGCGTGTCAAAGGTGCCTCATCAAAGGCCGGTATTTTGTACTGTAAAGGATATTCACCCGTATTGCTTATAGTAAATGATGCCTCAGCCGTTTGACCAATATGCATATCCGGCAAGACATGCTGGGCAGGAGAAAGCGCTATCTTGGCAGGCTTGCTGCCCACTCCAAACAGTCGTATCGCATGGCTGTTGCCTTTATCGTCACTGAGTGTCAATACGGCATTATCATTTCCCGTTCCATCGGGTGTGTACTTCACCTTCACGTATCCATAGTCACGGGCATTAATCTTCCAATCACTTTGAATTACTTCAAACTGCGCGTCTGACACTACCGTTTCAATACCATAGAAGTTACCATAACCAAAATTCGTTACCGGAATTATCAGTGTTTTGCTTAAGCCATGAAACACGCTACCAAAGTCAATGACATCCACATTTCGTAAATCCGGCTTTTGGTCGGCTACGGTAAGATTCACATCAAGACGTGTCTCTTTTTCGTCCGAGTCATTTGCTTTAATAAGCACATTGCCGGTATAGCTGCCGTTAATCAGTTGAGTGGCATCAACCTTCAACTGCACCGTTTGGCTTTGGTTAGCAGAAACGTTGCCCGACTGCGGCATTAAAGTGATGTACTCGCCCACATATTTACTGTTACTAACGGCCTTGGTAGACCAGGTGTAATAATCATCAATCACACTACTCAGTGGCAACCAGTTGGCGCCCATATCAAAGCTCATAAAGCTATAATCAGAAAAATGGGGTTCCAGTTCCACTATGGCACCCAGGCAATAAGTATTACCGGTGGGCACATGAAACACAATCCAGAAGGTTTCGCCATAAGGAAAATACAACTGCTCATTGAGCTGCACCTTGCACTCATAAGGATCGGCCGAATAACTTTCTACCTCCTGAGCATACACCAGGTCAGCAGCGGGCAAGTCCTCACCTTTATACACTTCAATAACCATAGGGCCTGTTTCGGGGATGTGACGCACAAACATCTCCACATCAGTAAGGTTAAAACCCTCCTTTCGATCTACAAAAAACTTAGTGGCCGATGAATTTGTCAAGGTCTCATCGCTATCTCCAATAATATAAAGATTCCCCTCACCGTACTTAATATCATCTCTAAAACCGCTTAACTCAACCGATTTAACTGTTGCCTTTTTCGATAGTGACTGAGCCGGTACTTTTCGTACATTGGGCTTTAGCATTGTCGCCGAGGCACCCGACTTGGGATAATTTATTTGCGAGGAATACGAATCCAGGAAATGATATTTGTGACGCATGATGCCTTCCCACTTCAGTAATCCCTCATCGAGGTTTTCTATTTCGAAGCTGCCCTGTGTTACATAGTTATTGGCCAGATTCAGGTCAAAACTAAGCGGAGCTGTGGGGATATTAATATCGGGTCCGGCATTGGTTTGCCCTGATACATTGTCCGAAAGCGCCGATTTATTGGCCCATCGATCCATAGAACGCACCGCAAAATAATAAGTTGTTAATGGCTCCAGACTACTTATCTCGGCCTGCATGTAGGTACCGGCCACTTCATTATTGTTAACACTCAGAAGTTGTGCCTGTGCCAGGTTGGCTTCGGTGATGGCCTCAGTATGATAGTAAAGCTGGAAAACGGAAGGGTAGCTATCATCGCCATCCGCCGGCACTGTCCACGATAGTGTGGCAAAATCCTGCGCAATACCTTCTAAAGAAAGATCTGTCACCGCATCCGGTGTCAGTCCTTCATTCTTTTTAAGCACCATAGCGGCGTCAATATACCCCACACCCAGCTTACCGGCAAAATCGGGATTCAATTGATCCACATCATGAGTTGAACTCTCAAGGTACAAACGTAACTCTTCCGCTGTAAAATCAGAACCTCCGTGCTGCGACACTGCTAAAGCAGCAATACCTGACACATGTGGACAAGCCATGGACGTGCCCTGCATATAGCCGTAGGAATTATTAGGTGTAGTACTTAACACGCCAGCCACCGGGCTCAACATCAAATCACCACCAGGAGCCGAAATATCCACCCAGCTACCGTGGTTAGAGTAGTGGGTAATCTTATTTTCCGGGCCTAGCGCTGCCACACAAAAAGTTTTATCGTAATAACCGGGGTACATCTCGGCATCCACAAAGTCGTTACCGGCAGCAAAAATAACAATACCACCTTTCATGGGACTGCCCTCATACATACCCGCTTCGGCCACAAAATAGTCGATGGCATCCAATACAGTTTGCTCATACACACCGGCCGCCTTATATCCCCATGAATTTTGAGAAATAACGGCACCGTTATCGGCACCATAAACAATGGCCTGCGCGAAACCACCGGCGCCACCGGCAGAAGTAAATACCTGCGATGACATCAGACGGGCGCCGTCGTTGTTGCCGGTACCACCAGCCACACCGGCCACGCCTATACCGTTGTTATTAACAGCGGCCACGGTACCGGCCACGTGGGTACCATGGTCGTGTGCAGTGATGGTTCCTGTTACATCGGCAAAGTTAAAACCATGTATATCGTCAATATAACCATTGCCATCATCATCTTCACCGGCTACCCCATTCAACTCTGCTGTGTTAACCCACATATTGGCCTCCAGATCGGCATGTTCCACATCAATACCACCGTCCACAACGGATACAATAACATTGGGTTGTCCGCTCTGCGTCTTCCAGGCCTCAAAAGCATTAATGTCGGCACCTGCCACACTTGGCTCCAGGCTGCCATCATTATTGTAGTGCCACTGATCAGCTAAAAACTGATCATCAAATGGTAAGTTGGCGGTACTTTTTAATACAGAGCCTTCAAAGGGAAGCACCTGACCTTTTATATGTGATTTCTCGTAGATAGGCTCTACAAGATCTACTTCATTACTTGCTTGGTAGGCAGAAACAGCCTGAAGCGGGCTCACTGACATATCAAAAGTAACTTCATACCACAGGTCGAGTCCATGCTTGCGGTGTTTGGCATCATGCTTGGCTGAATAGGGGAATACGCGCTTCATATTTTTTGCCAGCACTTGCTTACTGGCCGCATCAAACGTGGTGATGCCCGTGGACAAGACACCGGCACTGCGGGTGGTTTGCATTGTTTTGAGTGTAGCTGAGAGTGAGCGTTTAAACTTGACTCTCACAACACCTTCGTGCATACCCTTCACCGAGACCTGTGCCATCATACTGCTTAACAGCAGCAGACTGAGTCCCAAGAGTATGCCTCTTTTGAAATGTAGTGACTTCATCATAGATTTTAAGTTAATTGAACAAATATGACTGCTGTCCTCTCGGACATATTATTCTTTGGGTTAATTATCTTTTTTTTGTTGTTTGCCATTTGCTGCCCGACGAGCCTCGATGGCAGTCAATATCTTTTTGAGTGCTTCACTCTCCAGGCGTTTTCGATCGATTAACTGCTTAATCTCCCGATCTGATTTGCTCTCCATACTCCATTTATAATTTGCTGATTTAAAAAATTGGGTACGCTAATATATTTACAGAGAGATTGTGCAAGAAAAAAAGCAACTACTTAAAACAACTACAAGCAAACATAAGAAACACTCAAAAGCAGCATATCAACCCTACAATGACACTACTATCAGATACACTAATTTGATTATTAGATAATTAATTCAGATAAAGAAATGTAAGTGAATCCTAAGTGATGAAGGCATCATTGAGACAGATAAACCAATGAATGGAGTAAGTTTTTAAGTATTAACTGTGCAATATATGCCCCTGATAATTTAATCGTAAAAAGAAATATAAACTACTAATAAGCCAGTTTCTTCTTAAAGAAAGTGTGAGAACTGAAGCGAGAACAAAATTTAAATTCCTTTACATGTCCATTAAAAAGTGAACCAGATTAACCTCTTTATTGGTCAATCGCATCTTTTTTCGAATTCGTGTTCTGGCTACTTCAATACTTTTTACGCTTTGTCGGGTAATGGCTGAAATTTCTTTACTGGTCATATTCAGCTTTAAAAAAGTACATATTCTAATTTCACCGGGAGTCAAATCCGGAGCATGAGCCTTTAATTTTCGGAAATAATCATCGTGTACCTGTTGAAAACGCATCTCAAACTCCTCCCATGCATCCTCTTTGGCTCCTTCCTGTATATCAAGAATAATCTTTTGAATCGCGTTATGATTCTCAGCCTTCATCCGCTTTTTAAGCAATAATAATCGCTCTGACACATCATTCAATAATTGATTTTTTTTCAGCAGATATAGCACTGACGATGCTAATTCTTTATCCTTATTTTCAACATCTTGCGTACGAATATCCAAATCCTTTTGTAGATTCTCTTTCTCCAGCCGTATGCGCTTGGAACGATTGATGGTAAGCAAATAAAACAGTATCGAAATTATAAGGCTTAATAACAGGAAGGCAATGATCAGTGTGAAATGCAAATTTTTCTTTTGCTGCTCCACCTGTTTAATTTTTTGCTCCTTCTCATACTCATACTTTATCTGCAACTCGGTTTGTTTTTTTATCGAACTCTCATTCAACAAACTATCGCTTAGTGATTTATATTGCTTGTACATTACCAAAGCATCTTGGAGAGCTCCCTTTTCTTCTTGTATGAGTGAAATATTTTCAAGAGCCGTGAGACGTGTATACATGGCACCGGACTGATTGGCATAATGCAAGGCCTTTTGGGCGGCATCATAGGCTGCATCAATTCCCTGATGCAAACGATAGTATATAGCCAAATTGTTATATGACTTCGCCATACCGTTTAAGTCATTGATGTTTTGCCGGCACTTCAAAGACTGCTGCAAATAATTGTAGGCATCCTCCCACTTTTCCGCTTCCATGGCTACTTTACCCAGATTATTGAATATGGTACCCAACGCCTGATCATCCTGCTTCTCGGTTGCCATGGCAAGCGCTTTTGTATAATAATCCATGGCTGTTTGGGCATCCTTTTTCTTATCGTAAATATTAGCAATGCTATTATACAAGGTATAAACACCAGCCATGGCATTGTTTTTTGAAGCGGCATTATTATATACAAACAAGGCCTGCTCGTAATAGCGCAAGGCCTGGTCATAGTCATTTAAACGGTCAAATACAACACCCATGTTATGATATAAGGTAAACAACACTGCCTGGTCATCTAATTTCTCGGCAAGTACAAGACCGTCCAGGTAATACTTAAGTGCATTACTGTTGTCTCCTCTAAAAACAAGTGCATCCCCCACTTTTTGAAAGGAAATGGCTAACAGTCGCTTATCCTTTAACTTTCTGGCAATTACCAATGCCTGCTCAGAATAACGGTACGACTCCCGCAAGTCATCGGCCCAATAATAGTCAGAAAGCTCCCAAAGGGTTTTTATCTTATCACTGTCCTGCTGCGCATAATTTAGTTGAACCTTAAGACTATCCAATAGCATAACATTCTGCCCCTTAAGCAAGATGACTAATAGACACAAGAAAAAAGAAGAGAAAATGCGCAATGAAATCATTTAACCAATTGTTATAATATGCTTACAAATCTAAAATAATAACACTAAATATGGCACTTTCAAGCAGTGAATATATTTCGTTATGCCTTCATATCTGGAGTATGGCATGCCCAAGCTTAGCAAAGCAGAAAGTTATCATGCCCATTAGTTTCCTTAAAATATTTTGCAAAAAAATAAACAGCACAACAAAAACTTACACCAAAAACAGCCGGCCATTCAATGACCGGCTGCGAAAATATTCTGCTCAAAAAAGCAAGAATATCAGACCCAAGGCACTAGTTAATAACAATGGCAAATACAAAGCCCTCGCTTTTATTGCCTGTTTTATCCTCCACGGTAAAAGTCACCTCGTATTCGCCCGACATGATTTCCATGGGTATGGCTTCTCCAAAGAGTTGCTGACCTGACATTTCCATGCGCTTCCCCACCAAAGGAATGACTTCTTCGTCCGTCCAGGGTGTATCCCAGCCTTTTAGACCTGAAACATTGGCGATGGATACATGTAACTGCGCCAGTTCGCGGTCGTCTTCAAATACGGCATCGCATATTAAAGATTGTCCCCGCTGATAAACAGCCGCCTCGGCAGGCGCTGTAAAGCTGGCCTGCGGTGCATTGGTATCTGCCGGATCGTCGTCGTCGGAGCAACTCACTACCAACAGGCCCGACAATACCACCAGCAGCACACCTATTTTCGATATATACTTCTTCATCTGTCTAATTTTATTATTTCGTGGTAAAATCATGGGCGGCACTATCACCGCACCATGATTTCTCACTATTAAAACCTATTACTTCTTAATCAACTTGTAAACAAAGGACTGCTCGTCTTCGATCAGCTCTACGAAATACACACCCGGCGTTAACTTATTAAGCTTAAGATCGTACTGGCTATGCTCAGCCGCATTCACCACCTCATTGGCAATCACCGTACCACCGACAGTTAACAGGCGAACCTGCACATCCGACTGCACATCATTACCCCATGACACGGTAACATGTGTGGTTGCCGGATTCGGATACAACATCCACTTACCTTTCTCATTGGCGTCTAAACCGGTGCGGTTGCGCACAGTCACCGTAAACTCCAGGGTAGCGGCAGCACCGTTTGGATCAGTAGCGGTCAGTGTCACCACCGACTCACCGATACCCACCGGATTAAGCATCATCTTATTACCAGCCACAAACACCTCTACAACATTGTTATCTGTATGGCTCATTTCGAAGCTCAGCTGCTCAGCATCCGGATCAGTAATGTAAGCAGCCAGGTCAATATCAACTACGCCATACTCCATAATCACCTCCTGATCTTCAATGGCCATAAGTACTTCAGGCACACGGTTACTGTTCACCACCATAATGCTAAGCGGAATCGTGCTGGCATTGCCAAAGGCGTCAGTAGCCACCAGTTTGCAAGCATAAGTGCCCGCTGCATCGTAACCCGGTTCAAGGGTAATGGTCATGGTGCCTTCAGCAACCTGAGTACTTACAAACTCCGGTGCATCATTCAGTACCAACTCGTAAGTATCCTGCTCATGATCAATGGCGGAAATTTCAAGTGTCTGGGTCTCATTCTCAATCACTGAAATGGCTTTACCATCATAAGTAATTTCAGGAGCACGATTACGCAGCAAATGTAAATTAATCTTCTGATGCATATTGAGCGGATCGTTGGACGATACGCTTGCCACCGCATAGTTATCGCCCAGTTCGGCATACGCAGCATTAAAGGCAAAGTCGAGACTCAATGATTCGCCGGCTTTAACGGTTCCTTCCATATTATTATTGTCGGCCAGCTCAACCCAAAGACCCGTTTTATATTCGGCTTCGATGGCGGCTGTCATCCATCCTTTTGAGGCGAAATCACTACCAGCCAGATCGCTCCAGTCACTACCGGAAGTATACATGAATCGGCCATCAACAGGATCGCCTGTCTCCACCACCCCTTGTGGATACTTAACTGCTGTTGGGTAAGTAAACACCACAAAGAAAGGCTCGTTAGGATAGAAAATCTGTGTTTGATCCAATTCAATAGTCAGGAAGTCACCTATATGATCAGCTTCGGTAATCACATGCATATAATCCTGCGAATACAGTGCTTCACACTGCGAAATGTAGGGTGATCCTGCCATGATCGTAACCGTTATTTTCGACTCCAACCAATCTTCTGGCGCGTACCAGGTGCGCACATGCGTAAGGTTAAAGCCGTTTTCGGGTGCATAATAACGAGTTGCCGAGTTAAACTGATAAGCACCACCAAAGCCCAGCTTTGATTCTGGCTCAACAGCCTCTGAATAAGTCAGTACACGGTTGTAGGTATCGCTATAAGTAGTGGCATTCACCTTGTTACCTGCCTGGAAGGCTTCTGCCTGCAGTGGCTCAGCAGTAACTGCCTGCATGCTCTGTGCCGCTTCCTTAGCATCGGCTCCGGTGTTACGGGTATAGTCCATCACGATGTTATAGTGCAAGTCTGAATTGCCCGCTGTATTATCAATCAAAACACTATGGTTTTCAACCACATTGCCATCTTGGGCATACACACTCAGTAAATCTTCGCTGATGGCCATCACCGGTGGCAACACAGGTTGAGCAGTAAGGGAAACGGCAATAGCAGGATGGTCAGCCAGATCAGTATTGATGATCAGCTTATCGGCCAATGCTTCAGGTGCAGTACCTTCGGCATTCATTGTGCCATCCGGCATATACACAGCCTTAAATCTAAGCGTTGATTGTGGCTCCACATAAATAGGCTGCGTTGTACCGGTCATCCAATCGAAGATGGGCAGGTTGTTCAAATCCATCCACTGCATTACCTTGTTACCCATCCAATCAGTAGCTTCAACGTAAGCTCTTATACTCTCATCGAAGGACACGGCACTGTTCAGCTGCAATACTTCCGACAGGTCGAAACCTGTGATTTCAAAGCGTGCCGTTCCTTCGTTTTTCAACTCAAACTCCATCTCGTAAGTTTGGTGAGTAGGATCATACATGCCGGCATTGGGATTTTCTACCACCATGGGTGCTCCAAAATCTACACTTGCAGGCGCCACCAATTTAGCTTCGCCCGTTACCGTTAGTTCAACAGGCACCTCAACCATCGATGTATTGGGGGTATTGTTCAGTATTTGCAGTACTGAAGAGTAAGAACCAGCAAACAGCTCTTTGGCATTGATAGTAGCCACAAAGTCGCGCTTGGCACCCGGTGCCACCACATATTTTTCAACCGGTGTATATACTACGGCTAAGTCATCATGTATTGTACCTTCTTCGTAAGCAGCAAAAGAAACTCCTTCGGTACCGTCGGCATTTTCTAAACCAACCTGCGAGAATTGCGGTACATTTACTAACCAGGCATCGTACCATTCATACTGCATTTTAATGGTACCATTGGCATAAAGGATCACTTGCGACGAGGTAGCATCACTCATACCAAAACCATCGATATATTTCTCAAACTGCACAATTAGCTTATCCTCAAATACCTGATAATAAATACCAGCATCTTCATACATATAGGTATTCGGTCCGTTCAAACCCCACATTACGGCAATCAGGTTATTGGGTTCTGCCGTATTAGGAATCAGATCGCCTCCGAATGGATATGGATTGGTATAGGTATTAAAACACAATACACCATTGGCACCAATATTGACACTGTTCTGAGGCGCACCATAGAAATCAAAGGTAAATGGCAATTCAATATTACCGGCCCAATAGCTCTCGGCCAACACCTCGTTAGAAATTTGGATGCCGCTCTCACGGATGTCTTCCCAGCGGTACTCCGGCCCGTTTTCATCATCACTGCTAACAACATGGTAGGTGAAGTCCTTAATTGCTGTGCTCTGGGGTGCTATCATTTCCTGCACAGTCATCCATGGCGTACCAATGGGTGCTACCTCCAGATTGTTACCACCGTTATTCGTAACCGAGAAAGAAACATCCTTTACAGTACCCGAGGCTACTGTCTCTGTAATTTCTGCGATATCGAGGTCTATCGTTGGCGCCTCAATCACTTCTGCTTTTAAAGCTACCGTTAACTCTGTGCCATCGCTTGCCAGTATAGTCACTACATCTTCGTAAATACCTATTTGCGTAGTATTCAAGGTAACATTAAATGGCAACTTACGACCGGGTGTCAGGATCTGTGGTGTTTCGGCCGCAATGGTAAACACACTGTTGCTATTCTTAACTGAGGTAATATCGGCATCAGCACGTCCACTATTCAGCACCCATAACGGCTGCACTACCTGTGCCTCCTGGAACACCTTACCAAAATCAAGGGTCGTTTGTGCCAATTCCACTTTTGGCTCTCCGCCTCCGGTAACATTTAAGTCAATTGTGAAAATTCCAGGGTTATTTTGCGGATCGTTACTCAGTACCGCCAGTTTCTCGCGATGATGCTCCACATTCAGCACTTCGGTTGAGGCTTTAAACGCTACGGTAACCGACTCACCCACCTGTACTTTGCCTTTAGGGTTACTTAGTTCGGTAACCAAACCTAAGCCGGGATTCACAAAGCGAACAACCGTTTGATCGCTCACAATCAGATCAGGCGAATCTATATCGCTAATAAAATAGCCATCATCCTGCTTTTGATCTTCAATAGCGATAAATGCTTTTCTTAAAGCATCACTATTTAACCCACCCAAAGTTTTGTAAATCAAATCTATGTTTCCATTGCTATGCAACACAATCTGGAAAGTCTGCTCGTGCGGTGTAAATTCACCGGTACCCCAGTCAAAGCCTTCCCATATCACTTTATCGTACTGCACTACAAACTTATCGCCAAAGCTCTGGTAGTAGATATTACCCCCGTCATTTAAACGATACTTATTACCCAGAGCCGAGATAAAGCGGTCGGGGCAATCATCTAGTTTATAGTGCGGAGGCAACACATTAAATACGCTATTCTGATCGAAGGTAATCATACCCCAATCGGTAATGAACAAACTATTTTCGCGCTTACCAAAGAAGGGGAAATCAAAATCCAGCTCCACAGGATAATAGAAATAATCTGCGTTAGCATTTTCAGGCACTACCTTTGTTCCGGTCGCTACAATATCTACCCATTCATAAGCCGGATTGGGCAATGCACCATCTTCGTTAATCTGCGCTGCATAACCAAACAAACAGGTCTTAGGATCCACCTGAACACTCTGATCGAGCTGCACAAATGAAGGAAAGAAGTACTCAAGCGGGTAATTCCCATGGTTGGTAATGGTAAACTCACCACTTACCTCATCGCCGATGTTCAGGTTATCGAATGAAAGCTCGGCAGGACTGATTTCCATTACCGGTGGCTCGGCCGCCACACCAAACAGATTGAAGGTAAACTCATCACCTTTTCTGTTATAAATACGGGCTACGGCATTGGTATTACCGGCAGTAGTAGGATTATAAACTACCTTAAACTGAACACCCGAAAGAGCTGCTATTTGACCCAGATAATTACGCTTTACGGTAAAGGCAGGATTATCAATCTCAATATAAGCAGAAGAGAAGTTACCCAGACCTATGTTGTCGATGTTAACAGGCATTTCCTTAGTGTTGCCCAGCACTACACTACCAAAGTCAACAATACTCTCGCCCTGTATCTTATGCGGATGACCGCTTAGCTTTACCTGTGTAGGTACACGCAGCATAGACTCTTCTGTTTCGTTGGTGTAAACCACAACATTGGACTTGTAAGTACCGTTTACAAGCTGCGACATATCCACACTTACATCAACAGTTGTTGTCTCATTGGAAGGGGTCTCGCCACTCTCCGGATTGATGCTAATATATTTTTGCTCGGGCTTTAGAGTGCTGACCGGCGTGATGGCCCACACCAGCAGGTTATTATAATACATATCCTCAAAAAGCGCCCATGTTTCGCCGCCATTAAGGCTCATGTAGCACATCTCAGACAGCTCGGGCTGCATCTCTACACCGGCTCCTATCGGATAACGGTTGCCTGATGGCACATGTAACACCAGCCAGAAATAGCTTCCCTGCGGGAAATAAAGCTGCTCTTTCAGCTTAATGTTAACAAAATCCCCCCCTTCTGATCCTTCATGTTCCTGTGCATAGATAAGCTTTGAATCCAAAATATCAGCACCTTCGCGCACCTCAAATACCAATGGCCCACGTTCCGGGTTGTTACGTACCAAAGCATTCAGGTGAGTCATATTAAAACCCTCTTCCTGTGACACATAATAGCGAATGGCAGCTGAGTTGGTATAAGAGGTGTCTTCCTCACCAATATAATACAGTCCGCTCCACATACTGAAGTAGCTCATCTGATCGGTTGCCGGCTTCTGACGATAGGTATGTATCGGAATATCAAAATTGGCTCCAGTACTTTGTATATTCGCCTTCCCTGAAAATGCCTGCTGCTTAATTTTTGGATAACGAACATCTGCAATACTGTAAGCATCCATACTTGAAACATGATGGTTCTCAGTAGTCCAGCGCAACAAACCGGTTCCCACATTCTGAATATTAAAGCTGGCACTTGCTTCCGTTGACTCCGTGGCATCCACCACAAGATTTACGTTTGGCGTAGCTTCGTCAATCTGAGCATCAGGCCCTTCGTTGGTTGTTGCACTGAGCTGATTGGAGAAATCGGATTGGTTACCCCAACGGTCGATACTACGCACTGCAAAATAGTATTCAGTCATGGCCTCAAGGCCTTCCACTTCAAAACTTACTTTTTCACCCACTGCCCAATCATTCTTCAAATTGATGCGACGAGCATATTCCAGAGTTGCAGTGCTAATCTCCTTCTTCGAATACAATATCTCAAATTCCCAGGGCTTACCGTCATCTTCATCGGCAGGCACGCTCCATTCCAGCACTGCAAAATCCTGCGCTAAACCAAGCATGTTTAAATCAGTGATGGCCACAGGTGCCTTGCCTTCGTTATTCTTAAGAGCCAGTACGGCGTCGATGGCACCGGAACCCAGCTTTCCTTTATAGGGAGCGTTTCCTTCAATTTGGTAAATATCATTAACCGCTGTAATCAACTGGTTCTTCAATGTAGTATTGGAAAAACCACTATGACCGTGCTGGGAAACAACCAAAGCAGCAATACCTGATACATGCGGACAGGCCATGGAAGTACCATCCATATAGCCGTAGGCATTGCCGGCATAACAGCTTAATACCCCGTTTGAGAAACCAGCCTCCGCTTGGCTATCAGTCATATTGGCATTATCATCAGAGTCGCCACCCGGTGCAGCAAGGTCCACCCAGGTTCCATAGTTGGTATAACCGGCTCGTTTGTTGCTCGATCCTAAGGCCGACACGGCAATGACCTCTTCGTAACAGCCGGGATAAAACAGCCCCTCGGCGTTGTCGTTACCGGCGGCAAAAATAACCACGCCACCCTTCATGGGGCTACCTGCATACGATCCGGCCTCCTGAATGAAATAATCAATGGCATCTAACACAGCTTGTTCCACATAATCAGGACGCTTATAGCCCCAGCTATTCTGGGATATAACCGCTCCATTATCAGCAGCATACACAAATGAGGAAGGCAGGTTACCCTGGCTCACACCGCCTAATATTTGGCAACTCATAATGCGAACTCCATCGTTACTACCAGTACCTCCGGCAACACCCGACACACCAATGCCGTTGTTGTTGATGGCTCCAACCGTACCGGCCACGTGCGAACCATGGTGTCCGGGCGCAATTTCCCCCATGTTATCACCAAAGTTAAAACCATATATATCGTCTTTATAACCATTGCCATCGTCATCCACATTGGGCTCGCCATTTAACTCGGCTTCATTCACCCACATGGCCTCGTGCAAATCTTCGTGATTCACATCTACACCCTCATCATGGATGGACACGATCACCTTGTTGGAGCCTGTGTTGATTTTCCAGGCTTCAAAAGCATTAATATCGGCACCGGGCAAGCCATTGGTCTGTCCTGTGTTATTATAATGCCACTGCATGGGCAGGTAAGGATCATTAAAAGGCATTTCGCTGGTTGCCTTCAGCACCTGCGACTTATCAAAGGCCTGACTGCTCATGGGATGTATCAACGATATTTCCCGCACGGGTTCGCAAACATCTACTGAAGCCAGGCTAGCATATGCACTGATAGCACTATGGGTTTTCGCCTCGTCAGTGATTGTTACTTTGTACCACAGATGCAGGCCATACTTCTGGTGCTTATCCTCAAATTGCGGCGAATAAGGGAAGATACGCTCCATCTGAACCGCTGAATAACGGCTATTAAGCATATCAATATCGTTCACACCGGTGGTCACCGCCTGGCCACCACCTGCACTTTTCACCTGGATGCTTTGCCCCAGGTGGGGCTGCAGCTTAATCCGGAAGGTACCTTGCAGGATACCGTCTTTATAATTCTGTGCCATACTGCTAAAGCTCAGCAGCAGACCCATTATTATCACCCCTGTGTAACAGGTAAGCGATCGTAGATTTTGTTTCATAGTCTATTTATTTAAGTTAATAATACGAATGTGTTATTCTGTTGATCTTGGGGGATTTTTCTTCTCATTCAGTTTGTTGAGTAGTTTTTTTAAGGCTTTCAAACGGACTTCATTCTCTGCCATTAACTGCTCAAAATCATGTGTGCTATCATCTCCTTTTATTATTAAAGATGGCTTTAGGGATTTCTTCTTCACCTCATTTTCATTTACAATTAGTTAGCATTTTGTTTTCGATTTCTATCAAGACAGAATCAAACAGGCGATTTGGATTATGATAGTTAGCAATTTTTAGCACTGCCCTATTCTGCTCACCTGTAAAACTAATTATCGAAATGCAGCGATTCAATTATACAACCTCAACATAACTGTCACAAAAACACATTTGAATATCTCAAAAATGATACAAAGACAATATTGAACCACAACAAGCACTGCACAAATAATTTTATAAGTTTGGTTTTAAGCAGATTAACAAAGAGGTAAAAAAGATGCTTTAAAATTGATTCAGAAAAGCTACAAGACCTGTATCTGTGTTTGTGAGGTTTAATTTTTTACGCAGGCGCGTACGTGCCACCTCAATACTTCGGATCGTTTGATGGGTGATAGCAGATATTTCTTTGGAACTCATATTTAACCGTAAGAAAGCTGACAACTTCACTTCATTAGGTGTTAAATCGGGAAAATCACTGCGCAAACGCTCATAAAAATCGGAGTGTACCTGATTAAATCGCAGCTCAAACTCCTCCCACACATCGTTGTCGAGCGACTGCTGCAAGTCCATCATCACCCCCTGTATTATCTTCTGGTTTTGCGGCTTGAACTTGCCCAGGTCATTCATAAGGCGCTGTGCCACTTCTTTAATAAGCTCATTTTTACGCACAAGATACATCACATTGGTGGTCAGCTCCTTCTTTTTTAGATGCAGATCCTGCTCTAGGTGTTCCTTCTCCAGCACCAGATTCTTCTGCTCAAGCTTTATGCGTTTCATACGAGCCCGCGACAATAAAAAGAGCAACATTAGGTAGGAAACCACAATTAGTAAAGCGGCACCCACCAGATAATGTAGATAACGCTCTTTGCGCTGCTGCTCTTCCCATTGCTGCTGCCGTTGTTGCATCTGGTAATCGAACTCAATAGACG
This sequence comes from Carboxylicivirga longa, assembly GCF_050589825.1. NCBI lineage: Bacteria > Pseudomonadati > Bacteroidota > Bacteroidia > Marinilabiliales > Marinilabiliaceae > Carboxylicivirga > Carboxylicivirga longa. Next base: position 6,206 of record NZ_JBNGOZ010000025.1, on the reverse strand, counting down.
CACGCTGTTTCTCTGAGTTCTGCAACATCAGGCTATCGTTATACTGATGATAGGTTTGAAAATATTCCAGACTCCTTTTATAATCGCCCTGTTGCTTAAAAGTCTGATACAGCTTTTGTGCCGTTTCCGAAATTACCAACCAAGCATTAGCTTTCAGTCCCTGTTGCAAAGATATCTGATAAGCGTCAATGGCCTTTTTACTGTTATCCTCATCTCGATAATAATCACCTAAAAGACAATAGCTGGAGGCCACCCCAGCTAAATCTCCAATCTCCTCGCGTATATCGATGGACTCTCTGATAAAAGGTAAGGCTTCCTCCCGCCGATTCACTTCAATATATAAATCGCCTATGTTTTTAGTGATAACCCCAAGGTGCTCCTTTGCATCTATTTTCCTCGTCATAACCAAGGCTTCCTTATAATACATCAGAGCCTTGGCATTATCGTTCATATCACCATAAACATTTCCGATATTATTTTTAATGACGATAATGATTTCCACCGACTTGCGCTCGCTACAATCCACCTTACCGGTTTCTACAAGCTCAAGAGCCTTCATAAAAAAGGACAGTGCCGTATCTGACTCCTCCAAACTGTAATAGATAGCACCAATATTTGCCAGCAACACCACATGCTTATAAGCCTGCTCCTCTTTATCAAGCTCGGCCAGCTCATCGTTGAGGCATTGCAAAGCCTCATTGAGCTTACCCTGGCGAATCAGCAAATTGGCCAGGAGAAAATTGCCCTTCGACAGCAAATCATTGTAACCCTCCTGCTCTGCCAAACTTCTCACCTTCTCAATATAATCATAGCTCTTGATAACGTCACTATAACCAAAGCAATCGGCCAAGGCCAAATACAACTCCCCCCGCTGCCGCTTATCCTCCTCGTGCACCAGTCGATTCATCAGACTGTCCACACGTTCCTTATCATGCCCAAAGGCACAAAAACACGAAAAGATATTTATGGCAAAAAAAAACGTTTTGAGCGCACTCATGCTAATTGGGTTGATTTAGGAAGACTTAAAAAAAGCAAATAAATAATTATATTCCTAAAAAACATCTTTCTTTTTTAATCTACCACTTATCAACATCTCCTTATCAATCACATACAAACTCTAAACCTTATGTATGCTAGCCTAATACAGGATGAAGCGATTGATTTTTTTTATCTGATAATCTGATAAGTAGCGCTATTCCTCATAAATAAACCATAATTTGATGAATCATTCCTTGCTGTACTTCGGAAAAAAAATATAGTTTTAGCATAAATTTAATTTTACATAGATATGAATAAACAAGATTTAGTTACTGCAATTGCTGAAGAAGCAGGCATTACAAAAGCAGATGCCGAAAAGGCCGTTAACGCCTTCGTAGAAACCACCAAGAAAACCCTGGCCAATAAAGAAAGCATCCAACTAATTGGTTTCGGAACCTTCTCTGTATCAGAACGTGCTGCACGCACAGGTCGCAACCCACAAACAGGTAAAGAAATTCAGATTGCCGCTAAAAACGTTGTGAAATTTAAGCCGGGTAAAGCATTAGACGACAGCATTAACTAAGACTTAGCCCATCAGAAAAATAAAAAAGGTTACCCCCTTGGGGTAGCCTTTTTTTACGCCACTTTAAATATTAGATTTGCCTTTTAACAAAAGGCAATAAATTAATTTAATCTATTTTCATGACAAAAGGATTTTTTGGATTGTTGGTGTGCCTGTTTGCGCTACATTACGGAGCCTCGGCTCAGCTCGAGGGCTACACCTACGGAAAATTAGAAGGGCCTAACGGAAAAGAGTGGGAGTCCCCCTCGCACATAGCCCATAATAAAGAACAGCCCCGGGCCACCTTCTACTCATTCCACGATGTGGAGAATGCACGTAAAGTACTACCGGAAAACTCGGCATATTGGAAAACACTTAACGGCAACTGGAAGTTTAACTGGGTCAAGCGCCCCGAGCAACGCCCCACAGACTTTTACAAACCAGATTTTGATGTCAGCAAATGGGATGAAATTCCCGTTCCTTCCAACTGGAACGTATATGGCCTGGCCAAGGATGGCGGGCAGAAATACGGTACTCCTATCTATTGCAACCAGCCGGTTATTTTTAAACACAGCGTAAAAGTGGACGACTGGAAAGGTGGTGTAATGCGTGAGCCGGCAAAAGATTGGGTAACCTACGAAGCTCGAAACGAAGTGGGCTCCTACCGCCGTAACTTTGAGATACCCGAAAACTGGGATGGCCGTGAGGTGTTTGTTCAGTTCGACGGGGTTGATTCCTTTTTCTACCTATGGATCAACGGTCATTACATTGGATTCTCAAAAAACTCGCGCAATGCCGCAACTTTCGACATCAGTCCATACCTGGTAAAAGGCACTAACGTAATTGCCGTTGAGGTATACCGTAACTCCGACGGCTCATTCCTTGAGGCACAGGACATGTTTCGCCTGCCCGGTATATTCCGCACCGTGCAGCTCTATTCCACACCCAAAGTGCAGATTCGCGACCTGTTTGCCCTGCCGGAGCTGGATGATAACTACGAGCATGGTACACTTAAAATATCGGCCGACATCCGTAACCTGAGTAAGAAAACGGCTAAAGGATACTCCATCGAATATTCACTGTATGCCAACCAGTTGTATTCCGATAATAACACACTGGTAAACGATGCTGTGGCTAAGGCAACGGTGCCCGTAGTGAAACGCGGTGAGCAGGCTCAGGCAAAAGTAGAATTAAAGATATCATCACCCAAGCTATGGTCAGGCGAGCACCCCTATCGTTATACCCTGGTTGCCCAGCTGAAAGACAACAAACGCAGAGTGGTTGAGACCATATCGACACATACCGGTTTTCGCGAGGTAGAAATCAAAGATACAGCAGCCGAGGATGATGAATTCGGACTGGCCGGTCGCTATTACTATATCAATGGTAAAACGGTAAAACTGAAAGGCGTAAACCGTCATGAAACGCACCCTGAAACGGGTCATACGCTTACACGTGAGCAAATGGAGCATGAGGTAATGCTGATGAAACGCGGCAATATTAATCATGTTCGTAACTCTCACTACCCGGCTGATCCTTATTGGTACTACTTGTGTGATAAATATGGTATTTATCAGGAAGACGAAGCCAATATTGAATCGCATCAGTATTACTACGGTGAAGCATCGCTGTCGCATCCTCCCGAATGGGAAAATGCCCACGTAGGTCGTGTCATTGAAATGACTCACCAAAACAAAAACTACCCCTCAATCGTCATCTGGTCACTGGGTAACGAAGCCGGGCCGGGCAAAAACTTTGTGCATGCCTACAAGGCGCTGAAAGAAATCGATCAATCGCGTCCGGTGCAGTACGAACGTAACAACAGCATTGTGGATATGGGTTCTAACCAGTATCCATCCATCGGCTGGATGAAGAGCGCCGTAACCGGTAAAATGGATATTAAATATCCATTCCATATCTCTGAATATGCCCACTCAATGGGTAATGCCTGTGGTAACCTTATTGATTACTGGGAGGCCATTGAATCCACTAACTTCTTCTGTGGTGGCGCTATCTGGGACTGGATCGACCAGGCCATTTACAACTACCGGGCCGATGGCACACGTTATCTGGCTTACGGTGGCGATTTTGGCGATAAACCCAACAGCGGTCAGTTTGTGATGAACGGCATCCTGTTTGCCGAGCGCGACCTGAAACCCCAGTACTACGAAGTGAAAAAGGTATACCAGAATATTGGTGTGAAAGCCATGGATATTCAGAAGGGTACTTTTGAAATCTTCAATAAGTACTATTTCAAATCGCTGGCCGATTACGATCTGGTATGGTCAATCTGGGAAAACGGCTCGGAGATTAAGAAAGGCCGTATGACGCCCGGTGCCATTGCTGCCAGAACAAAAAGTACTATAACGCTTCCCTATCGTTTTGCCGATATGAAAGCCGGTGCTGAGTACTTTGTAAAGCTTCAGTTTGTGCTGAAAGAGGATCAGCCTTGGGCAAAAAAAGACTTTGTGGAGGCGGAAGAGCAGTTCCTACTAAAAGCCAAGACCGAAATACCCTTTATTGCCGATGTAGCCAAAGTAAATGGCCAAGGTAAAGTGAAGATAAGTGATGCCGGCAATAACATCAAGGTGGTTAGCGGCAAAGGCTTTATTGCTAAATTCAACCTGACAGATGGTTCGCTTTATGGGCTTACTTATGATGGCAAAACCATTATTGCCGATGGACATGGCCCCAAGCTGGATGCCTTTCGTGCCTTTGTTAATAACGACACATGGGGATATCGCAGCTGGTACGAAAAAGGCCTGCATAACCTGAAGCACAAAGCCATTGATTCTAAAATGCGAACCAACAAGGACGGAACAGCTACGCTGTCGTTCACCGTTATTTCGCAAGCTCCCAACGCTGCCCGTCAGCATGGTGGCACCAGCGGCAATGTCATATCCGTTGAGGAACTGACCGACCGCACTTTCGGCGAGGATGATTTCCGCTTTGTTACCAACCAGATATGGACAGTTTATCAGGATGGCTCTGTAGAGTTACAGTCGAGCATTACATCCAACGAGGCTCACTTTGTTCTTCCACGCTTGGGTTATTCCATGACGATACCCAAGACCTATGAGAACTTTACCTACTACGGACGTGGCCCCATTGGGAACTACAACGACCGCAAGACAGCGCAGAACATTCAGAAATACACCACAACGGTTAACGAGGAATTTGTGAACTTCCCCAAACCACAGGACATGGCCAACCACGAAGAAACACGTTGGTGTGCCTTAACAAAGGAGGGTGCAGGCGCTGTTTTTGTGGCCACGGGTGATATGACAGTGAGCGCTCTCCCTTACACGGCTCAGGCCATGGCCACAGCGGCTCATATCTATGAGTTACCCGAAGCGGGTGACATCACCCTCCACCTTGATGCTAAGGTAACCGGCCTGGGAGGCGCCAGTTGCGGACAGGGCGGACCACTCACCCACGACCGTGTGTATGCAGGGCAGAACGATTTTGGTTTTATCATACGCCCTGCCGGCGATAACCTGGATGAAATTGCCAATGTGGCACCATCGGGCGAGGTACCTATTACCATCACCCGCACCCTTAACGGTACGCTTACAATTTCTACCAGTAAAGCAGATGCAAAAATCTGTTATGCTGTTAACGGGGGTGCCACTAAGGATTATACTGCCCCTGTAGCCTTGCGCAATGGCGGCACCGTGAAGGCTTGGTTCAAGGGAAACAAAGACTCGGAAGTAAGCATGAAGTTCAATAAGATTGAAAAGATTGCAACAACCGTTGTCTTTGCCAGCAGTGAGGAGCCCGGAGGCGGCAGCTCAGCCAAAAATCTGGTTGACGGCAACCCGGCCACTACCTGGCATACCATGTATTCGGTAACCGTAGCCCAGTACCCTCATTGGGTGGATTTTGACTGTGGCGAAACGAAAACCATCAAAGGTTTCACCTACCTGCCTCGTCAGGATGGTGGAAAGAATGGTGATATTAAGGACTATACCATTCACGTGAGTAACGATGGTGAAAACTGGGGTGAAGCCATATACAGCGGCAGCTTTGATGGAAGCAAGAAAGAGAAACGTGTGGATTTTAGTAAAACCGTTAAGGCTCGTTACATCCGCTTTACGGGTAAAAGCTCGCAGAACGGACAGGATTTTGCCGGTGGCGCAGAATTCAGTGTGCTGGCTGACTAGTAGAGCGTTCAATAAGTTTTTTGGGAACGGTTCTCTTTGGTAAGATGCTTATAAAGAACCGTTCCGTAAACACTTATTTAGAATGAAACTATCAGAACTTACTGCCAGTTAAATTCTTGAATAATATTTGAAAAGGTGCATTCTTTGGGGATGCACCTTTTTTTTCAGTAGCGGCCTACAGCATGGCGCGTAAGGTGAATTGACCTTGCAGACCTCGATAAGAGAAGAGAAGGGAAGCCAAAGCCTTGTATTTGGTTTTAACTTTTCTTTTTGGTGAGCCAAATCAACCATTTGGCTAAGCTGACCGAAGCAGCATGCCTTATTGACCCGCGGACATCGCCTTATGCGCTATGTCATTTGCTAGCAACACGACTTTTTGTCTATATGGACGTTTATGGAACCAGTCCAGGTATAAATTTTTCTAGATTAGGGATATTCATAAGTTGACTTATATCTTTGATATCTAGATAATTATTACTATCTTAAAAGTATAACAAAACCCC